>CAMBXP010000019.1 GCA_945871895.1 Chryseobacterium gleum | reverse complement strand
TGAAAGTAATTTGGGGAGATACCGATTATTTTAAAGGAAGAAGTATGGACGTATTTATCACCAAATTGAGAAAGTATTTAAAAGAAGATCCCTCGGTAGAAATTATCAATATTCATGGAACAGGATTTAAACTAACAGAGCAATGAACTAATTTTCGCTTTGTAATTTCTCCATCTCTAAATAATTGCTTTTAATAGCATTGATAGCAGCAGAATAATTTTGTTGCTTGCTAAATCTTGCATCGTTGGGTTGTAAGCCCGATGCTTCAGCCTCTGCTCTTAATCTTCTAACTTCATTTCTAAGCGCTTTATCTTTTTGTTGTTTTACCAATAAGGCAGCAGCCCTTTTTTCTTGTTCTGTAAGTTTTTTGTTATCGATGTTTTCTTGCGATTCATTTTGAGCTAACTCTTGTTTTTCGCTATTGATCATTGATTCTAATTCATCTCCCGATTTAATATTGGCAAACTTGGCCGCTATCATTATTTCGTGCGTGCCATAGCTGTATTTTCTAATTCTGGTGATAGGTTGATCGTAGGCGTAAGCAAACAACAATTTGTCGTTTTTGGTTCTGTATCCCAACATCGTACTAAATGCATCTTGTGTTCGTAGTGCAATACCTGCCCAAAGGTATTCTTGATAAGTTACTTTTGCTCCTAAATCTAATTGCGGAATAGATGGTGGCCCCCATTTCAATAAAATTGATGGTTCAATTTCCCAGTCGTGCGCTACTTTGAATTTATTACCAGCGTTAATGTAATAATGACCCGTTAATCTGCTTAATGATTGCGCCGATGTTTCAAAAAAATTCAATCGATTTTGAATGAATTGAGGAACCGATAACCCTACATAAAATTTCTCTGTGTAATAGTAAGCGCCAAATCCGAAATCGGGAACAATAGCCGATTGCACAGAGTTCATTACAGAGAAGTCTCCTGCGTCTTTTAAAGTGATTTGTGTTCCATCTACTTTATATTGCATAATACCGCCCGATAAACCTAAAGATAGTTTTGCGTTTTCTTTGATTTTGAAATGATAGGCGTAAGCGAAAAAAGCTCCTGTGCGGCTTGTTGGACCAGTTACATCTGAGAATACTGCTCCGCCAAAACCAATGCTTTTGGTGCGGTGCGGACCGTTAACGCTTAATATGTGTGTTCTTGGTGCATCTGTTACTCCCACCCATTGGTAGCGATTGTTAGTGGCCACCATGAAATAATCTTGTGTACCTGTAACAGCTGGATTAATGATGAATTTGTTCATCATATAATTAGAATACAATGGCAATTGTTGCGCAAAGGAAATTGCGCTAAACAACATTGTAATAATTGATATTTTAATTCCTCTTTTCATTCCCTATCGCATTAATGTGATTGGTCCTGTGAATTTTTTTAACCCTGGTCCTAAATCGATGATGTAGTAATAAGTTCCCACCGGTAAAGGTTTTCCATCAAATATACCATCCCATTGCTGAACGTATCCGGTTGACTGGAACAACAGCTGACCCCAACGGTTGTATATTTCTACTTGACATTGCGGAAATTGTTCGATTAAATCAATTGCCCAAGTATCGTTTCTTCCATCGGCATTAGGTGTAATACCGTTAGGGAAGGTTATATCTATAGCTGTTTTTAAAGTAGTCGATGCAGTATCCCAGCAGCCCGAAGCATTGGTTACCGTTAACAAATAGGTGGTTGTGCTGGTTGGTGTAGCAATAGGATCTTGCACCGTTGGGTCGTTTAAACTTGTTGGTGGCGTCCAATCGTAAGTTCCTCCTATACCTGCACCTGTGCCATGTAAAGTGGTAGATTTTCCTGCTAGCACAAGATAGGCATCCATAGTAACAGAAGCAACTGGTTGGTCGTTAACATTTACTACAACTGTTGCAGTATCTTTGCATGCTGCGCTTGTTACATAAAGTGTGTAGGTGGTTGCAGCACTCGGATTCACCACAATGTTTGCCGCTGTTTCTCCCGTACTCCATGAATAGGTTGTACCTCCACTACCATATAATGTAAGTGCTTTGCCTGCACAAATTGCTGTGTCATTTCCAGCGAAAGCATTTATAAAAGTTGAGGCAGCTATATCTGCTGTATCAATCAATGTACAGTTATTTCCGTCGGTTAAAGTTAAAATGTACCTACCTGGTAAAACATTTGTTGGATCTTCAATTGCAGATGAATAGCCCGCAGGACCGCTCCATGAGTAACTCAATGGGCTTGTGCCGCCTGATGCCGTTTCTACAATTGCACCATCGAATGTGTTGCTACATTGTGCCGGTGTAGTGGTGTTGTTTGATATTAATTTGGTTGGTTCAGAAAGAACAGTACTGTCGGCTTTAGCGCAACCATTAGCGTCTACTACAATTACTTTCCATTCTCCATCGCAAAGATTTATAGCTTGCGCTGTAGTTTGAGCATTAGGGTCATTCCAATCGTAGGTATATGGCGCAGTTCCACCATTTGGAGTTGTGGCAGCAGTTCCATTACATACACCGAAACATGAAGGGTTTGTGTTGTTGGTTGTTAGGGTTAATAAAGGCGGAGTAGTAAGCTGCTGAGCATCTGAAGTCTGACAATTGTTGGCGTCGGTCGCTGTTACAAAATAATTGCCCTGACAAAGATCTTTAACTGTTAAGGTTGTTTTTCCGGCTGCATTTCCTGGTCCGCCCCAAACAACACTTAAATACGGTTTTACACCACCCATAAGAGTAGCTTTTACTTCACCATTGCAATCTCCAAAACATTTAGGATTGGTGTAGGTAATATTTACCGAGAATGCACCCAAAGAATTGATGTTATAAGATAGAGAATCTTGACATCCTTTGGCATCTTGCACCAAAACTTGGTATTTTCCTGCGCATAAACCTACTGCTTTGTTGTTACTTTGAGCAGAAGGGTCATTCCATAAGTAGGTGTAAGAGCCATTTCCTCCTGTTACATCGGCACGAACCTCACCATCGCAAACGGTGCTGCACAGCAATTGAACAGTATCACTAAATGATATTTGTATTGCTGAAGGTTCTAAGATGGAAACTACCAATTGTGCACTACAACTATTGCTATCTGTAGCAGTTAAGGTGTCGTTTCCAGCACATAAATTATTGATAGCCGCGCCCGTTTGTCCGCCACTCCAATTGTAGGTAAATGGCCCTGTTCCTCCAGTCGCAAGCACATCGGCTTGTGCGTCACATTGTGCAAAACAAGTGGTATTGGTTTTAGAATTCAGTGCAATAGAAATTGCTGCTGGTTTAACAATAGTAGCTGCAGCACTATCGATACATCCTAACGAGTCGGTAACTTCTACTTGATATAATCCTGCACATAAATTATTTATAGTTTGTTGAGCAATGTTACCTGTTATCCATCGGTAGCTGTATGGCGCTGTTCCTCCATTAGCCTGACCTGTCATTATTCCATCACACAAAGTATTACAAGTCATATTTGTGCTATCAATAGTTGCATTCAATTGATTTGGAGCGCTTATAACGATATCAATTACTGAAACGCAGCTTGAGCCATCTCTTAAAGTATCTTGGTAATTGCCTGCGCAAATGTTGCTTAAAGTTGAATCGCTGCTTCCAGTTGCCCACGAATGAGTGTAAGGAGCTAATCCGCCAGTATGAGAAATGGTTACAGCTCCATTGCATAAGCCGAAACAAGTAACATTAGTTTGTGCAATAGTAGCCGCCAAGCCCGTATTTAAAATAGTAACCGAGTCGGTAAATACACAATTGTTGGTGTCGGTTATTTGGTAAGTATAGCTTTGTGCACACAAATTAATAGCAGTACTATCTGTTTGATTACCTGCGTTAGGCCATAGAATAGCATATGGAGAAGTGCCGCCTGATACTCGTATAGTAGCATTACCATCGCAGTAGCTCTGACAGAATACGTTTGTTTGATTAGATACAACTGTGCTTAATGCATTTGGCTCTGTGATAATGAATTCAATTGAATCGGTGCAGCCATTGGCATCTTTAACTATTGCTTTATAGGTGCCCGGACATAAATTAACTAAGAAAGTATCTGTTGAGTTGCTTGGGTCATTCCATTGAATGGTGTAAGGAGAGACACCGCCACTCACACTAACATCTATAGCTCCATCGCAAGAGTTGAAACAGCTAACGTTTTTATAATTTTCAGTTGTGATGACAATAGAAGGCGGTGCAAACAAATTTACTTCGGCAGTATCTTTACATCCTTTAGAATCTGTGATTTCAACATAATTTAATCCAACACATAAATTAATTCCTGTGGTGTCGTTTAGGTTTCCTGCTGTATACCAATTGTAGTTATAGCCAGCAGTTCCTCCATTGGCGCGCACTGTTGCAATACCGTCGCACACATTTCTACACAGTAAATTCGTGCTGTCTACAATAGAAGAACTCAATGCTAAAAGTGGCTCAACAATTATTTGCGAAGCGCTATCTGCACAGTTATTTGCATCGGTCACAGTAACATAGAAGGTATCTGCGCATAGTGCATTTACATTTTGGGCATTCACTAAATTGTTCCATGTATAATTATATGGTGCTGTTCCTCCAACAGCTAAAGAGTTAATTGATCCATTGCACAGTCCATTGCATTGAACATCATTGTATGATGAAATAAAGGCAATGAGTTGTGCTGGCTCTGTGATGTTTCTTGTAGTAGTATTTGTGCATCCTACCGAATCGGTAACTATAACTGTGTAGCTTCCTGGACACAAACTATCGGCCATTGCGGTAGTTTGTTGATAAGGGTCATTCCATTGGTAGTTGTATGTGCTTCCTGTGCCTCCTGTAGTGAAAGAAATGATCTCGCCATCGCATAAGCCTGAGCAACTCACGTTTTGTCTGCTTATATTAAGATGAATTGAATCGGGTTGGTAGATAGTTATTGGCAATACAAATGGGCAACCTAAGGCATCTGTAACAGTTCCAATATAATTACCTTCGCAAAGATTTATGGCAGTTGAATCTGCTTGTGCGCCTGGGTCATTCCAAGAGTAGGAATATGGTGTTAGTCCGCCTGACGCGCTTATTGTAGCGCTACCTATACACACTCCATAGCACACCAAATGATTGGTATCACTAATACTTGCTGTGAAGCCAGATGTATCGACAATGCTGACTATAGAGGTAGTAATACAGCCATTAGCATCGGTAATCGTTCCTGTATAAAAACCAGCACAAAGGTTTACTGCTGTTGAATCCGTTTGTAAACTTGGATCATTCCACAAGAAGCTGTAAGGTAATGTTCCGCCGTTAGCACTAATATTGGCGAATCCAACACAACTACAATGCACATTGTTAGAGTCACTGATGCTTGAAGTAAGTAAGGTTGGTTCTACAATAGTTGCCGAATCGGTGTATGAGCAGCCATTAGAATCGGTAACGACAACAGTGTAAGTTCCTGCGCTCAATCCTGATATTGTTGAGCTAGTGCTTCCTGCAATGTCATTCCATAAATAGGTATAGGGTGTGGTTCCTCCAGAAGCATTGGCATTGATAGATCCGTTAGTTTGCCCGAAACACGATATGTCTGTTTTGAGCGTATTAGCCGTAAGTTGTGTTGGTTCTCCTAACGTAACAGTAATTACGGCTACACAACCAGATCCATCAGTAATGGTGTCGTAGTATGTTCCAGCGCACACATTAAATATCGAATCATTGCTTGAAAGAGTGCTCCATGAATGTGTATATGGTCCGCCATCTCCCCCTGAAGGTACCACTGCTGCAATGCCATTACAATCTCCATTACATAATAGTTGCACGATTGAAATGGCTCCATCAACAATTGCAGGAGTATTAATGGTTGCATGCGTAATTCTAACACAACCATTGCTATCGGTTACTTGTGCGATGTAATTTCCTGCACATAAATTAAGGGCAACGCTGTCGGTTTGTGCCAAAGGATCGTTCCATAAATAAGTATAAGGATTCGTTCCATTCATTCCTCTCACTGTTGCCGAACCATCGCAATTTGAGAAGCAGCTAACTGCGTTAGAATCTGCGGTAATCGCGACAAAACTGCTGGAAGTATCCAGAATTGCAATATTGATAGAATCTAAACAAAGTGAGGAATCACTTGCGATAACACGATAATTACCCACACATAAATTGGTTGCTTGGGCAGTGGTTTGAGAAGATAAATCATTCCATAAATAAGAGTAGGGGGCAGTTCCTCCGCTTACGCTAGCTGTAGCTGAGCCATTGCATACACACACAGTGTACACTGTATCGATGATAGAAACATTGAGCTGCGTTGGTGTATTTATCGTTACTGCTGATGTGTCTGAACAGCCCAAACTATCACTCACAATAATTTGATAAACACCTGCGCTTAAACCTGAAATAGTATTTGTAGTGCTGTTTCCTGCATCATTCCATTGATAGCTGTATGGTGCTGTTCCACCAGAAGGAACTGAATTTACAGAGCCATTGTTGTCACCAAAGCAGGCAACTCTAGTTGAAGTAGGATTCGCTTGTAAAACTATAGGATCCGTTATGATTACAATCGAAGTGTCTTTACAACCGTTGGCATCTGTGATGGTGTCAGCATAGGTTCCTGCACACAAGTTGATGATAGACGATAAAGCGCTTCCAGTGTTCCATTGATGTGTGTATCCGCCAGCACCTCCAGCGGCTACCATAGTAGCTGTTCCATTGCATTCACCGTTGCAATTTGGATTAGTGGATGTGCTCGCACCAGATACTCTCGTTGGTTGATTGATGAAAACTTGAGCCGTATCAATACATCCATTTGAATCGGTAACTTTCACCTTATTTATTCCTGGGCATAAGTTGATGGCTAAAGTATCTGTTTGGTTGCCTGCCATGAACCAGTCAAATGTATATGGCGCATTTCCTCCTGAAACACTTGTTGTTGCTGCTCCATCGCAAGAGCCAACGCATAAGGTAGCTGTTGAATCAATCATTGAAATCACCATTTGGTCATTCGACAATCCAATATTTACTTGGGTAGTGTCCACGCAACCATTGGCATCTGTAACCTCAACGTTTTGTGCACCGAAACAAAGCGCGGCAGCAATAGCAGTGCTTTGATTGCCTGCTGTAAACCAATTGTAGGTGTATGGTCCTGTGCCGCCACTCGCACTAACTTCTGCTGCACCAGTGCAAACAGCTCCGCAAGAGGTAGCTGTAGAGTCTATAATGGTTCCAATTATTGGTGTATTCGACAATCCAATATTTACTTGGGTAGTGGCCACGCAACCATTGGCATCTGTAACCTCAACGTTTTGTGTACCGAAACAAAGCGCGGTAGCAATAGCAGTGCTTTGATTGCCTGCTGTAAACCAATTGTAGGTGTATGGTCCTGTGCCGCCACTCGCACTAACTTCTGCGGCACCGATACATACATTAGAGCACGCCGTAACAGTAGAATCTATAATTGTTGCAACTACCACAACTGGCGCACTAATGCTCACTTGAGCGGTGTCTTTGCACCCATTAGAGTCAATCACTTCAACTTGATTTATTCCAAAACACAGGTTTGTAGCCAAAGCGGTATTTTGATTGCCTGCTGTAAACCAATTATAGGTATATGGCCCTATGCCCCCTGCAGCGCTGGCCGTTGCATCCCCATCACAAATTCCTGCGCAAGTTACTTGATTGGAATCCATCATAGTTGTTACTAGCATAGTTGGTTCGGTAACTGTTGCTACAGCACTATCAATACAACCGTTAGCATCTGTAACTTCAACGTTATGGGTAAAAGCGCAGAGTCCGCTAATTTGAGCAGTAGTTTGGTTTGCGGCGTCGTACCAAACATAACTGTAAGGAGCGGTTCCTCCCGTTGTTACTCCTGCATTCATTATTCCGTTGCAGCTTCCATTACAACTTGCGGCTGTGGCATTAATTGTTGCATTTAGTGGTGTAGGTTGAGTAATATTGACGCTTGCGGTATCAAAACATCCATTGGCATCTGTAACTTCTACATGGTGCAATCCTGGCGCTAAATTATTTACAAATGCAGAGGTTGGATTTCCTGCCACATCAATCCAAATATAAGTGTAAGGAGCTGTTCCCCCTGTTGCACTTGCTGTCGCATCTCCATCACTTAGTCCGTTACATGAAATATTTGTGGAATCTGCAATGCTAGCGTTTAATTTTGAGGGTTGTAAAATTGTAACTGTAGCAATATCGATACATCCGCTCCCATCGGTAACCTTGACAGATTGCAAACCTGCACAAAGATTTAAAGCGGTTGAGTCGCTTTGATTTCCTGCACTTGTCCAATCAAAAGCATAGGGGCTTGTCCCTCCACTTGCATGCACGTTAGCGGTTCCATCACAAGCACCAAAGCAAGAGGTTGAGGCGCTGCTGTTAACTATGGCTGTTACAACTGTTGGTGCATTAATAATTGCCCACGCAGTGTCTGTGCATCCATTACCATCCGTAACTTTCACCGGATAACCAGTAAGCACATCCGCACAAAGTCCTGATCTGCTTGGTCCCGTATGATTACTAACGAACCAGTAAAAAGTATAAGGCAGGGTTCCTCCCGTTGCGCTTGCCAATGCTTTACCATCACAAACACCTACGCAGGTCACCATAGTGTCTGCTGTGGAAGCAATCAATTCTGTTGGTGAGGTAATAATAACAGAAGCTGTGTCTTTACATCCGGTACCGTCTGTTATTTCCGCATGATATGTTCCGTTGCAGAGGTTTGAAACAGATGTGCTTGATTGTCCCAAGGCATCATACCAGTTATAAACAAAGGGAGGTGTTCCTCCACTTCCTAGAACTGTTGCGCTGCCATTACAAATGTAAAAACAATCATTATTCGCTTGAGCGGAAATAGAAGCATTTACTCCAGGAGGTGCAATTAATGAATACGAAACCGTATCCAAACATCCATTGACATCAGTAATTTCAACTTCGTATGTGCCAGCGCATAAATTAGACACTATGTTGCTGTCTGCTACCGCTGGTGTTAGCCAATTGTAAGTATATCCTGCTGTTCCTCCCGATCCAATTACGGTTAAGGAACCAATACAAGTACCCAAACACGTTAGAGGAATACTATCTGTTATTGCACCAACTAAGGGAGCTGCTGATAATATGCTTGCAGTTATGGTATCTTTGCAACCATTGCCATCGATAATTTCAACATGATAATCTTGTGTGCATAAGTTGGCAGCTAAAGTATCGGTTTCTAAGTTTGGCGCATCGTACCAGCTATAAGTGTACGGAATAGTTCCACCAGATACTCTCACGGTAGCATCGCCATTGCAATAGTTTGAGCAAATGTTGTTGCTTTGGTCTACAATATTTGCAAAAAGAGTGCTGGCTGGCTGTGTTATCGATACAGTTGAGCTGTCTCTGCAGCCGTTGGCATCTATAACTTGTACGTTGGATGGTCCAGCGCAAATTCCAGTAGCTGTGGTATCAGTCATTCCTGCTAAATTGTACCAAAAGTAGGTATAAGGAGAAACGCCTCCAGTAGCTCTAACTGTAGCTTCACCTGTGCACAAACCTCTGCATAATACATTGGTAGAATCCACAATGCTTGTCATTAGTGCCGCTGGAGTTGTGACGATGGTAGAGGCTGTGTCTTTGCATCCATTGCCATCTGCTATTGCCACATGATAAGTTCCAGCACACAAGCTGTTAACCACCGATGATGTAGGCGCTCCAGGAGCATCATACCATGAATGACTTAATGGCGCTGTTCCACCAGAACCAGAATAGCTTATTTGTCCAATACAAACGTTTGCACATTCTATATTTTGCAAAGTAATTGCGCTTAGTGATATAACTGTTGGTTCTGTTATTATTGCGGTAGCTGTGTCAACACAACCGTGGGTATCTGTAATTTTGCAATGATAAGTACCTTGTGGTAAATTATTTGCCGTTGCTGTGGTCGGAGTTCCTGTTACATCATACCAAGAAAAAGTGTATCCAGGATTGCCACCTGATCCACTTGCTGTTGCCGAAGCATCTGAAATACCAAAACATGAAACATTTGTTTGACTAGAAATACTTGCAACTAAAAGAGTTGGTTCTGTTACTGTTTCGGTATATGTGACCTGACAGCCTGCTGCGTCAGTAATGGTTAAAGTATAGGTGCCTGCACATAAGTTTGAGGCTTGAGCGGTGGTTTGTGCCAAAGGGTCATTCCATAAGTAGGTTTTAATACCTGCGCCGCCTAGTCCAATGGCTTTTAATTTACCATCGCAACTCTGAAAACAGTTATTATGAACAGGAGCTGCAGGAACTCTAAATAAAAAGGGTGAGGGGCCACTTAGAGCAAAAGAGAGAAAATCAACGTTTCCATCTGCATCACTCACTACAATTGTGTAACCGGTTCCCGACACTCCGCAAAGGTTATATATCGAATCTCCTGGTTCTCCATCGTATGGATCCCCGGGACTTTTCCCGTTTGGAGTTGGTCCCGACCAACTATAAGTAAAAGGGGCAGTTCCTCCAACAACAGTAGCTTTAGCCCAGCCTTCGCATCCACAAGTAGCATTTTGTGTTGTTACATTTATGGATGTAATAGCCGTTAAAGTCTTTTGTCCTCTGTTTTTCTTTTTTAGAATAATATTTTCAGGATCGGTAACAAACTCCACTTCTCGTTTGAAGAAATTACCCTGAAAATTACCAAGACTTCCTCTATTCTCTTCCACAATGAATATAACTTTACCAAAGAAATTATTTGTCATTTCTTTGGTAAAATATATTTCACCGTAAAGTGTCATTATAACAGGGGTGTCTGCTGATAAGGTAGGATTTAAGCTAACGTTTCTCCAATCTAGTCCGCCAATTGAAATGTTTTCTGAAATAATTACACTGTGATTGGCAGAATTGAAAGAATTTTGGTCGAAAACAGCAATATCGAAGGCGCTGGGTATAGCTGCTCCGCTGGTTCCGCCCGAAGTTAGAGACCAGTGCGAATTATCACTCCAATTCCCACCATTTCCAACCCAATACTTATTAGCAGCAATAAGCGTTTGAGAAAAAAGTGAAAGGGTTAAGATTAGTAATTGTATGTAAAAGTATTTATTCAATTTTTTCGTTTATGAAGCATTTAACTGACGTGTTCTACGGCACTTGCTGGGATGGGTTTCCAAAATTTTTTGCCTTTCATCCACTTATCGCAATCTTTGCAGATAAATGGGTGAGCTAAAATATCTTCGCTTTCTTGGTAATTAAATGTGATTTCTTCACCTCGAGCAATGCTTTTGATAGCAATTAATTCGCTGTTTTCTACCTTACAGTTTGGGCTGCAAGAATGATTGATGAATTTACCAGGACTCTCCACCTCAACGTGTATAGATGGCCCAATTTGTATGGTGGTTCGACTTGGTTGAGATACAATATGTCCTTCTATTTTCAATACTATCTCTCCTGGCGCAATTGAGCAAGTACTAAAGAGTCCGAACATTTCACCTATTGCCTTTACTTCCATGTACGCACAAAAAAAGACATTATTTTAGCATGCCTTACATTGAACACAAATTGTAATTAACAATAGAAAGTGAAAATCATTGTGTTTTTTCGAGGTAGGCAATTTTAATTTTAATTCTGTGAGGAGCTGTTTCATCACCCCCAAAGTAGGGGTATAACAGGTAGTACTCTTCAATGTTGCAGCTACGTTTTGTCTCCACCTTTTTACCATTAACATCAAAAATATATTTTCCTGTAGCGCATGTAATTTGGCATCTCAATGCTGTATTGATGTGAAATGAGCCTATTTTCACAATTTCTCTTTTCGCATTGCTGTAGGAGTAGCCGAATAATTCTAAGTTACCTTTGTACCATCTCCATCCAATTCTTGCGCTGTTCATGTGGTGCATGATGCCGCAATCACTCATACCAAAAAGTTTGTTTACATCTTTTGCATTTTCATCTTGCTTATCTTGATATATCGCTGATGAATCAAATATTACGTTGAAGTTTAATATGGAGTCGATGGACATTTTTCCATATTCATGAGCCGACTGATGTGATCCTTTTTCTATCACATACGTTTGGTATTCGTTTGTTTCTTGTTTTTCTTTGATGCATGACAACAACATCATTGCCATGATGCATATGAGTATACCTCTCGTTTTCATACCCAACAAATTAAATTGTTGTGAAAGTTTACGTGATAGAATTGGCGAAGTTGTTAAAACAAGGTAATTGTTGAAAATTTAATATTCCAAAGGCACTTCTTTTGAGTCTTTAATTTTCGATAAAATCACCATCGTTTGCATTTGTCCGATTTCCTCAATTTTACTCAATTTATGCGATACCAAAGCCTCAAAAGAGGGGATGTCTTTCACTAAAATTCTAACAAGGTAATCAGAGTTACCTGTTACCTGATAACATTCCATTATTTCGGGAATATTGTTGATTTTTTCGGTGAAACCAGCAATTGCATTTTCAATCTGACGAGTCAATGAGATAGATACCAATGCTTGTATCCCTAATCCAACTACGTGTTCACTTACCTGTGCATGATAACTTTTGATTACGCCAGAGCTTTCCAGTTTTTTTACTCTTTCAAGTGTGGGTGCTGGTGATAAACCAATTTCTACACTCAATTGCAAGTTGGTCATTCTTCCGTCTTGCTGTAGTTTCTTAAGAATTTTAAGGTCGGTTTTATCTAGTTTCATCTCTATGGGTTTGAGAAACTAAAGTCGGTAATTATTGCTAAACCACAAATAAATCTGATGCAATTCTATCAGCAAGCAATTTTCCTTTGGTACTTAGCGTGAAAATCCCATTTTCATTAACCACATTTTCAGCATCTAAGTGTACTTTTAAATTGGTGTAAAATGCTTCTTGAAGATGTTTCGCAAATTGTTGAATTCTTTTTTCTTCAACGCCCCATTTGGTGCGCAAACGGGTAAGAATATATTCGTTGTAGGCTGTGTTTTCGTTGATTTCTTCTTTTTCGTTGGCTAATTTGTCGAGTTCTAAGCTTAAGATGTATTTCATGTTGTTCGAAACATTCCAGTATCTATTGTTGCCATCGTAAGAATGGGCGCCTGCACCAATGCCTAAATATTTTTTTTGAAGCCAATAAGAAGAATTGTGTTTCGATTCGCAATTATGCAAACAAAAATTTGAGATTTCATAATGCTCAAAGCCATTTTCTATCAAAGTGTTTTGCAACATTTGAAAATGCAATGCGCCCTGTTCGTCATTCACTGCAGGCAATTTTCCTTTTTCAATAAATTTACTTAAGGGAGTGTCTTTCTCTACGGTCATTGCATATGAAGAGATATGCTGAACTCCCAAATCAATAGCTGTTTTCATATTGTTGAGCCATTTTTCTTCGCTCAAATCTGGGAAGCCGTAAATTAAATCTATACTAATGTTTGTGATACCAATATCTTTAGCCCACTTTACGCATTGTGCCGCTTGTTGTGCATTGTGTGCGCGATTCATGTATATTAAATCTTCTTCGTAGAAAGATTGAATTCCAATACTCAAACGGTTAATGCCCGCTTCTTTTAAGTCGTGAAGGTAGGTTTCACTTAAATCGTCGGGATTGGCTTCTAAAGTAATTTCTTTAACACTGCTTAAATCGAATGATTTTCTAAGCGATATGAAAATTTGTTCCAGTTCTTTTTTGTTAAGCAAAGAGGGCGTTCCTCCACCAAAATAAATGGTTTGAATTTTCTCGTTGAGAAAGTTTTTTTGTAATTCGATTTCCTTACACATGGCTAAAATCATGCGTTCTCGATAACCATGAAATGTTGTGGAAAAGTGAAAATCGCAGTAGTGGCAACTTTGTTTACAAAAGGGGATATGAAGGTAAATTCCTGACAAAGCGAGGGCACTTATTTTTTTAGTGAAATTCTAAATGTTGTTCCTTGACCAATCTCCGATTTTTTTACAAATATTTTTCCTTTGTGGTATTGTTCAATAATTCTTTTCGCAAGAGACAATCCTAAGCCCCAACCACGTGTTTTGGTGGTGAAGCCAGGTCTAAAAATCCTTTTGAAATCGCCACCAGGAATTCCTTTGCCATTGTCTTCAATGTCTATAGAAATGAACTTTCCTTTTTCAGTAATCTTCACGCCCAACTTACCCTCGCCGTCCATTGCATCTACAGCATTTTTCACAATGTTTTCTATCACCCATTCAAACAAGGGTTGGTTAAGTGGTAGCAGCGTGTGCTCGTCACAATCACACTCAAAAGTCACTTCTATTTTTTTGGAAACGCGCGATTGTAAATACTGTAAAGACTTTTCAACCACCTCTTTTACAGGCGCCGAAGTAAGTATAGGTTTAGCGCCAATTTTCGAAAATCTGTCGGTTACAGTTTCCAATCGATGTATATCTTTTGCAATTTCTATGGCTGTTGATTCTTCTAAACCAGTCGATTTTAAATACTCTAGCCAACCCATTAATGAAGAGAGTGGCGTGCCCAGCTGATGTGCAGTTTCTTTAGCCATGCCAACCCAAACCTGATTTTGTTCAGCATTTCTGCTCGCGGAAAAGGCCAAATACGCAATGAGAACAAAGAATGCAATTACCGTTAGTTGAATGTAAGGATAGTAAGTGAGTTCTTTTAAAACAGTAGAGTTGTGGTAATAAATTAATTGTTCTTGGTTGAATACTGGGATTTTAATGGGTGGGTGTTCCATTTTCATTTCTTCCAATTGTGCTTGCAGGTAATTGCTGTCTTGTGCTACCAAAGCCGAGTCTAGGTTTCTCCACGAGAGTACTTTCCCTTTGTCGCTGGCCAATATCAATGGAATAGTGGTGTTGTTTCTGCTTATTTGCGATAAAAAAGCCAGCTCATTCATTTCTGTTTCGGGAGCTGCCAAACGTTTGGTGGCTTCAGCCCAAAGTTGTACTTTTTCTTCTTCCTGCTTTTTAAGTTTGTTCACCAAACCATTGGTGTACCAAAGAGAAAGCACGCCAATACCTATAGCAAACAGTAGTAAAAATATTTTCCAAATTTGTTTTCTATAGTAAATATTCATTCGCCTTTTTATTATTCGCCATTCCATTCAACACCTAAGCGGGGTTGATTGCCTTCTTCTTTTTTCTCTTCTTTTTTGCTCTCTTTCTTATCTGTAATTTCTTTCTCGCCAAACTCTTTTCTAAAGGCGTCTCTCAATTCATTTTTCTTTTCATCTGCCGTGCTTTTGGCAATTTCTTTTTTGGTGTTTTTGTCGTAACCGAATTCTGGGTTATCTATTGTTCCTTTCATGAAAAAAGGGATAGTCTGACTTTGATCCTCCTCTTGTTCCATAAATTCATTGTTGTCTTTTTTCTTCTTCCGGTAGGCATTTATTAGCTGAGAACTTTTGATGCGAAATTTGTAATTTATTTTCTCATCGAAACCATGTTCACCAGCAATATCAACATTCATGGCAGATGATTTAATGGTCATATTGGGAATAATGATTACTTGGTCAACTATTTCAATATCGTTTTCTAAGGTAGCGAAACTCAGACGCCCTAAATTTAAATTTTTCATTTTGTATTCTTTGGCCAAGAATTCGTCTAATTCAACCATGGATGGCAACTCTATAAGTTTCCCGTTTTCAATTTTTAAGTGCGCTCTAGTGTACATTTTTTTCAAATCGATATTAAGATTCGTGTCGGCTTCAGCCTTGAAGAAAATATTGCTTGTTATTAATCCTTCAATGTGTTTGTCCATAATGAAATCCTGACCGAAATTCTCGAATTGATAGAATAAAGTTTTCACGTTTATTTTCTCTAAATGGCCGCTACATTCAAAAGTTATTTTATCATTCTTAGCTGCATCAACAAAACCATTTATTTTTGCTTGTCCTTCGCTTGTGCCGCAATTAAAATCATTCAGTCGTAAAACTTGGTCCTCTAATGTAGCATCGCCTTGAACATTATTGGCTTCAAATTTTCTAAAAATAAAGTGACCAATATCAAAGTTAAGTTGAAGTGTTGTTTTTTGGGGAAGCGAAAGTTTATAATCGTCGTCAGTAGATGATTCCGTTTCAGATAACAACTCATCCATATTAAAGGTATTTGATTTCACTGAAGCGCTCATTTTGAAATCGGCTTTACCTAGTAAAAAAAGGTAGATGTCAGGTATTTTTCCTGATATACTAAAATCAGATGAATTGGCCATTCCCATTAAAGAATCTACAGCGAAATCTCTGTTGTTGAAAGAGATTTTGCCATGAATGTTTTTGTACTGATTAGGGTCGTCAACAAGTTTAACATTTACGTTGTTAAACACCACTTCACCATCCGATTTTAACCTGTCTAAATACTGTGTTTTTTGTTCGATAAAAATATCGGCAAGTTTACCCTGAAAATCAAAAGTAGTGTGGGTGTTTCCACTCATTTCTTCAACGTTTTTTAAGGCGATTTTCTTTTGTAAGTCCTCTAGTGAAATATCGGCCGTGCCTTTCAATTTAATTTGCGGATTTCTCATTTCGCTAACAGCTAATTCACCTTTAACAATAGAGTTATCTCCTAAACGCAGAGCAAAGCGATTGATATTTATTTTATGGGGGTTTAGAACACTTTCGCCGTCAAAAGTGTAGTGCCCTTTTAGATCGATATCATCGAAAGTTAAGTTTTCTTCTTTCAGTAGAAATTTAACTTCTTTTGCATCAAAATTAACTTTAATATTTGGTGCCCTAAGTTCGTTTAGAACATTGTTAATCACCAAATCAAATGAACTTTCTCCTTCTGGTTTTAATGAAGAGATATCTTCCAAATAATTGGCGGGTAGGATTGCTAAAATGTCTCCAATGTCAGTTTTTTCTGAGGCAGCTTTTAAGTCGAAATGTATACCATCTTTTTTGTTGATGATAGAACCATTGCCGTTCAACGTTATTTTGTCTTCGATATCCAATTCTATTTCACGCATTTCAAGTTTATCGGTTTCGAAATAGAAGTTGCCTCCTCTTAAGTGATGTTCTAGCTGTAAAGTTTTTTCAAATAGAAAATCGGGATTTTGCATTTTTAACAGTGCTAAAGTTCCTTCTGAGGCGAATGCAATATTTGTCTCGTTGAATACAGGATATAGATCAATTTTTTCTAGAAGAAATGTGTATTTACTTTCTGCGTCTTGATTGAAATATGAAAACTTAATATCGTCGAGGTTAATCATGGTTAAATTTACTTCCACACCGCCATCACTCTCACCTTCTTCATTTGGTGTTTCTTTCCAAATCAAGAAGTTCGCTCTATCTCCCACTTCGTAACCCAAATTCATTTCTCCTTCTTGCACGTGAACTGCATCAATCTCAAAATTTTTGGTGAAAATCGAAAGCATATCGAACATCAAGAACACCTTTTTGGCGCGCAAAAGGGGAGGGGCATCTTTCTCAATACCAGGAGCGGTAATGTTGTTTAATTCTAAAGATGCTTTTGGAAATTTTGAGAAGATTGAAAAGTGTATATCCTGTTCATCATTGATGATAATTTTTCGTGTGAAATTCTTCTGCAATTCGCTAACCAAAGCGGCACGAACCTCATCTTGATAAACAGTGCCAATGATTACTCCTGCTGTAATAAACAGCAAGAATAACCCTAGAAATACCAATCCTATTATTTTGAGTTTGCGTTTCAAAATTTATGTTTTAAATCTAAAAACTATCCCAACATTTTCAAAAAGCGAATCTCATTTTCTGTAAGTTCTCTCCAAGTACCGCGAGGCAAATCTTTTTTGGTTAAACCAGCAAAGTAAACTCTGTCGAGGCGCACCACCTGATAATCTAAATGCTCAAAGATTCTTCTTACAATACGGTTTTTACCCGAATGTATTTCAATACCTATTTCTTTTTTATTTTCCTTGCTCACGTAGGCCACTTCATCGGGCTTGATGAAGCCATCTTCTAAGGTCAATCCTTCGCTGATTTTATGGAAATCTTCCATTTCAATAGGACGATTTAACTCAACATGGTAAATTTTCTTTACCAAATGTTTAGGGTGAATAAGCTTTTGTGTAAGCTCGCCATCGTTTGTAAGTAAGAGAACACCTGTAGTATTTCTATCTAATCTGCCTACAGGGTAAACGCGCACTTTTTTGTCTAAGCCTTTTAGCAAGTCCATTACTGTTCTTCGCTTTTCAGGGTCATCCATGGTGGTGATGAAATCTTTTGGTTTGTTCAGTAAGATATAAGCCAATTTTTCTGCACGCAGCGTTTCTTTGCCGTATTGTACTTTATCGTCGATGGATACCTTCGTGCCTACTTCAGTTACAATTTTACCATTTACTGAAATAGCACCCACTTTAATCAATTCGTCGGCTTCTCTGCGCGAGCAAACACCTGCGTTAGAGATGAACTTATTCAATCGAATTAGTCCGTCATCATTTTTGATGTTTTCGGGTTTAGCCACCAACTTTTTTCTTGGTGTGGCTTTTTCGCCGCCCCACCAACCAGTTTCGCTGCGATCTTTTTTACCGAATTCTTTTTTGAAAGGAGGTTTCGCATCACCGGGTTTGGCATCTTTTTGCCAAGGCTTCTTTTCTGTTTGTCCGGCAGGTTTGCCGTCGTTACTCCAAGTTTTCTTCGTTCCAGAACTAGCTGGTTTTTCATCTTTGCGGAAAGGCTTGCCATCACGGCGGTCTTTGTTGTTAGGCCTTTCATCGCGTTTCTTAGGGTTGTTTTTCCCTGGCCTTTTGTTTTCCATTGAGTTTGATTTAGGCGTAAAGTTAGTATAATATCTTTTGATTAAGTTTTTTCCCCTTTTGTTAAATGTTTTTAAGCCTTATATCTCACAAAAACCCTTAAAAGATTTCACATATTCTCAACAAAGCATTTTTCTCTTAATTTTAAGTTTATCTTTCCTTCACAATTGCCACCTAGTTTTGGTAATTGATTAAAAATAAAGCAATGATTACCGAAAGATATAAGTTCTCAAAAGACATAAATCCGCAGTTTTTCAATACTTTGAAAGTTAGGGTGAATGCGTATTTCGATAGTAAAAACATTTCAAAACAAGGCAGCACGCCTATCATCGTTAAGGCGGTAGTGATGTTGGTAATATATTTCGTTCCCTTTGCTTTGTTGTTAAGTGGGGTGATTGTTCATCCTGCTCTTTCTTTGTTGATGTGGGTGATGATGGGCATTGGCATGGCTGGTATTGGTTTATCAGTGATGCACGATGGTAATCATGGTGCTTTTTCGAAAAATAAGTTGATTAATAAAATTACCGGACTCACAGCCAATTTCATTGGCGGAAATGCTAAGTTGTGGAAGATTCAACACAATGTTTTACACCACACTTTTACCAATGTTCACAATGCCGATGAAGACATTGATGGTCCGGGTATTTTAAGATTTTCTCCCAATCATGAAAGAAAAAAAATTCATCGTTACCAGCATATTTATGCCGTGTTTTTATATGGTTTAATGACTTTAGGTTGGGCTGGCTGGGCCGATCATATTCAAGCAAACTCTTTCAAGAAAAAAGGATTGATTAAAGAAAATCATTTCGCCAGAGAAATGTTCATTTTAACCTTGTGGAAGTTGTTTTATTTCTTGTATGTTTTAGTAATTCCAATGGTGTTTTTTGATTTACCTGTGGGTTGGTCTCTCTTAGGTTTTTTAATGATGCACATTACATGTGGAGTATTTTTGAGTTTGGTTTTTCAATCGGCGCATGTTGTGCCTACATCTGAATTTCCTTTGCCAAATGACAATGGAGTTATTGAAAACAACTGGGCTATCCATCAATTGCTAACCACCGCTAACTTTTCTCCAAAGAGCAGAATTTTTTCGTGGTTTATTGGTGGCTTAAATTATCAAATAGAGCATCATTTGTTCTCTAATATCTCTCATGTACACTATAGAAAATTGTCTGCTATAGTGAAAGAAACTGCTGCCGAATTTAACTTACCCTACCATTCGCAAGGTAATTTCTTTCATGCTGTAGCTAGTCATTTGCAAATGCTAAAACAATTGGGAAGAGCTTAATCTTTTATTGCTTAATGATTTTATGTTGTTGTATGCTTGATTCGTTCTGCGTTTTCAAGAAATAAATGCCATCATTCAACGAAGCAATATTTAACACGAAAGTAGAAGCATTTGAAGTTCCCTGCAGCATTAATTTTCCTTGCTCATCATGTAGAGTATAAGTAAATTGTTGTGTTGATTGAATATATACTTGCTCTTTTGTAATAGTTGGAAAAACAAGTGTATTCGTATTTTTAGAAATGCTGCTCACACTTGTTGCAACATCAACTATTTGGCAAGCTGCAAATTCAGATGTGCTGTTGTTGCCATCGGTGGCTAGTGCAGAAAGATATTGTCCGGTATTAACAGTAACCGTTAGTGTTTTATTAATTGTAGCATCCCCCGAACCATCTGTAGTAATCGTTTCAGTACCAATTAATATTTGCCCTTCACCATTGCCCATGGCATCACAACTGTCGTTTACATAGTATTGAATTTTATAAGTGCCATTAGGTGCAGAATTAAAAGTTCCTGTAATTGAGATGTCATTTGCACTTGCATAGGCGCCATTAAACTCAGGAAAATTTAGGTTGTCGTTCGGTCCGCTATCACCATCTTGATTGTCATTGCCATTTGGGTAATCGTCGGCACCTAAATCGATTGCCATTTCTTGATTGGCATAGAATAAATTCGATAAAAAGGCATTGCCATTACCTACATCGCCAAAAGCAATAATACCGTGAGCATTGTTGCAAGCAATAACATTTCCTTCATTGCTGTTTAGTCCGCCTATCATATTATCGTGACAAGCACCTTTCATAATTATACCACCGCAAAAATTACCTATATCGCCATTGCCTAAGGCATAAGTTTGTGTAGCATCTGTGCCAATAAAATTGCTTTGAATGGTGTTGGAGTAGGTGTCTTCCATCCAAATACCTGCCTCTCCGCTGGAGTTATCGCAAATAACATTGGCAGCACCTAAAGCGCCAATAGTATTGTTATGGGTTGAATTGTTTAAAGTAATGCCCGATGAATTGTTGCCCAAACCACTTATCCCATCGCAAGCGATACCTATATAATTTCCTAAGATTTCATTGTATTGAGTATTTGCTCCACCTATAACTACACCTCTGTTACCACCCGAAATTAAATTTCTTAATGTGCTTGTAGATCCACCAATGTTATTGTAAGAGCAAGAGTCGTTTATTTCTATGCTGTGAGCGCCTGTTCCTGTGCTTGCCATTCCGCTGTAATCACTGCCGAAATAATTGTTACTAATTTCGTTGTAATTCGACTTATTGAGAATGATGCCGCCAACAATTAAATTTCTTGATGCATTGCTGTTTGCTCCAATGTTGTTATGGCTTTGGTTGTTAATGTTGATGGCTCCCCAGTAGGCTGTCATACCATCTGCACCAACACCAATGTAGCAACCTTCAATGTTGTTTTCATCTTTGCTTTTCGAATATCCATCTTCATATAAGAAATCGATATTTCCGTTGATGATAGCCATTCCTTTTAGTGTGTTGTTGCCGCAATGGTAGGCCAAAGCATGCGCTCCACCATCCTCAGCATCTAAAAGAATATTGAGGGTAGTGTTCAATCCTTGATTAAAATTATTGGTGTTGGCGCTAGAGCCTGTTTGAGTATAACCATCGATGTAGGTGGGATAAAGCATTTCGGGCAAATAGCTGGCTGGTTTAATTGTTTTTACGGCATTGGCACCGCTGGTGATAGCAAAAGTGATGGGTAACGCAACGGTATCGTAACCATCGTAGGTTGGCCGGGCATTCGATTCTTGAATTGCAGCTCTAAATGAACATAAGTTTGAAGTGGTTTTGCAAATACCGTCGCCTGGCGTTGCATCTTCAAGGTCACCAGATGAATTTACAACAAAGGATGTTACTGTTTTTTTAGAGAAGGTAATGGGCACACGCACCAGATCTCTATCATAGGTTCCACTGTTCCATTTGGTGTAGTATAGAAAGCAGCTTTGTCCGGTTACCTCAAAATTTCGTGAAACATCATTATGGTCAATTAGCGATGGATAATTTGCTCCACCTACCGCCCATGTTGGTTGCACTTGCATGATGAATTGTTTGGTTGACCAGTGAATTAAGTCATTAGATAAGGAATAATAGAATCCATATTTTAACACACCATTCACTTCTCCAACTGTAAAGTCCACTAAAATGTATTTTCCAAAATACGAATTGTAAGAAATACTGGCGCACATTTTACCTATTTGATCTCTTGATACAGGCTCTAAAACATGGTCGGCGGCAGTATATCCACTTTGTGTGTACGGGTTTACAAATTGAACAGTAAATCCTGTTCCATCCCAACCTCTCCAGCTGGCAGGATCGCTTAAATTATTGGTTCTCATGATTCCTGCTCCCCATTGTTGCGCCTGATAAGTTTCGAGTTGAAGCATTTTGTAGTAGTAGCCGTCTTTTTCAATGATGTTGGAGCCCCCAAAAATTCCAAACGGACTATGTGTATTCGGATAAGGCGATTGGTAAGGAGAGGCAGCAACTAAATGGTTGGGCGCAGAAGCATGCGTAAATGTTGCGCCGCTATCAGATGAAGAGGCGTAAGTAATAGAGTTGTACCAGCAATTGTTCCAGTTTCCGCAAGGAACATACTCGTTGTGTACTAGAGCGTGAATGTTCTTGCCGTCGGCAGTGTATGTAGCGCTAATCCATTCGTTGTTGTTAAAATCGCCAGCGTTAGAACTTTGGTGCGACGACATGATTGGATTGCAATCTTTTGTTAACGATGAAAAATCATTTCCTGTCATTCTCCAGTTGGTGAAATGAGAAGCAATTAAGTTAATCGTTCCCGAAGCATCGCGAAAAACACGAGTAGGAACATCGGGTATATCTTCGGTGTTGCATTTATCTATATCGTAATTGAAAACCACTTCTGTAGCACCTGTGTTTACAGCAGCGCTGCCAGGATATTCTATTTGAGCATTAAGCGATAAAGTAGTGATTGCCGATAGGGTGAGTAACAATTTATCCATGTTAACGATTTAAATGGTTCGTTGTCTTACTACGGTAAAAAACGTTTCTGGTTTTAATTTTTTCTTATCAGTAGTAAATCGTTACCACCTTCAATTCCTTTGAGCACTTTAACAATGCTGCTTTTCTCAAAGAATTTCACCATTTTTTCGTTGCGTGCAGAATGTTTCCCTCTAATGTTTACTGTGTTCAATAAGATGTTTCCTTTTTCAACTATTGCTTTTACTACATTCTCTAAAAATTCTTCCGATGAAAACTGTGCTGGCGTTTCTTTGTCGATGAATAAATCAACAATAATTAAATCGAATATTTCCTTATTTTTTTTGATAAATGCGAAAGCATCGTCTTGAACGATCTTTAGTTTAGAAAATCTATTTACATCAAAATATTTTTTGGCGATATCTACAACTACGGGGTCGATTTCAACTGCGGTGATTTCGGCGTCATTTTCAAAATCTTTGCGTAAAGTTTCAATCACACAACCTGCGCCCATACCCAATATCAGAATCTTTTTGCTTTGTTTTATTTCGTTGTTGCCAATGCCATGTAAGCCAACTGCAAGTGCTCGTTGCAAGGCTCCGTATGAGTAATTGGCATTTTTAGAATCCAGCATTAATTTGCCTTCATACCAGTTTAATTCTAGTTGCCCATTAATTTCCGATTTATAAACTTTTCCCTTTAAGGGGACTAGATAGCTCAGTAATTTCTTCATTAACCGGCAAGTTAAAAAAACATTGAACATTGAACATTAAACATTGAACATTTTTTTACCCTGCCCAACTTCCTCTATCTAAACTTCTATACTGAATGGCTTCTGCTAGATGCTGTTGTTGAATTTTTTCACTGTTGTCTAAATCGGCGATGGTGCGCGATACTTTTAATATTCTATCGTAAGCTCGTGCCGATAGATCAAGTCGTTCCATAGCTGTTTTCAAAAGCGTTTTGCACGTAGAGTCTAGTCCTCCAAAATTTTTTATGTGACGCGGCTGCATTTGCGCATTGCAGTGCACTCCTTCATCTTCGGTATATCGTTGTTGTTGAATTTCTCGTGCTTTTATCACGCGCTCTCTTATGCTCAAGCTATCTTCAGTGGTACGTTGTATGGTAAGTTCATCAAAGGTAACAGGTGTGACCTCTACATGTAAATCGATGCGGTCCATCATGGGTCCTGAGATTTTATTTAAGTAGCGTTGCACATCTCCAGGATTGCAAACGCATTCTTTGTCGGGATGGTTGTAAAAGCCACACGGACAAGGGTTCATAGACGCTATAAGCATAAAGGAAGCAGGATATTGCACATCAAATTTAGCACGAGAAATACTTACTACTCTATCTTCTAAGGGTTGGCGCATGGTCTCTAATGCTGTTCTTTTAAACTCAGGCAATTCATCTAGAAAAAGTACTCCGTTATGTGCCAACGATATTTCACCGGGTTTTGGAAAGGAGCCTCCACCTGTTAACGCCACATCTGAAATGGTGTGGTGTGGGTTGCGAAAGGGACGTAGTGTTACCAATCCTCTTTTACCATTTAACTTGCCTGCCACCGAATGAATTTTGGTGGTCTCTAATGCTTCGTGTAAACTAAGAGGAGGCAGAATGGTGGGTAGGCGCTTGGCGAGCATGGTTTTACCGGCACCAGGCGGACCAATCAATATCACATTGTGGCCGCCAGCTGCCGCTATTTCTAGCGCACGTTTTACGTTTTCTTGGCCGCGCACCTCATTAAAATTAAATTCAACAGCACTTTGTTCTGCCGAGAAATGCAAGCGTGTATCAAACAGCATGGGCGCTTTGCGTTCACTTTTCAGTACAAAGAAGTCAATCACCTCTTTTATATTTTTCATCGGATACACTTCCAATTGATCCACAATAGCTGCCTCTTCTCCATTTTCATCGGGAAGAATAACCCCTTTAAATCCCATTTGTCGGGCTTTTATAGCAATGGGCAAAACACCTTTTACTGGTTGTAAGGTGCCATCTAAACTTAACTCACCCAACAGTATATATTTATCCAATTCGTTTGTTTCAATTTGTTCAGATGCAGCCAATATTCCCAATGCGATGGTGAGATCGTAAGAAGAGCCTTCTTTTTTAATGTCGGCAGGAGCCATATTAATCACAATCTTTTTTCCAGGTATTCGGTACCCCGAATTTTTAAGCGCTGTTTCAATGCGCATTTTGCTTTCTTTTACTGCGTTATCTGGCAACCCTACCAAATAAAATTTAGAGCCCGCAGATACGCTTACTTCTACCGTAATAACGGTTGCATCGATACCAGTGACAGTGCACCCATAGCTTTTGACCAACATAAAAATGAAATTTGTTTGTTTAGTTAGAGCACAAAATTAATCTTTTGCTAAGCGATTGGCTCAACTTTTGTTTCTTTTTTGTTACTTTTAATCAATAAAATTTATCTGCATGACAAGAATTTTACTTTCATTCCTTCTGCTAGGCTCGTCTTTATTGATGAATGCGCAAACACAACCAGCACTTAATTGCTTTGAGAAGTACGCAAAGAAATTTGAAGAAAGAGGGGCTAATAACGTGGAAGACGGATGGCACGAAGGCGTGGTGATCTCCATTAGAAAGGGAAGTGTAGCCGAATGTATTCCAGGTAAAGTAAAGGTAGAGAATGGAAAAATTGTTGCTATTTATCGTCAGTTCTCTGATGGTACTTTCGAAGAAACTCCAATGAAAAAGACCTACAAATCGGGTAGCGAGATTGTCATCGTGAATGGAATTTCTTATTCGATGTTAACAACCGAAGACGAAGTAATTAACATTATTTTTCCTAAGCATATCAAGCCTCCGAAGAAGCAATTTAAAACTGCAGTTGACCCTGATAACCTATAATAAGGTTCTAAAGTATAATGTTGAGGTCTAAGGTGTTCGCCTTAGACCTTAATTTTTTAAAAAATATTGAAATGAGCAGTTCACAAGATTTTTGTAAGAGTTTGGGTATTGATTATCCAATTATTATGGCGCCAATGTTCTTGGTGTCGAATACCAAAATGATTGTTGCTGCTCTAGAAAGTGGTATTACAGCTGCTTTTCCTGCGTTGAATTACCGAACCGATGAAGAGTTTAGAAATGCTATTGCAGAAATAAGAAGTAAGACCACTAAGCCTTTTGGCGTCAACTTGATTGTAAATAAATCAAATTTTAAGCTCGATGCTCAGCTAAAAACTTGTTTAGACTTAAAAGTGAATTTCATTATTACTTCGCTCGGGAGTCCCCAAGAAGTCATTAAAAGCTGTAAACCTCTAGGAATAAAAGTTTACTGTGATGTTATTGATCTCAAATACGCTCAAAAAGTTGAAGAGTTGGGTGCTGATGGCTTAATTGCTGTAAACTCTAATGCTGGCGGACACGCGGGCGATACCACACCAGAAGTGTTGATTCCCTTATTGAAAAAGCATTGTAAAATTCCGGTGATTTCTGCTGGAGGAGTAGCAACTCATGAAGAATACAAAAGAATGTTAGCGTTAGGTGCCGACGCACTTTCTATAGGAACAGTGTTTATTGCAACTGAAGAGTGCGGTGTATCGCAAGATTATAAAAATGCTTTGATACAGTACGGTGCAAAAGATATCATTAAAACCACTAAGCTTTCTGGATCTGCATTAACGGTGATAAATACACCTTATGTGCAAAGCATAGGAAGTGAAGCAACTTGGTTGGAAAAATTGATGAAGAAGAGTAAAACCTTGAAAAAATACATCAAGTTATTTATTGCTTTACGCGGAATGCGCAAGATTGAAAAAGCAGCATTTGGCGCAACTTATCAAACGTTTTGGTGCGCTGGTCCGAGTATAGAACACGTGCATAAAATACGACCAATCAAAGAAATTGTAAAAGAAATCGTGGGCAACTAGTTTTTACAATTAGTTCGTCACACACAGCTCAGCTAAGTTTTCAACTTAGCTGAATTTTTTCTTGAAGCTTTCAGCTTCTAAACAATAACTTGATTAAAAAGGGAAGCTGAAAGCTTCAAGAAAAGATTCCATCAAGTTCGCTGCGCTAAACTTAATGGAGGGATTACTTCTTAATGTATTTCGCTTTTCCTTCCTTCAAGAAATCTAAGAAAGTACTTACCGATTTAGCTTTATCGTAGGAAATCGGATGGTTCAACAAGTGCTCATTATTGTCCATTAATACATAGAAGGGCTGAGCATTAAAATCGAACCAGCACTTTTCAATATCAGCATTTTTCTTTGCTAAAGTAGTAATGAGTTTACCGTCTAATTTTGAAGTGTATTGCTCTGCTTTAGGCAGTGTGATAGTTCTTTCGTCAACATAGAGAGATATTACAATGTAATCTTCTTTCAACACTTTTAATATTTCTGGGTCGGTCCACACATTGTCTTCAATTTTACGGCAGTTGGTGCAGCCTAAACCAGTAAAATCAAGCAATACAGGCTTCCCAAGTTGTTCGGCAACAGCCATTCCTTCTTCGTAATCGAAGTAAGCATTAATGCCCAGCGGCGCATGTAAAACATCGCTGTATTTTGAATTGTTGTGTGTTGCCTCATTGTCTCTCTGAAGAATATTAAAGTCGTGCGTACTCATGGGTGGAATAAAGCCGCTTAAGAATTTAAGAGGAGCACCAAACAATCCAGGAATTAAATAGAACACAAAGGAGAACACTGAGATGACCAATCCTAATCTGAAAACAGAAATTTTCTTTACTTCTGCATCGTGAGAAAACTTAATCCAGCCCAGTAAATATGCCCCTAGTAAAGAGAAAATAACTATCCATAAAGCGATAAAAATATCTCTATCTAATATTCCCCAATGTTCTGTTAAATCGGCGGTGCTTAAGAATTTTAAGGCCAAGGCTAATTCTAAAAATCCGAAAACAATTTTTACAGAGTTCAACCATCCGCCTGATTTTGGTAAGGCGCGCATCATGGAAGGGAAGAAGGCAAATAAAGTAAATGGAATCGCTAATGCGGTGGAGAAGCCTAACATACCAATTAACGGTGTGAGTAATTCTCCTTCAGATGCTTGTAATAACAGACTTCCAGCAATCGGACCCGTACATGAAAACGATACCAAAACGGTAGTCATTGCCATAAAGAATACGCCTATATATCCGCCTTTATCAGAGTTTTTATCGGCAACATCTATCCATCTTCTTGGCAAAGTGATTTCAAATAAACCAAAGAAAGAGGCAGCAAATACAATGAAAATGAGAAAGAAAATCAAATTAGGTATCCAGTGAGTAGCCAACAAATTTGCCGCATCACCACCAAAAGCCAAACTAAACAAAGTACCAATTAAACAGAAAATTGCAATGATAGAAAACCCAAAAAATACCGCTTTCGATTTACCATGTTTCTTCGATTCGGCATCGTTCAAGAAGAAAGAAACTGTCATTGGAATCATTGGAAAAACGCAAGGAGTTAACAATGCGAAAATACCAGCACCAAAGGCCAGTAAGAACAATAACCAATTCGATTCGTCTTTAGTTTCAGAATATTTGATGGTGCAGGGTTTGTCTTTGAAGGAGTATTTGGTGAGGTTGAGTGTTGAAGTTTTTTCAGTCAAGGAAGTGCTGGTGTCTTTAGGAAACATGGCACTCTCGTCAATAACAATCGACTTGCCTTTTATATCGCCTGGCATTAGAGCGGGAGAAACTTCTAATTTTAATTTTTCACCAATTCCTGAGTTTATTTTTTTAGAGCTACAAGCTGCACTACCCGCTAGTTTAAAGATATGAGCGACTTCATCCGGCGGCAAACAATTCCCATCCGATTGGCAGCAAGCCCATTCCACTTTAGTATTAATGCTAACTTCCTTTTCATTGAGTAAGTGAACATTTTGAATGAATTCCACATCACCTTCATGGTAAGTGATATTTACTTTAAATCCTTCATCAAAAATGGTGTGTCCTTTTGGTTCTTGCACTCCGCCAGCCAATTGGTAATCTCCTGTTGCTACGGTAAAAATGGTGGGTAACGGACCTTCTGGCACTACTTGAGAATAGATGTGCCAAGTCTTGTCGATATGCGCATGCCATATCAATTGGTAATCGCAATCACTAACCTTTTTAATGTAGAAATCCCATTTAACCGGACTTTTTTGACCGTAAATGAGATTCGAAAATAAGGTAAGAAGAAATAATATTTTTAAGTGTTTCATGCTCTTATTTCACAGATTGTATGCAAGTAAATATAAGCAAGAACATGGGTGAGACGAATTAAAATAGGTTAAATTAGAATAAACCTATTTTATAGATACTCACAATAGGAATCATGATTTCACCTTTCAACGACACCGTTTTTTCAGTAACAGCCCAAATGGTAGCTTCTACTTTATAGCGGTTTCCGTTGTATGATTTGAAGAAAATTTTAACGTTTGATTTTGCGCTTGCTCCTACGGCTTCTGCTCTCTTAAGATCTATCCCTCTTTGTAAAACCTCTTGTTTGTCGGTAAGAACATCTTCTGTGCTAAAACGCAACAACTTCACTTGTTCTTTATCAATCGCTTGAGCGATTGGTATTCCTGAGGGCATTTTACTTGTTGACATATTCTTGATTTTTTTAGGTCTGTAATAGTAAATATAAAAAAATATATATTCCGATTATACTTTAGTCGATTGAATTTGTTTCTGCACTGCGGCACATAATTCTTTAGCCTTCTGAGAACCAATGCAATATTTTAATCCGTCGCGATCAATCAGCAGCACGGCCTCGCTACCTTTGGTGAAAAATTTAATGGTACCTTTTAAGTGTAAATTGTATACTGCACGGTGCATTACAAATCGCGGATACTTAGTCACCTCGGCACTTACGATAGAATTCAAATCTATTTTAACTCTTCTCGACATCCAAAAACCATCTAAAACCAAGCTGCCATTGTTTACCACGGTGCTAATATGTAACACAAAAACCAATAACCCCGATATGGCAAGTGCTGCTATTCCTAAGATGAAAAATAAACCTTTCGTTTCGTCATCGGTGTCGGAAAAGCGGTACAAGCAAAAGCAACCCATAGCAATTACCAAACGAATTAATAGGTGCATTATATTGGTGCCTAGGTATTGTTTTTCCTCAAAAAGATTGTTTTCTTTCATAGCCTTATTTCACTTGTGCAAGATATACTTTTTTTGTCTTTTCACCAATCGCATAGCGCTGGTCGACGCGGTGACCCACAATCCATATAATGTCATTTCCCGATGCTAAAATCCAAACATTTTCTTTTTCCAATAACGAAAACTTTTGGTTGATGAAGTAGTCGCTCAGCTTCATTTTTCCTCTCATACCAAAGGGAATGAACCAATCTCCTTGTTTCCATTTGCGTAATTTTAAAGGGAACTTCAGCTTACTTGCATCCAATTGGGCTAGCGTTTTTTCTTTCGATATTTTGTAGCCTTTCATTGCTTTCACAACTGTTTTCAATAGAATGGGCGAAGAAATCGATTCGTTTTCTGCTATTAAAATTTCTTCTTCCCAGGTCATAATTGGCGTCAGCAACCATTCATTTCTATTTTTAAGTAATCTGCAGTTTTGGCCTAAAAATATTTTACCCGATTCTGATGTAGCACTTTGTATAATTTTATCAATGGCATCGTGCGTGAAGCCAAAATCGAACAATATTTCGCTCAATAATGCGAGTGAGTTACTGTCTTTCGTGATTTTAAATTTCCAACCACCGTCAAAAGCAGCTTTTACTAAAAAATCACTTTTGGCTTTCTCGAAAACGACCTGCACATTTTGTAAACGATTTCTACTGTTTGAAAATGTGGCCAACAATGATGGATTCAATTCTTTGAGCACTGGCATTACTTTGTGACGAATTCGATTGCGTGCGTACTTGTCTTCTGCATTACTGGCATCTTCCCGCCATTTTAATGTATGTTTTTTAGCGTAGCTTTCAATATCTTTTCTGCTTAATGAAAGCAGGGGGCGAGCAATTAGTCCGTTTTGGGCATTCATGGCGGTAAATCCCGATATGCCTGTGCCTCTTGTTAAGTTGAGCAACACAGTTTCCATTTGGTCATCGGCGTGATGTGCCACCACGATTTTAGTAAACCCATTTTCTTTGGCCAATGCACTAAACCATGTATAACGTAATTCACGTGCTGCCATTTGCGTTGAAATAGATTGCTCTTTCGCAACTTTTTTGGTGTTGAATTTCTTCGTGAAAAATGGAATTTTATAGTTTTTAGCGAGTGTTTTTACAAAGGCTTCGTCGGCATCAGATTCTTTAGCCCGCAAGGAGAAGTTGCAATGGGCTACTGCAATAGTCAATTTTTCTTGTTTCAATAGGTGAAGTAGAACAACAGAATCTATTCCGCCGCTAACAGCTACTAAAATTGAATCTTTTTCAGTAAATATTTTTTGATATTTCATTGTAATACTTCTTTTAATACCGCGGCTTTTAGCAGGCATTCTTCATATTCTTGCTGTGCATCACAATGTGCTGTAATAGCACTGCCTACGCATAAAGAAAGGTATTTTGTTTTTGCATTGTACACCAAACTTCTAATGACCACATTGAAATCGAAATCATTTTCTTCGTCTATATAGCCAACAGCGCCCGAGAAAATTCCTCGTTTCATGCTTTCATTTTCTTCTATCAATCGCATGGCGCTTACTTTAGGAGCACCTGTCATTGAACCCATTGGAAAACACTTTTTAATGATTTCTATAGCCGAAATTTTGTCGTTTACTTCACAAGAAATAGTAGAAATCATTTGATGCCATTGCGGAAAAGAATATACCTTAAAAAGCTCCTCAACCTTCACGCTTCCGTCTTTTGCAATAGTTGATAAATCATTGCGCACCAAATCAACTATCATTACATTTTCGCTTCTTTCCTTAGCGCTTTCAAACAATGCTTTTTTGAGCTTTTCGTCTTCTTCCTCATTTGCGCCGCGCTTCGCTGTTCCTTTGATAGGTTGCGAAATAACGCGAGAATCTTCTTTCTTCAAAAATCTTTCGGGCGATGCACACAGCAGAAATTTGTCCTCCATTTTCAAAAATGATGAAAATGGAGTGGATGATTTGTTGAGCAATTTTTGGAAAACTTCTAGGGGATTTAGCACGACGTTTTCAGCATAAAATTCCTGACAGAAATTGACTTCATAAATATCTCCTCGGTGAATGTGTTTTTTGAGATTGTTGACTTTAGAAATATACTCTTCTCTGCTTAATCGAGATTTTAATGAGATTGAATGTGAACTTGAATCACCCTCTACTTTTTTGCTGATTTCTTCAATAAAATGCTGTGCATATAATTCGTCTTCTTCATAGTATTCTAAAAGAAGCTCATCTTCCATTTCTCGCACCATCAAACGAGGCTGAAAGAAGAAGTAATCAGGAAAGTGAGTGTGATCATAATTTGCAGAAGAAAGCGATTCTATTTCATTTTTTAGTTCGTAAGAGAAATAACCGAAAATTGTAGCCCCTGACTCTTTCAATTTTGCAATTTCCTCGAAGGCATTTCCAACGTTCCCTTGCACTATGTTTCTGTTACCAAAAGCATATAAAGTTTTAAATCCTTCACCAATACGCAAAGGATTTAAAACAATGGAGTAATCTGATTTTGCAGCGAAAGATAGCACAGAATACAAGTCTTTAGCGTAATCAAATTGTATGCTTTTTAATATTCTTTTCAAGGCTCATTGCTGAACCTCAAAAATACATTAAAATAATTTAGAATTAGGTTCTATTTTTTTTATAATGTCTTCTAGTGCTTTCACCCAGCTGTCATTGCTGTTTAAGCTTTCTACCAGTTGCACTTTTTCGCCTCCGTGTTCCTGAAAAATCTCTTGGTATTCGGTGCCAATTTCAACTATGGTTTCCAAGCAATCGGCAACGAAGGCAGGAGAGAAGAACAATAATTTTTTTGCACCGGCTTTGGCTAAGTTTACCAGCTCAACATCGGCGAATGGTTGAATCCAAGGGTCTTTTCCCAAACGTGATTGAAATACCACAGCATATTTTTCATCGGGAATATTCATTCTAGCCGCCACTTGTCGGGCTGTTTCATAGCAGGAAGAACGATAGCAATATTTTCTTTCGTCATCACATTTACTAATGCAATCTTCTGCTTTGCAGTTGGCTACTTTACAGCCTTTAGCGATGTGTCTTTCTGGTAATCCATGGAAACTAAAAACTACTTTATCATAGCTTTTCCAATCGTGTTTTGAGCCTTGCTCGGCAACACAATTTAAGTATCCTTCGTTTTCAAAAAATTTATTTACAAAACGAACATTGGGTATGGTTTCCCACTTACTCACTATTTCTAGCACCTTTTGTGCAGTGCTGCCTGTAGAGGATGATGCGTATTGAGGATAAAGCGGAACAACAATTAATTCTTCCAAAGCCATTTTTTCCAATTCAGCCAACACACCGGTTACAGAAGGGTTTTGGTAACGCATGGCAAATTTCACCAAGTACTCGCTACCCATTTCTTTTTGTAATTTTTTAGCGAGTTCCGCTGTGTGAAAAAGTAGGGGAGAACCTTTATCGGTAAATACTTTTTTGTAAATCTCTGTAGAGTTGCTCAATCGAGCTGGAATGATGATTCCATTCACCAATATGGTGCGTTTTAACGTAGGAAAATCGATAACTCTTGGGTCGTTTAAAAACTCTTTCAGATATCTTTTAACATCTGCTTTTTCTGGTTTATCGGGAGTGCCGAGTTGAACTAGTAATACTGCTTTCATGCTTGCGAAAATAAGTAAAATGTGTTAGTGTTTTTGTAGAGACAGATAGAATTTGTCTTAAAAAGATTAATTCATTTTAAAAAAAATGGAATATTGTCTATTTGAAGACAGATTCTATCTGTCTCTACTTGATGAGCAGAAGAATTAATTTATTCTTTTATCAAAGCCGGACGCTGAGTAAATTCATGATAAGAAACTACATTTTCGCTGAAGTAGTGGAACACCATGCTTTTGCGCGTTTTCGATTTATCAACATGTTTGTTTCCGCCGTGCATCAAATTGGCATGCCAAATTAATACGTCTCCTTTTTTAGCTAAGAAGGTTTCCTTTTGTAAATTTTTGTCTTTTATGATTTCTTCGATTTTATCTTCGTAATCGTAGTATAGTTTATCACCCACCAAAAACTGATTGCCTTCGTTGTTGTAATCTTTGTTCATTACGTATGGTAATTTATGGCTGCCAGGGTAATAGTGTAGCGGACCTTGATCTTCTGAAATGTCCTCCAACGCTACCCAAACAGCAATCATATACCCAAAAGGATAGGTAGTCATGTGCACACTGTCGCTATGTGTTTTTTGTTCGCTTCCATACAAGAAATTGATGCTTTGAAAAAGCTTCGATTTTTTGCCCAAAAGAAGTGATAAAATAGTGTTGAGTTGTTCGTTTTTGCCAATGCTTTTTAAGAAAGTGGATTCGTGTATGGCAAACATTATTTTGCTGTTGTTGTAACGCCAATTGGCTTTTCCTTCGGCCACCATTGAATCTATTTCTGTGTTGATTTTACCGATGGTTTGTGCATCAAAAAATCCGCGAAGAATAGCGTATCCTTTGTCGCTGTAATTGATTAATTCATTTTGAATATTCGTTGGTAAAGCCTGAAATTGTTGGTTGTTTGGAAGAACCACTTTCGAATCTTCTTTGTCTAACCAAGGAGTTTCTTGTGGAAGATTTTCAAAATCTTTGCTATTTACAGGAGAAAAATATTTTTTCTTTATGCCCAATTTATTGTACATCGCTTCATTGTGCTGCAAATCTTTTTTTCTAAAGAAATTGTAGAGAATATAGCTGATTTTAAAACGGCGAAGAAAATCTTTCATGGGCTAAAAATAGGGAAAATGTCTGAACCATGTTTTAAAAGATTAAAGGACGGAAAGATGATTTTTCTCAGCTAATTCAGCGCCGCTTAGGCTTCTTTTGCCTAAGCGGTCTCCTCGCTCTGCTAAGTTTTCAACTTAGCTGAATCTTTTCTTGAAGATTGTATCTTCTTAATATCGCAAGCTGAAAGCTTGAAGAAAAGATTCAGCAAAGTTACGCTATCGCTAAACTTTGCAGAGA
>CAMBXP010000018.1 GCA_945871895.1 Chryseobacterium gleum | reverse complement strand
AAGACAATGTGCATGCGCCTCATGAAAAAGTAGCGATAAGCGACATAGAGCAGATGCTAAAAGCCTACAAGGTTTTGATGAACGAAACGAATAAATAGATTTTAGCTTCCTGAGCCTGTAATCAATTGAACAAATCCGCCCATTGTTATGGTTTGATTTGGTTTACACGTGGTAGAATAGTTGGCGACATAATAAAATACTCCATCGGTAAGTAAAGTACCGAATAAAGTGCCATCCCAATAACCATTGACTCCGCTATACGAATACACTAAGACTCCCCAACGATCGTAAATAGATACATTTATATCGCTAAGGTTTTGCGAAATAACTTTAAACTCATCGTTAAAACCGTCGTTATTAGGAGTTATAACATTCGTAATTTTAAAATCAACCGGACTATTATTTACACAAGTAGTATCAGCAGCAAGGGAAATTGCCGCAGATGCCAACAAAAAAAACGCTATTATGTAAGTACGATTCATTAGAGGAGTGAAAATAAAATATTTTTATACTCAATAAAAGAGCTGATCCTACAAACTACTTAAACTTACCAACAGCAAAAATGTTAACATCAAACAAAAATAAATTACATATTTTAGAAGAACCTTATAAGTAAGATGCCATTTTATCAATTAAATCAGCTGGACCCTTCACAGGTTTTTTTGAGGCGGAATCAACAAAAACAAGTGTTACCGAAGAATCAACAATTAAGTCGCCTACACTATTATATATAGACGTTTCGAAAACAAATTTAACCGAAGGTGTTTCTCTAACAGTTGTCTTTACCGTTAGCAAATCATCATATAAAGCAGGTTTCTTGTAATTAATGGTAAGGTTAGCTACAGGCAACAAATATCCTTTTTGCTCCAATTCTTTATAGGGAAAGCCTGCCTCTCTCAGCGCTTCTACTCTACCCACTTCTAAGTATGCAGCATAATTTCCATAATAAACAAAACCCATTTGATCGGTTTCAGAATATCTTACTCTAATTTTAGTTTCATGTAAAAACATAACTATTTTTTTTATAAATCACTGAAAAATAATTGCTTGTATTTTGAAACAAATATTCTCCTTTTTTTTTCGAATTTGTAAGCCCCTGAAAATTAGCTAAAAAACAACCAGTAAATAAAGTGATTTTTCACTTTCAAGAGATAATCGCTTCAAAAATACAAACTTTTTATAGGGCGCGTAAACACTAGGTAAATGGCTTAAAACAAATTTTATAAATATACAATAGCAAAAGTATTTTTTTTTGAACTTTTTTTAGGCAATATTTGTTCACGATTCGGAAAGTAAATCTTAATATAGCGTTCCCGATTGAAGATAAGAGAAATTTAGTAACACGACACGATATTTTTTTGCATGGAGAAGACTCACGACAAAGCTTGGAAAAATTGCCTCTCAGTCATTAAGGATAATGTTAGCCTTCAAAGTTTTAAAACTTGGTTCGAACCAATCGTTCCATTGAAATTAAAAAACAAGGTGTTAACAATCCAGGTGCCGAGTCAGTTTTTCTACGAGTGGTTAGAAGAACACTACATCACTCTTTTAAAGAAAATCATTCAGAAGGAATTAGGCACAGGCGGAAGATTGGAATACAGCATCATCATGGATAATGCTCAAAACAACACGAAACCCTACGCTATTAAAATTCCTACTACTGATAAGAAGGCCATTAAAAATCCTTCTTTAAACATGCCATTGGATGTGAATCAAGCTACCATTAGAAACCCTTTCATCATTCCTGGATTGAAGAAAGTAGTGGTTGATTCGCAATTGAATCCAAATTACTCATTCGACAATTTCATTGAAGGTGATTGCAATCGCTTAGCTCGCTCTGCGGGATTCGCCGTAGCCAACAAACCCGGCGGCACTGCCTTCAACCCATTATTGGTATACGGTGATGTAGGATTAGGAAAAACACATTTAGCGAACGCTATTGGTATCGAAATCAAAAAGAACTATCCTAACAAAACCGTTTTGTATGTTTCTTCTGAAAAATTCACGCACCAGTTTATCGATGCGGTTAAAAACAACGCACAAAATGATTTTGTTCACTTCTACCAAATGATAGATGTTTTGATTATCGACGACGTTCAGTTCTTCGCTGGTAAAGAAAAAACACAAGACGTATTCTTCCATATTTTCAATCACTTGCACCAAAACGGCAAACAGTTGGTTTTAACTTCTGATAAACCACCAGTGGAATTGCAAGGAATGGAGCAACGTCTTCTTTCAAGATTTAAATGGGGCTTATCTGCTGATTTACAGTCGCCAGATTTAGAAACAAGAATCGCTGTATTGAACAAAAAGATGTATGCCGATGGTATCGAGCTTCCAAAAGAAGTGGTTGAATACTTAGCTTACAGCATTACTACCAACATTCGTGAATTAGAAGGCGCTTTAATCTCTTTGATTGCTCAGTCTTCATTGAACAAAAAAGCTATTACTCTTGATTTAGCAAAACAGATGATTGACAAGTTTGTGAAAAACACAGCTCGTGAAGTATCTATCGATTATATCCAAAAAGTAGTTTGTGATTATTTCAGCTTGCCTTTAGAGTTGATGAAATCGAAAACACGCAAACGTGAGGTGGTACAAGCTCGTCAAATAGCAATGTACTTCTCTAAAAGTCTTACTAAATCTTCATTGGCTACCATTGGTATGCACTGCGGAGGAAAAGATCACGCAACAGTTTTACACGCTTGCCGCACGGTAAACAACTTGATGGAAACCGACAAACGATTTAGAGTGTATGTTAACGATATCGAAAAGAAAATCAATTTGAGTTAATACTCGAATTCAATAAAACAAAAAGAGGATCCGGCAGTTAACGGGTCCTCTTTTTTATTTCATGATTGTTTCTTCGTAGAGTCAGATAGAATCTGACTTTAAAAAGATTAATTCCATTTCCTCTCATCGGATTTTTTTCTGTTTTAAGTCAGATTCTATCTGACTCTACGAACACTTATAAAATTTCTTTTTAGCAACAATACCTTCTTCTTTGTTTTTTAGAATCACAATAAAATTTCCTGCCGGAATATCTACCAAAACAGTATAAATTCTTGAGGTACCTGAATACTTTTGGCTAGCTAATAATTTCCCATTGATATCAAAAACTTCAATTTGAGAAACATTAGCATCAGACAATAGATTTACTTCTATGCCTTCCTCAAATATCTTTAAATTAAAATCTAAGCTATTTTTTACCTCAACAACTTTATTTGTTTGTTCTTCCACGATTGAATTTAAAATTGAGTCTACAAAAAAAGTGTACGCCTTTCCTGATGGATGTAAATTATCTGTGGCTACCAGACTCGGATCTGCCAAACCCTGTCGCGTGATGTTGGTTATGTAAAAGTAATTAATTCCATAAGTTCCAGCCACCGAATCCATTAAGTGATTGTACAAATCAATACCAACTGAAACAGCAGATGAACTGCCTCCAAAAGGTGTAAAAGCGTAATCGGGTATCGACACCAAAAAAACAGCATCGGTATCATTTTTAGCAAGAACAATTGCTTTGTCAATAATTACTTTTAAATCAGGAACATAATCACTTACGGGTTTACCTTGGTAGAAATTATTTACACCTATTAGAATAGAGACTAAATTGAAATTATTTTCAGGATTCACATTGTTTATTCCACTAATTAGATTGTCGGTGCGCCAACCAGTAGTGGCAATAATTTGTAAAGTATCTACAGCTATACCTCTCGCAATTAAAGAATCTTTAAGTTGCACAGGCCATCTCTCCTTAACAGTCACGCTTTGTCCGATAGTATAAGAATCACCCAATGCTAAAAAACGAACAGGTGATTGCACCTTCTGCAATTGAGCATTGAGTGCAGATTGAAAGATGGTTAGTAGTATAAAGAGAAATAAAATTTTCTTCATGAAATTAAGTTAAGATAAACAATAATCAATATCAGTAATTTAAACAGGAAGCGAGGAAAAGGTCACTTCATGCTGCAGTTGCACTAAACTTAAATTAATTTAGCTATAATTCCTTAATGATGAAAAAAAACGTTTACAAAAAAATGTATATTTCCACCATGAAAAGAATATTAATGGTTTGTCTTGGCAATATTTGTCGGTCGCCTGTAGCAGAAGGCATCATGAAAGACAAAGCCAAAAAGTATAAACTAGATATTGTAGTAGCATCTGCTGGCACCTCTGGATTTCATGAAGGAGAAGCACCCGACAAGCGATCTACACTTAACGCTCTTGAACATGGCGTAGACATTAGAAGTCAGAAAAGCCGACCGCTTAGAAAAGATGACTTTGAACGATTCGATTTGATATTCACCATGGATGAAAGCAATTTCACCAATGCGCTTAACATTGGAGATAAAAAACATCATTCTAAAGTGAAAATGATATTGAATGAAGTTCATCCTAATAGCAACGAACCCGTTCCCGATCCTTATTTTGGTAATGACGGCTTTGAAGAAGTATTTCAATTGTTAGATGAAGCATGCGAAATAATTGCACTTAAATTAAAAAACAATGAATACTAAAGGTAAGCTTTTGCTCTTTCCTACTTTACTGGGAGAAAATCATTTCGCTGAGGTTCTACCTGCTAAAACAATTGAAAACATTCGTGCAACTAAATATTTCGTTGTAGAAAACGAAAGAACAGCGCGCAGATTTATTTCATCATTGAAAAGCAATTTCCCTATTCCTGAGTTAAAATTGTGGTTGCTAGATAAACACGATGAACATGCTGATTTTAGTGAAGCTTTCTCGGTTTTAGAAAGTGGTGAAAATGTGGGTCTATTGAGCGAAGCTGGTTGTCCGGCCATTGCCGACCCAGGCAACAACATCGTTGCAACATCTCATCAAAAAAACATTCAAGTGGTTCCTTTTGTTGGTCCGAGTTCCATCTTGCTTGCCTTAATGGCATCGGGGTTTAACGGACAAAATTTTCATTTTCACGGCTACCTTCCCAAAGACAAAGCAGCTTTACATGCCAAACTTAAAAGCATTGAAAATGATTCGAAGAAAAATAAAACGGCACAATTGTTTATAGAAACTCCCTACAGAAACAATCAAATGGTGGAAGAAATTATTAGTGCATGTTTGCCGCAAACTTTGCTTTGCGTTGCTGCCGACATCACTACCGAGACAGAAGAAATATTTACCGCATCGTTGGCCCATTGGAAAAAAAACAAAAGAGATTTTCACAAAAGACCAGCACTGTTTTTGCTTCAAGCTTAAGAAATTTAGTATCTTCAAAAAAAGAAAAACCATGAAAAAGTTATTGTTTCTATTACTGATATTGAGCGTTCAAATAAGCGTAGCGCAAGACAAAGCATTTGTTACTGCTAGTTCTCCTGATGGAAAATACAGTATCAATCATCTTAAAGGATGGACACCCACTTTTGGCTCGGGAAATATCTTGGTGAGTTTAAAGGCCAATACAAACAATGCCGACAATATTCAAATTCAGTTAGCTTTAACCAAAGAAGAAAGTATTGCAAGCACCCTAACCCTTGATGATTTTGCAGCACGTAACTTCATTTTAATTAAGAATTTGCTTAATGCGAGTGTTACCGAAAAAGGAACTGCAACAATAAATGGTGCAGAAGCTCAAGTTACTGCCTATACCTACGATATCAATGAAAGAGAGCACAAAGGACTGGTATATTTTTTTATTCAAAATGGCAATGCTTATCAGTTGGTGATACACTCTGCCCTATCCGATTTCACAAGTATGGAACCTGTTTTCAAACAAATTGCAGAATCTTTAACTATCAAATAAAACTGCACAACTCGTCATTGCGAGGTACCCCGAAGCAACCATATTGAGTTTTGGTAAATTAAAAATGAGATTGCTTCGGGGTACCTCGCAATGAACTGTTTAATAAAACTCAAATAAACACCAACAACAAAGACAAAACACTTAACCACAAAAACGAATTTATTTTCCATTGATAGTAAATCACCACGTTAGCTATGCATAAACTGTAGAAACAAAAATCGGCCAAATTATCATTAACGATATACACCATTGGGTAAGGCCAATTGCCAATAGTTTTGCAACACGAATCGTTAATCAACAGCAAAAGATCTATAATGAAGTTTAGTGCTTTGTTTTCAGGAATCGCTAAAAACAACATACCTGCATACATTATTAAAGCAACTGCAGGTACCACCAGTAAATTGGCTAACATAAAGTAAACGGGCAAAGTTTGAAAATGAAAAATCAACAGAGGAATGAGTGTAATTTGAACTGCTAAACTCAGCAATAACAAATCGATAATAGGTTTAAGGTAAGGCGATTTCACCTTCAACACATCTTGAAAAATAGGCATTATAAAAATGATGCCGAGCATAGCTCCGTAAGTCAATTGAAATCCGATATCGAATAAGAAGAACGGATTAATGATAAGAATAATAAATGCAGAAAGTGCAGTAGTGTGCAACAAGGAACTCTTTTTGCCTAAAGCATTACCCACCGCATGCAAGGAAAACATTAAAGCCGATCGCAATACTGCAGCCTCAAAGCCTACCATCCAACAATAAAACCAAATCAACGATAAAATTACTACAAGCGGAATGTAGGCGTTTTTATTCCAAAGCAAGCCAATCAAGAAAGCAAGGATTACATAGATAATTCCTACATGCAAGCCAGATACCGACAAGATATGCGATACTCCAAGCGCACTAAAGTTATCCTTCGTTGCTTTATCAATGAAGCCTCTATCTCCAATGAGCAGCGATAACAGCAATGATTTTGAATTTACCGACAGAGATGAATTAACAATTTTAGCATGCATGGCATTATAAGCCATGTATTGCCAATCGTTATTTCTATTAAGATGTGAAAAACATTGATCGTTCACATACAATTTGGCTTGCACACCCTGTCGCAGTAAATACAACTCAAAGCCACTTGCCTCTTTTCCTTCTTTCACCAAAGGATAAACACGAACATTTTTCAAAACAAAAGTATCGCCTTTCTCCAATAACTTTCCTTTGGCACTATCCATACTCACTTGCACTTGAAAACATAAAGAATCATGCAAAAGCTGAGCGGTAGTCCAACAACCGCGCTTGGTAAATCGAACACCATTGGTGAATTTCAAATAAGAAGAAGGTAATTCTATGGTATCTTTTAAAACTAAATCACTGTTTTTATTCACCTCCTTAATGCCGCAACCCAAAACAAAAAACAAAGAAGCAAGAACAGTAGATTTTAAAAAATTGACACCAAAAAAACAATTGATGTTTAACTTTTGTGAATGCCACAAAGCCACAAAAAGCAAGAATAAGAAGAGTAAGAGAAAAACGGTGAAAATAGCCGACACACCAATGCCAATCATAAAAAAAAGCAAAGGCAAAACCAATGGCGATCGCTGAACAGAAGTCATTTAGAATAGTTAGGAAGGCGAAATTATAAAAAAGGGGGAAAGAGATACTTTGGAATTATGAACAGATAAATGCCGTAAACGGAGGTTTAACAGTGACTTATGCTATTTGCTCAATGCTGTAGTCAATTCCATTAAATTTTAGTTTATCGTTTTTGACCAAGCCAATCAACTTTTGAGCAATAGGTGCCTTAGGTGAAACCGCATAATAATCAACTTTATCAATAGTTATTTTTCCTGCGCTTATTGCAATAAAAAAATTACCTATATTGGTTTTCACTAAGCTACCCGCAGCAATGCTAGTGTTTAATTTTTGGATATTAATTTTATCAATGGCCCTTAAAGTGTCTTGCGCTTGCTTTAACTGTTCACCCGCTTTTTCTTGCTCCAAATGCAGCATAGCTCTGCCTGTTTCATGCTTATCGCCGGCAGTGCTTTTAGAATCAGACCCCACAGAATCACTCAATTCACTCAAAGTATTTTGAATGGCAGCTAGCTTTTCTTGAGCAAAGTCTCTGCAAGCTTGCAGCAGCTTTTCCTTAATTTCCATTAATCAGCTTTAATCAATTCCACATCGAATATAAGGGTCGCTTTTGCAGGAATAACAGGAGGATAACCCGCTTCGCCGTAAGCCAAAGCATAAGGAATTGTAAAACGATATTTAGCACCTTCGCGCATTAATAAAATACCTTCATCCCAACCTTTAATTACTCTGCCCATACCTACATTGAATTTAAAATAATCATCGCGAGACACAGATGAATCGAAAATACTTCCATCCTGCAAATAGCCAGTATAGTGAACCGTTACTTTATTACCACTCAAAGGATATTTTCCTGTTCCTTCATTTACCACCACATATTCTAATCCGCTAGCTGTTTTTTTAACTGGTAAACCTTGTACTTGGTAAGGAGTTGGAACAACAGGTTTTTTAGCGGCCAACACAATTACATCGAAAATTAGAGTTGAGTTAGCAGGAATATTTGATTTTGCTTTTGATCCATAGCCCATTTTTGAAGGAATAATTAATCTTGCTGTATCACCTACATGAAGCATTGTGATTCCTTTATCCCAACCTTCAATTACTTGTCCAACACCAATTTTAGTTTTAAAAGGCTGACCTCTTTTCACCGAAGAATCGAAGAAAGTTAGGTTGGTTAAATAACCATTATAATGAATGGTCACCTCATCTTTCTCTTCTATTTTTGCGCCATTTCCTTTACCTGCAACAATTACTTTTAATCCGTTTTCACCACTAATAGTATCTTTTAGCAAAGCTGCTCTAAGTGGATGCATGCCTTTATTTACAGTCACACTTTTAAGTTCTATTTCGTAAGTCACCATAGAATCGGGAAGTACACCCTTCTTTCTTTTTTCGGCAAAGGTATGTGCAGTTAGTTTCGATAAAAAAGCCTTTTCTCTGCTCATTCTAAACAAAGCCTTTTCACCGCAATGCATATACTGAACAGCTTCATTCAACTCCTTGCTAATTTCATTGTATCCAACAGTAAAACGACGCGTTTCACCTTGTTTCGTTTGTGAAAAAACAGTGTCATCGGCAAAAGTACCTTTATAAGTTATTTCCACAGCATCGCCTATTTGAACCGGAGTGCTGTCGTTGGCAACAATTTTAAAATACTGCATTCCCGATGATGCTGAAGTAAAAACCATCTCTTGTTTTTTAACACTGTTACAAGCAATAATGCCTATTAGCGCAACGAATACAAAAATCTTTTTCATCTCTTTTAATTTACTTTAATTACCTCCACTTCATAATACACAGGAGTATTGGGAGGTACAATACCTGTGCTCGAACCTTTGCTGCTATAAGCCAAACACGATGGAATGACTAAGCCTATTTTATCGCCTTCGTTCATCATGGAAAGCGCTTCTTCTATACCTTGAATCACCTGCATTTCTTGTCCGTAAATCATATCCTGCGGAGTGCCTTTAACAATAGTAGAATTGAATTCTCTACCATCGAAAAACTTACCTCTGTAATGCAAATAAAGCGTTTTTCCATAAGTCACTTTTTTAGCATTTTCTATATCCTTTATAAAGAAGTAAGCCAAGCCAGAATTGCTAACCTTCACAGGCATTTTATTCTCATTGATGTAATTCTCAATGCGCGCTATTTCTGTATGAGCCGACGTATCCATGCGGGCTTCTGAAAGCTTTTTATAAAAATCATTTTTCTGTTTTTGGTATTGCAAATCAGAAAGTATGTCAAGCACTTTCACCTGCACTTTCACTTTACCTTCACTAAGCGCCGCAGGCAACGATTGCTGCATATAGGTTTCATAAAACTCTTTAGGATTCAATAAAAAATCAACCTTGTCGCCCTTTTTCATCATCAACAATCCTTCCTCTAAATTTCCATTCTTCACTGCCCTAATGAGATGAACCAACATTCGCGATGAATACAACATAGAATCGTTTTCATTTTTGACTTCATAAGCAAAACGAACATAGTCGTCTTCTTCGGCCACTTCACCATCGCCCAATTCCACATAGCTGTAGGTTAAGCCAGATGCGGTTTGCAAAAAATTATCAGGTAAATCGCTGCAAGCGAAGAAAACAAAAGAAAGAAAAAGAAAGATCAGCAGCTTCTTCATTCCTTACTTACTTTCAAAATTTTAATATCGTAAATAACGGTAGCCAATGATGGGATTTTTTCCATATCGCCTAATAGTCCGTGCGCACGGTGCGAAGGAATCAACACCAAAGCTTTATCACCTTGATGCATAAACTCTAAAGCTTCTTGTAAACCCGATTCTACATCGGCCTTACCAACTTGAAACTCTAGCGGACCGGTTTCTTTGGTAGAATAGCACAATTTACCATCAATCAATGAAATATCAAACATGGCTGTAACGTAATTCATATGCTTAATTTTCACCGTGTCTGCCTTGGCTTTTTCGTAAACTACATAGTACACGCCTGTACCTGTTTTTTGCGGCACCAAACCTCTTCTTTTAAAATAGTTTTCAATGTCTTGTTCTTCTCTAACAGTTTTTACTTTATTACTGTTTTCAAGAATAGTTTTTAGTTCGGCTGTGGTATAGTCGGAATTGTCTTTTACATCTTCAGTACAAGAAAAAGCGAAGACCAAAAAACTCACTACACGAAGAATACTATTTACGCAATTCAGCTTCATATTCGGGCAAAATATCTTTTAGTTTTTGAATCGCATTTTCCAACCCTTCACTGCTCACTCCGCCAGCTGCATTGATATGGCCGCCACCATTAAAATACTTACGCGCCAAAGCATTTACATCGAAAGTACCTTTAGAGCGGAATGAAATTTTCACCAAATCTTTGTCTTCGCGAAAGAAAGCCGAAAACACAATATCTTTTACACCTAGCGGATAATTTACAATTCCTTCAGAATCTCCTTTTTGTATATTGAAAGTTTGGTGATCTTTTTGGGTGACTTTAATAATAGCCATTTTGTATTTCAACAATACCTCCATATTGTCGAGACAATGTCCCACCAACTTCAATCTATCCATACTTTGGTTATCGTACACCAACTGATGAATATGCGCATTGTTGGCGCCTGCATAAATCAATTCACTAATTACGCGATGCGTTTGTGCAGTGGTAGAAGGAAATTTAAAAGAACCAGTATCGGTCATGATGCCCACATACAAAGCTGAGGCACCGCCCGCATCTAACAATTTCTTTTGGCCCAAAGCTTCAATAATCTCAAACACCATTTGTGATGTAGAGCAAGCCGTAACATCAGAAAAAGTAATATCAGGAAAACTTTCGGGCTGTTGATGATGGTCAATCAATATCTTTTTTCCTTTGGCTTTAGCAATGAAATCGCCTGTTTCATCAATTCTTTGTAAAGCATTAAAATCTAAACAGAAAATTAAGTCGGCATTCTCCACCTCTTCCTTCACCTTTTCGGGTTGCTGAGAATACATTAAAATATCTTTCGCTCCTTCAATCCATGCAATAAAATCGGGGTATTCATTGGGTGTCGACACCACTACCTCGTGGCCCATATTTTTTAAAAATCGTCCCCAACCAATGGCAGAGCCAATAGCATCACCATCGGGATTTTTATGACTTACTACAAAAATCTTCTTTTTACCTTGAAGAAGTTCACTCAATTGCTGTATCGATTGTTTGTCCAAAACTTATATTTTTTAAGGGTTCTAAGATAGAATTTATTCGCTATTTTCTTGTGATTAACCTTTCTATCGATTATGTTTGTATACAACCCAGTTAGAAATGAGCGGAAACAGAACCTTTACGATGATAAAACCAGAGGCGGTAGCTAAAGGTTATATTGGAAAAATAATTGACCACATCATTTCTGGCGGTTTCAAAATTATCGCTATGAAATACGTGCATTTATCTCTGGCACAAGCTCAAGAATTTTATGGGGTTCACAAGGGAAAAGGGTTTTATGATGAATTGACTCAATACATGAGTGGCGGACCGATAGTAGCTATTGCTTTAGAGAAAGAGAATGCTGTGGCCGATTTTAGAGCTTTGGTAGGCTCTACCGACCCTAACGAAGCTAACGAAGGCACCATTCGCAAACGCTTTGCCGAATCTAAATCGAAAAACGCTGTGCACGGCAGCGACTCAGATGAAAATGCTGAGATTGAAATAAATTTTCACTTTAAGAAAGAAGAGATAGTGGGCTAATTTTTAATCAACCCTTTATTAATCGTCTTCACCATCGCCGGACCTTCATAAATAAAACCAGTGTAAACCTGCACCAAAGCGGCACCTGCATCTAATTTCTCTTGCGCATCGGCAGCGGTGTAAATACCACCCACTGCAATCACAGGAAAATCTTTACCCAAACGAGAACACAAATATTTCACCACCTCTGTAGAACGCTGTTTTACTGGTTTTCCGCTTAATCCTCCGGCACCAATATTTTCTACTATTGATTTATCTGTAAGGAGTCCGTCTCTACTTATGGTTGTATTGGTAGCAATCAATCCCGACAAATTAACTTCGTTCGCAATAGCTACAATATCATCTAGCTGAGAGTCGGTTAAATCGGGAGCAATTTTTAAGAGCAAAGGTTTTGGCGCTTTGGTTTGTTGATTCATTTCCTGCACTTTCAACAAGAGGTTTTTAAGTGGCTCTTTGTCTTGAAGCTCTCGCAAACCAGGCGTATTGGGTGAACTTACATTTACCACAAAATAATCTACATAAGGATATAAAGCAGTGAAACACTTTTCGTAATCGCTTACCGCCTCTTCGTTTGGTGTTACTTTGTTTTTACCTATGTTACCTCCAATAATAAGCGACTTATCTCTCTTGCGCAAACGCTCAACAGCAGCTTGAACGCCTTCGTTATTGAAACCCATTCTGTTGATTAAGGCTTCGTCTTTAGGCAAACGAAACGAACGCGGCTGTGGATTTCCGGGTTGCCCCACAGGCGTTAAAGTGCCTATCTCAATAAATCCAAATCCTAAACAAGCCAATTCTTTGTACAACTTTGCGTCCTTATCGAAACCAGCAGCCAAGCCCACCGGATTGGGAAATTTTAAGCCGAAAACCGTTCGCTCTAAACTTTTGTGTTTCACCTCAAAAACACTTCTCACTATTGGTTTTACTAGCGGAATAGCAAACAAAAATTTCAATGATGAAAATACAATATTGTGCGCTGTTTCGGGCTGAAAACGAAAAAGTAGTGGTTTTACAATCGATTTGTACATGCTTCTATGGATTCAAGGTTATACTCGCTTCAAATTTCTTCATGATTTCTTCTACTGATAAAGCGTTAGGGAAATAACTCAATATCTTTTGTAACACATTGTCTACTGTAGAATCGGGACACGACGCACCCGAAGTTAAAATGATATTCAATACTTCTTTTTGAGGTAGAAAATCATTGGTCTTCACCAACTGATGATCGTGGTAATGAAAATGCTGAATCTCCTTTTCACTCAATATCTCTTTCTCTGAAGAGATGTAAAAAGTAGGAAATTTAGTTTCGCACAACTCAGCTAAATGAGATGTATTAGAACTATTGTAACCGCCTACCACTACAGCGATATCCACAGGCTGATCAAGCAAAGCAATAGTTGCACTTTGATTATCGTTGGTAGCATAACACAATGAATCGCGCGTATCGGCAAATACTTCTTTAAAATCTTTTACTTCAAAAACATCTTCCATCACCCCTTTTAAATAAGAAGCAATCTCTTTGGTTTCTGTGGCCAACATCGTGGTTTGATTCACTACGCCAATTCTTTTTAAATCTCTTTCCACATCAAATCCTTCAGAGAATTTACCTTTAAAATATTGATAGAATTCTTCCTTTGAAACTTTACCAGAAATAACGTCGGCTAATTTTTGCGCCTCTTCCATATCACGCAATATTAAGGTGTGTCCGTACTTTACAGCATGCGAAAAAGTAGCTCGTGTTTCTTCGTGATTGTGCTTGCCATGAATTAAAATGGTGTATTGTTCGTCGCCTAGTTTTTTCGACATCTTCCAAACTCTTTCAACAAACGGACAAGTTGTGTTGTATTTGTAAGGGTCGATAGATAAGGCTTTTAATTTATCTTCAATTTCCAAAGTGGTTCCAAAAGCAGGAATCACCACCACATCCTCTGAAGTTAGAGTGCTCCAATCTATCAATTGAGTGCCGGCTGTGTCCATCAAAAACTTTACGCCACGCGAAACCAAATCTTTGTTTACTTCTGGATTGTGAATCATCTCTGAAAGTAAGAAAATGCGTTTCCCTTCATTCTCATTAATGGCTCTGTAGGCTATTTCAATGGCGTTCTCTACACCGTAACAAAAGCCGAAATGACGCGCAATATAAAATTTAACAACGCCGAAATCTAAAACGGTTGGTGCATAATCTTTTTTACGTGGGTCGCTATCTTTGCGCAATTGTTTGATACGAGAGATTATCGGACTCCTATAAAACTCTGGGACTTCAAATTTTTTCATCTAATTTAATTGAATTGTAAAAATAACCAATTGATTAGAAGAATCGTTATATCTTTAACTTAATAAATTCACTATGCGAATATTTGTTTTAATTTTTGTGGCAGCTCTTGCGAGCTTAACTTTTTTACCATCAGCAACTCCGCCAGTGGGCGGATGCAAAATAGAAATGGAAGGTGTTTACCACTCCTCTCTTGATTCTGTAACTTCGGCCTATCTGCGCTTTTATTCAGACGGTACAGTTTTGCACACTACATCCATCGAAAAACCGCAAGAGGTAATTAAATTCTTCAATAAAGAAAATGCTAAACAAGTTTTAAAAGGCGACTACTCTTTTGGCAAATGCTACCTTACTTGCAGTGTTTATGGCAAAACAGGAAAAATGAAATTTTCGGGTCGTGTAAAAGGAGATAGCTTGTTTTTACAAGCCAAAAACTCTAGGGATGGCACATCTACTCAGTTGGCTTTCGTATTTGTGGAAGAAGCTATTCCTTCTTCCAAGAAGAAATAAAAAAAGCCCACAGTACACTTTCGAGGCACCCCAAAACAACTATGAAAAAACTACTTGTACAATTTTCACCGCACAAGTAATACTGTTAATCAGCTGCTATTTAAACGGTGTTTTTCAATCGGTGAAGGTCGCTAAAGTGCAGCCAATTAAATATCTGTTAAAATATTTTGCACTTCTAACAAGACTTTCTCACTCTGCAAAAGTGCTTTTTCAAACTCTTTCTTAATACTATCTATACCATTCTCTTGTTTGGCTTTGTACTCAATTACTTTCATCGACTCTTCAATTTCTTTCAAACCCAGTAAAGCCAATGGTGATCGGTATTTGTGAGCCAACTGCACCATTTTTTTCCAATCTTGCTGAGCAACTGCAGCTTTTAAATTTTCAATTAAAGGAGGCGTATCTTCATAAAAAATACCCAACATTTCTTTTACAAATTCATCATTACCTTCCGACATGTCCTTTAGGTAATTGGTGTTTAATAACTTCGATGAACTAGTCTTTTCCATCTTTTTTACAACTAGATATTTATAAATCAATGCAAACAAATCATCTTTGTGAATTGGCTTTGCAATGTGGTCGTTCATCCCTGCAGCAAGGCAAGCATCGCGTTCTTCTTTAAAAGCGTGAGCAGTCATTGCTATTACAGGAATATTATTTTTAGCCTCGGGAAAAGCACTTCGCAATTCTTTAACTACTTCAAAGCCATCTTTATTTGGCATTTGTATATCTAAAAGCAAAATATCAAAATCTCTTTCTTTCATCATCTGCAGGGCCTCTTCGCCATCTGATGCTACAAATAATTTAGCTGGTAATTTCTCGAAAATGTTGATGATAAATTTTTGGTTCATCCTGTTGTCTTCAGCCAACAAAATGTTTTTACCTTTCAAATAACTAAAATCTATTTCTGTATTTTCAATTTCTTTTTCTATTTGATGATCTGTATCAAATTTATATTTCACTTCAAATTCAAAAATAGAACCTTCCCCCACTTCACTGCTTGCTTTAACAGTTCCTTTTTGCAATTCAACCAAACGTTTTACTATGGCCAATCCCAAACCTGTACCTCCATATTTTCTGGTAGCTCCTGAACTTACTTGGTTAAAGCTTTCAAAAATATAATCGAGCTTATTTTTTGGGATACCTATACCACTATCGATAACAAAAAATTTGAGACGGAACATATCCTCTTTCTCCCAAGATTTCTCCACCTTAATTTTAACAAAACCTTTCTCTGTAAACTTTATCGCATTACCCACTAAGTTCATCAAAACTTGATACAACCTATTGCTGTCACCTATAATGAAATTAGGAACATCAGGAGCCACCTCAATAGAAAAATCAAGTGACTTTTCATTGGCTTTCCCTTTCAATACTCGTTCGATTGAATCCAATACTTGATGCAAAATAAATCCTTCTTTTTCTATAAATAATTTACCTGCTTCAATCTTTGAAAAATCAAGAATATCGTTGATCAAATTCAATAAATTTTCTCCCGACACCTTAATAGTATGCACATAATCTTTCTGCACATCATTTAATTTTGTTTCTTCTAGCAGGCCGGTAAACCCAACAATCGCATTCATTGGTGTTCTTATCTCGTGACTCATATTGGCAATAAAATCTTGCTTTGCTTTACTGGTTTGTTCGGCCAATAGTTTAGCCTTCATCAACGAATCTTCAGCCTCTGCCCTTTTGGTAATATCATTCGCAATACCAATCACTTCCACCAGTTCACCATGCTCATCAAAACGAGGCGTGCAGGTAATTTGGTACACTATATTTCCAAAGCTCATCGACTGTGTAACCTTGTTGCCAGCTAATGCAATTTTAACCTGATTGGTAAACTCATCTTTACCTTCAAAAACATCAAAAATAGACTCTCCAATAACATCATCGCTAAAGCCCAAATTACTTCCTTTGGCTAAAGTAATTTCTCCAAATTTATCGAAGGAAAAGATAATGATGGGGGTATAGGAAATAACGGTAGACAATTTATCTTCTGCCGACTTTAAATGCAGTTCTACATTTTTACGCTGACTTTCCAACTCTGCATAGCGCATTGAGTTTCTAATACATTGCTCAATACCATCACTATTCAATAAGGATTTAGGAATAAAATCGCTCGCACCAGATTGCATCATCTCTACAGCTGCTTGCGGATCGGCATAATCGGTAATAAAAACAACTGGAATATAAATATCTTTCGACCTCAAATCCCTAAGAAAGCTATGTCCGTTTTGCTTAGGTAAATGGTAGTCAGAAAAAACAATATCGAAAGCCCTCTTTTTAACCTCCACATACATCTCCTCCACGTCGGGCACAATGGTTAAAGCTATTTTTAAAGATGATTTTTCTATTTCACGGTAAAAATTACGTGCGTCGTTTTCGTTAACTTCGATGTACAATAATTTTATTACCTGTTGCATGCTTTCTATTAACCCTTTCAAGGCAAAAGGTAAGAATTATTCTACTAAAATCCCATTCTTTTAGAGAAAAGGCTAAGCAAGGAACTTCTTCTTTCAACAACTGATTTTTTCTTTACTACCTGGAAAATATTTTCCGACAAGCGATCGTAGCAACCTTCTCCTTTAACTATAAAATCTGAAGCACCACTCTTCATTGCTTGAACCGCGATATGCATATGACGATTGCGCGTTAACATGAAAACAACAGGCGCAGGATTCAACATTTTAACCTTCACTAACAGCGATAAGCCATTGGTATTAGCACACTGTTGCTCGTACATATAATCCAGTACCACAACATCCACATTTTTAGACTCCTTCTCGAAGTCTTCGTAATTCTTAAAAGTTGATATTTCAACACCCGCCTTATACACTTGTTCTAATTTATGCTTTGCAACTCGCAAACACATTTCATCCTCATCTATCAAGGCTATTTTAAATTTTACACCTTTTATTTTCTGATACGCCGCCGTAATTTCAGCAGTATCGCTTGCATTTACTTTAACTGATAAATCATTTTCCATAACCCTACCTTTTCAGTTTTCTTAAAAAACCTCTGCTATTTTAACCCAATTATCTTTTGAAAGTTAGGAAACATAGGGCTTTTCAATCAACATTAGATTGTTGAATAAATAAAATTGACAAATGAAATTAAAAGATTGTGCTTTAAGCTATTCCTTTATTATCAAGGCCGATGGTGCGTCGACCAGCCATTCGCTGTGACTTAAAACTAGCTTTCTCCAACTGTCGATACTGATCAACATTAAATCTTGTTGAGATAAAAATTCTTTTTCAATGGTGTTTTCACCGAGGAAAGTTAAATGATATGGATGCTCTTTTTCTATCACATTCACCTTCTCTTTAAACTCCATGCTGTTTTGAAAAATACCTAAGGCATCAACCAACACCACTTTAGATCCTTTATTGGTAATTACCTTATGAGCGTAATTCAACAAGAACAAATCATTTTCAGAAAGAATTGGAATAAATACCATCTCGGATTTCTTCAATCCTTTGTCGATGAAGATTCCTAAGGACCCTTTAATTGTTTTAATAATGTTGTTTACTCGCGTATTGAAAACACTTCCTTCAATAATATTTTCTTTACCTGTTAAGGTTTGAATCAATCTTTCTGGATTGATAATTTTCGACGTAATACCAATTACTCTGCCCAACAAAGTTCCTTCGTAAATAGATGGTCCCATGCCTATAATTAACAAATCGTATTGTCCGTCATTAGCCGTATCCACAATTTCTTTATCAATATCAACCGTTGGTTTAAATGCGGTTTTAATAGTTAAATCTAATTTTCCAGCCTGACTCTTAATTGGCTTAAAAGTATCTCTCTCCAACTCCAACATGTTGTATTGATGCAACTCATTACTTAAACGAAGATGCATTGCGGTAACTTCCGATTGAGCTTGCTCTTTGTGCAACAAAGCATCGGAAAGAATCACCATGCTCTTTCCTCTCTCTGGATCACCAAACGAGAAAATAAGTCGAAATTTTTTCTGCATCTCTTCCGTAACCGATTCTACCGATTTATCTTTGAAAAGGAAGTCGATGAAATCTAATGCCGGACCGGTCATAAACGTAGTAACCAAGGCCATGATGACCATCATAGCAAAAAGCTGCGGACTAAGAACACCTAAATCTAAACCTATATTTAACACCACTAACTCCATCAAACCCCTAGTATTCATTAGCGCGCCAATGAGCGCACTATCTTTCCAACTATTTCCTGCAAAACGAGCAGCTAAACCACTTCCTAAATATTTTCCAAGAGAAGCTGCCAAAATAATCACAGCACATATTTTCCATAAAGAAATGTCATTCAACAATCCTATTTGTGTGCGCAATCCTGTAAACACAAAAAACAAGGGTAGTAAAAGCACTAATGATACATCTTCTACTTTTTCTACAAAGATGTTTCTGAAATGCATATTTGGCGGCATGATAACCCCAGCGATAAAAGCACCAAAGAGAGCATGAATACCTATTACCTCTGTTAAATACGACGATATCAAAAGAGTAACGAAGAAAATAGCTACTACATTTTTATCTAAAACATCTTTCTTTGAATTGATATCTCCTATTCTTTTTAAGAATGGCTGCACTACTTTAAACATTAAAACAACATAGGTTATTGCCAATACAATTGTGTAAAGAGAACTCACAACAGAGCCTGCTTTTACAACCGCAATTACTGCGGCTAATAAACACCAAGCGGTGATATCATCTATTGCGGCTGATGTAATAATAAGTAAACCCAAACGAGTTTTTGAAATTTGGCGTTCTTGCACAATTCTAGCCAAAACAGGGAAAGCCGTAATACTTAAAGCTACGCCCATAAATAAAGAGAATGGCAAAAAAGCCACTTTTTCTGGCGCGAAGTCGGCAAAAAGATAGTAAGCCAATACAACGCCTAATGAAAATGTTAAAATTATTCCAGTATGACTAATGAACAATGCTTCTTTAGCGCGTTTGCGTAATACCGTAAAATCCAACTCCATCCCCACAATAAACATAAATAATATCAAACCTATCTGACTCAAAAATTGCAAATTAGGAATAGATGATGGTGGAAATAGTAGAGTTGAAAATTCTGGAAAGAAATAACCAACGAAAGATGGTCCCAGGAAAATACCAGCTACTATTTCGCCAATAACCGAAGGCTGACCAATTTTTCTAAATAAAAAAGAAAATACTCTTGCCACAGCTATCACTGTAATTATTTGCAAGAGTAAAATAGCTAAAGGATGAATTATATTATGATGTAAGGTTTCCTTAATCTGATTGATACCGCCAAAGTCATCTGCACGAACTTGCTCTACAACACCAACTTCCTGCTGTCCGCCTTGAACTATTAGAAAATAAATGAGAAGTACACCCCCTCCCACAATTAACAAATAAGATATTGTGTCTTTTAAACCTTTCACCACGCGAATTTAATAAGAAAATCAAGCACTCAACATTAATTTAAAATTAAGTTGCCTACTCCTCCATCTCCTTTAAAATTTTATTCACCTCTTCCTCTGTGTTCTTCAATTTCAAATTACACGTCTTGATGATTTGCAAAGCCTTTTTTACGTTTTCGGCTAATTCATCAACATCTACTTCTTCCCCTTCAATTTTGGCCACAATTTGCTCCAATTCTAAAATTGAATCGGCGTAGGTTATTTTCTTCTTACTCATACTATATGATTTTACTTTTTACTGAACCATCTTTAAAAACAGTGGTTAATTCTTCTTGTGATTTTAATTCTTGTGCCGACTTCACTACTTTTCCATTAACGTACGACATGGTATATCCCCTCGCCAAAACCTTCGCTGGGTCGAGTAAATTCACCTTTTGCTCTAGTACTTTTATATCAAATTTCTTTTGCTGAACATACTTAGAAAGCGCACCAGCTAATGATTTCAAATTATCCTTAGCTTCAAATTGCTTCTCACGCAGCAACCTCTTGCTTTCACTATTCACTTCCAATTTCGCTTCGTTCAATATTCGCTTTTTCTTTTCAAGAAAACGATTGGCAAACTCTTTAACATCTCTGTTTAGCGACAACAATTCTGCTTTTTTATCTTGAACAAAGACCAAACTTTTTCTGGTAATTACATGAGAAGCTTCATTGATAAAAGTATTTTCTTTTAGTAATCGGTCGGCTAGTAATTCTTTCAATCTCGACTTAGCATCAATCAGCATTTCATCAAAACTCTGAAAACTCATCAATATATATTCGGCCACAGCCGTGGGTGTTTTCAGTTTTTGATGAGCCACCATATCAGCAATTGATTCGTCGCGCTCGTGGCCGATACCCGTTACAACAGGCAATGAACAATTGGCAATCGCCTTAGCCAACTCATAATCATCAAAAGCACTTAATTCCACAGTCGACCCTCCCCCTCTTACAATTACAACAATATCGAATTGCGCTGCTTTAGCTTCTATCTTTTGTAGTGCCGAAATGATGCTTGATGCTGTTTTATCACCTTGCATTAAAGCCTGAAATGTTTTAACATCAATATGATAGCCATAAACATTATTCTGCAATTGATTCATGAAATCTTCATATCCAGCAGCTGTTTCCGATGAAATCAAGGCAATTCGCTGCGGCACCAACGGGAACTCTAGTGCCTTATTTTTATCAATTAATCCTTCTTTCACCAAACGTTCTTCCACCTCTTTTTTTCGTCGGGCCAAATCACCCAAAGAATACGAAGGATCAATACCTATCACGTTTAAACTAATGCCATACAAAGGATGGTATTGCACTTCGGCCAGCAACAAAGTTTTCATTCCAGCTTGCAATGCACTGCCCGTTACCTGAAAAAATTTATTGAGAATATTTTGCAACTTGAACGACCAAATATTGGCGCGCATCTTCGCCACCACCGATTTCTCGGTTTTCTCCACCAATTCTAAGTAACAGTGTCCGCTACTCTGATTCATATTTAAAGAAGCAATTTCCGCCACCACCCATATTTGCTGCATGAAGTTGCCTTCGATAGCATCTTTAATATGCAACGATAATTGATGGAGAGTGAGGTGGTCGGTATGTTCTTCGTGGTTGTTCAATTTGATTACAGGTAATTAATTAAAGTGGCCACCATCTTTTACTCTAAATGCTACCCTTCGTTCACAAATATCTGGGGAGTTGATTAAGAAGAAAATTAGTGTAGTGGTATAAGCTAACTCTCTGACTTTACTGCTTCTAATGAAGTGCGAATTGATGTGTAAATTGGTTTCGTAGGCAATATTTTTACCCAACTTAAAAGCAGTGGATATGTATCTTTCAAACTCTTCTAGGATGCGTTTACTTGTAGTTGATTTACCAGCTCCATTTGGACCAGCAATATCAATGAAATACTTATTAGACATTATCAGATACTATAGAAACCACTGGACGAAGGGTTTTATCATCACTGTTTTTAGACTTAGACTCATGTTTTTTCTTTTCTTCAATAAGAATTTCAGAAACCACATTTATGATTCTTTCAGATTCCTTTTTTGCGTCCATTAAAGCAAACATAGCAAGCGATTTAGTTAATCAAATATACAATATGCGGAAGTAAAATCAAACAAAACAATGAAATTGATCATAAGCCTTAAGATGAAATACCACCTGTGTTTTCCAATTAAAACTTACCTTACCTAATTATTCATTTTTTGTTTTCAACTGATTTCCATTTACCTTAAATGCTATCTATTGCTCCCAACTGTTGAATGAGTTGTTGGAACTTCAAAATCCCAAATCCAATTTTCTTACTATTTTTGCAGATATATCCATTTGTTATCCGATTTTATCCGATTATAAAAGTGATATCCTTTTTTCTATTCATCCAAATTATTTAAATTATTTTACAACTCATTTACCAGTTTTCTCTATTCAGCGGAAACCGCCTATTGATCTTCAGGTTTGTAGGTCACTGTATTATAAATCGATACTCTGCGATACGATAAGATTCGATAATGATATTTCCAACAAATGCCACATTTTTGCAATATTGGCAAATGCTGGCGCTTAGTTATATGATGTTCTGTATGGAGATAAAATGTTTCTATAGACTAATTCACGGCACAAGCTATTCCAGATAACCTTTTTTAATTACCGTCTTAAAATGAGTTCTAAAAGTGCTTTCTAAATAAAACGCACCGTCCCTAATTTCCTAAAATGATAGCTATCTAATACGCACGAAAAAAATCTACCCTTAAACAAATGTTCAGCTAAGCCCCGCTTTCTATTGAACTACGCAATTCTTAAAAGAAGATTACCATCTATGCCTAATACTTGGTGCATAGCTTTTAGAAAAGATATACTTGGCTTTCTTTTGTTGTGCATTATCTCAGATAACTTGGTATCAGTCGTATGCAGCATTTTAGCCAACTCCTTTTGTTTTAACTTGTTCTCAAACATTTTTAGTTCAATTAAACCTTGAACTGTTTGAGGCATAGGAATAGAAAAATTTACTTCTTCATATGCTTCAACTATTTGAGTATACTTCTTTAATTTGGCAGCTTCCTTTTTAGAAAGTTGATTAAATCCTCCTTTTTTAGTTGCCACAGCCAATAGTTTATTCATTGCTTCTTCCGCAATTACAAACTCTTTTTTTGTTACTTCCTTTTTCATATTTAAACTGTTTTACAATCTATTTTATCGTATTCCTTATGAGTGCCAATGAACTTTAAGTAAACCGTTCGTGCACTAAAATGAATCATTGCCACAATCCTGTATTTGTTACCGCCAACATCAAACACATACCTATCATTACCAACACTATCCACGCTGTTAAAGGTTTGTTTGATAGCGTGGAAATCACTCCAATCACTTATTAAGGTTGTGTTATACCATATCAGCATTGGTTCTTTTGCTCTTGGTTCACGTTCATAGAACTCAATCAGCTTTCTTTTTGTAATTATTACCACCAACTAAAGATAGTTAGTTATTTATTAAAATCAAAATTAAATTATCATAAACGAAAATATCACCGCATCGAATACGCCCTCAAAATCTTCTGCTTTAACTCTTCCACACTTGCCATATTATTCCATTCTGTTGAACTTACCCATCTATGCCCAGCCATATACTTTGCTGTCATTATATCTTGTTGTGCTGTCCAATGGGTGATGGCACTTACCCTTACCTGCCCTGTGTTTACGAAGTAAGGAAACTTCTTTTTAAGCTTCTCTGCCGCATAATCCAACACAGTATTAATGTTGTTGTGCTGAATCAATTGAGCGTTGCTCTGCGTGCTGCTGCGTAACGTGATAAGGCGTATCTGAACAAACTACTCTCGCTATTCTTGGCATAGTATATTTTTTCTGAAGATAGAAAAATATTTAAACTGGGGCGCTGTCACTAATATCTTTAAATATTTAAACTGGGGCGCTGTCACTAATATCTTAGAAATTAAATAGCCTGCTAAAACTTCGTAAACATCATTATCATCGGTAACTACAGCATCTCTCCATCGCAATGCGGCTTCTTCATTAGAAAACTCATTAAAAAGTCTAACATGCCCAGAATAATTAGTATTGTAAAAAATAAACAATTCTTCTTTGGCATTTGGAATAATTTCGCTTCTAAAAACTCGCATAATTATCCCTTTATCATCAAAGTTTAATATTTTAGAGAGTATACTAAATATTGTAGATGGCGATACCTCATTAAAATTTGAAATCGAAATGCCCGATGTATATTTCAATATCTCCCACTCTGTAGTCAATTGCAAAGGGATTTCGGTCTCTTTAACTCCACTAGGATTCAAATACAATCCAAGCCCCTGAAGTCCTTCCATTTCCAAACCAATACGTTTGAAAGAAACCAGTTTCAATGAATAAAACTGTTTACCTCCCTGCAATGACTTTTCATGAACATAATCTCTGTAAAAAAGTTCTTGGGTTAATTTTTCAATAGCAACATTAACAAAGGCAAGTTGCTTAGGAATATTCCCCACCTTCAATAACGAACCTAATGAAGGATAATATTTATTACTTACTCCCATAACTTAACGGTTAAATTCTTTTATTAATTTTCTGTTTTCATCGTATCTATAAATGTCTAGCGGAGAGGTGAATGGATTCTTGATATAGCGACCATAAAAATCTCTAGCTCTGCCACCTCTAAAACCGTAGATATGCTCCTCACCTGCCTCAATGTTTTCAGTTGGATAATCAAAATGATCAGAATAAAAAGGTAGAGTAAAATTATAATTAGCAAAAGCGTCGTATACTAAACCCCCTTTTTCATCATATACCTTTATAACTTTCTGACTTAAAACATGGGAAGTACTATCAAAATAATCTATCTGTACAATAGAGTCGGTGCAATAAGGAAGTTCTGGTTCAGGATTGCAAGATTCAATATGATTATAATACCAACCTTGTTCCAGTAAAATCCCTTTATCGAATTTCTGATACCCATAAGCACTTTTTCCGTAGGAAGGCTTACTTCCGTCAATACTTAATCCAGGTATAAATTCTGTGTACCAATAGCCATCTGCCACACCATCAATATAAGTTCTAGCAGATACCAGCCTCCCAACCACATCGTAAAACATCCATTTTCCGTGAGGAAGTTTGTTTTTAAATTCCCCTTCAAATAATATATTCCCATTTTTATATTTAATAGTGTACACACCAGTTTGGGGTACCGGATTGAAAAATTTTCTGCCGATAACAGCCCTTATTTTTTTCATTTCATATTCACCATAATAATTGTAATCAATAAAATTTTGATAATAAAAAAGAGATAAACTAAATATTTCAGCTCCGGAAACAGGTTTTTCTTTGGGTTGTTTTTCGGGAACCATTAATAACCAAGGAAGAAACATACCTCCAAAACTAATCTTATCAATTCCATGAAATGACGCATTTGGAGAATACATTGGAACATATAACCTAACTTCTAAATATTTCAGTTTTGAATCCCTTTTTAATCGAGAAAAATCATAGACATACGGTGTGAAAATACCAATTGTTAAATTTTTTAGATTCGTTAATCCAAGTAAAAAGTCAATTGACACTGTGTCTTGCAAAGTCAATTTGAGATTTTTTAAATTGGCAAACGATTTCTTCTTAAATATTTTAATGTCATTGGTTTCAAGAAATTGAATACTATCTGTCGAACCACTATAAATAATCTCTTTGATTTTTTTTCCAACGAGAATCTTACAACGGATATCAAGACTGGTATCATTTACGGACGAAAGCCCTTCTGAACTTCCTACAAAAAATGGGACAAAAAGTTAAGCGACATTTTTAAGTTGCGTTAATAATTCAAATTCCACGATGGTTAAATTCCCCAAAGCCGAGTGTCGTCGATTTCTGTTATACCATGTTTCAATCCATTCAAAAATGGAGATAGCAGCCTGATTTTTATCTTCATATCTATTTCTATACACGAGCTCAGTTTTAATGGTTTTAAAGAAGCTTTCGGCTACAGCGTTATCCCAGCAATTTCCTTTTCTGCTCATGCTCCGCTCAACGCACTTGTAGCTATTCAAGAGGTTGGCAAAACTGTGGCAAGCATACTGAACACCCCTGTCAGAGTGAAAAATTAGTTTCTGTGACATTATCCGATTTTTAACTGCCATTCTCCATGCTGCAACAGAGGTGTTTTCAGCAGTTAAATCATTGCTCAATGCCCAACCAATTATTTTTCTATCAAAAATATCTAGGACAATAGTTAGATACAGCCAGCCTTTGGCGGTCTTGATATAGGTGATGTCAGATACCCACGCCTGTCCTGCGTTTTCAGCAGAAAAATTCCTATTCAGCTTGTTTTCCGCCACCGGATATTTATGTTTAGAATCGGTAGTGACCACAAACTTTTTAGCGTGAACGGCCTTGATTCCATTTTCTTTCATCAGCCTTGCCACACGAGGTTGTGATACATCAAAGCCTCTTTTTCTCAGCTCCTCGGTCATTCTCGGACTTCCATAACTGGCTTTGCTTTCCTTGTGTATCCTTTGAATTTCAGATAGCAACATTCTATTCTCTCCGTCGCGTTTTGAGGGAACATAATTTCTCATTCTATAATAGCCGCTTTTACTCACTTTTAATACTTTACACATCTTCCCAACCGGAAATTCTTTCTGATGATCTTTTATGAATTGAAAGATTTCCTGTCGCTCACGGAGAAGATGCTCACGGCCTTTTTTAGGATATCACGCTCCATCTTCACATCTGCAAGTTCCTTTTTTAGTCGTGCTAATTCTTTCTGTTCCTCCGTAAGCTGTTTCTTTCCATTACCGCTAAATGCAAGCGACGGATTTAAACTTTGTTCCTTGCGCCAGCGATATATAAATTCTGCCGCTACGCCCAGTTCGCGGGCAATCTCCTGCACATTGCCACGAACATTGCTTAATTCAACTGCTTTTTGTTTGAATTCTTTGCTGTAAATTTTTCTCTCTTTTTTCATTTTATTAAGGTATTAATTGTTTTACAATTTGACCTTAACTCTGTGTCCATTCAAATGTAGTAAGTCCAGTCGCTCACATCTAACACACTAGATTCATTTATCGTTAATTCTTTGATACCCGATAAAGAACCAATAAAGTCAGGAACGCTTTTAATTTTAGTTTTTTCAATTTCTATTTTAGTTAGAGTAGAAATATTTCGAACATTAGGAAAACTAACTAAAGGAACATCCTTTATTATCAGTAATTTCATGTTTTTACAAAACATAAGTGAATCGGGTAATTTTTTAAGGTTAGGACATCTTTCTATACGTAATTCTACTAAATCCCTACATTTACCTATACTCTGTGGAATATTATTAATTCTAGAATTATCAATCGATAAAACCTTCAATTTGGTAAGATTCCCAATTTCACTAGGAATACTATCTATGGAGGATAAGTCAAGCGATTCCAAAAATCTTAACTGAAAATACATTTCAGTATTGGAGAAACTGCAAATCATATCTTTCAATGGAAGTGCTGCCATTTCAATTGGCGCTTTAACATGGCAATATATTTTCAAAACCTCTAGCTTAGTGCAATCTTTTATATAAGGCGGAATACTATCCAATACCGACTTAGCAATAATCTCCTTAATATTTTTAGCTTTTAAAACCCTATCAAAAACTCTTTGATCAATTACTCCTTCTGCTCTAAAAAATCGGAAATTACTCAATAATGAAAAATCAAATAAATTAGAACTCCATAGTTGTTCATAAGAATATCTAGTCGTTAGCCTAATTCCTAGTAAATTTTTAAATTCACACAACTGGTGATACGAAAAAGTATAATCACGGGGTTCTAAATCAACCTCAAGCAAAAGTACTTTGTCAAGTAATTCCTTACTTTGATTCTTTATAGGTAGTAATTGAGAAAGCTTGAAAATATTCTCACTAGGAATATTTTCCCATTTTAATGTATCAAGAGAGAGATCATTCTGATTAAAAGAAGAGGCATTTCCTTCACCATTGCATGCCAAGCAAATAAACAACGAGATTACACAAGATACAACAATTCTCATTCTACTAATACTAAACAGTTTTCTTACTCTTACATGATAACTACTACTAATACCCATATAGAAAAAATTTTAAATATTTTCATTAAACACCAATGTTAAATTGTCATTTCCGTCTCCTTCTATAGAACATATAACAGCGGCAAACTTTACATTGCCATTGGGTTTTATATAATTCGTTTTTATAACATCCAAATCAAAACAACAAAATTTATTACTTTTCATACTATTAAAGCTTCCCAATTCCATTGAACATTAAAGACTCATTGGTCATAGCATGTAATAAGGTAGTAATCAAATCTTTATCTTGCACTAAACTTCCTATTGTATTCCCACCTACTGGCGTACCATCTTTAAGAAAAGCAAACTCTGCCATTATAGACATTCTTAAGCCTGCCTTCACTCTTGCCTTTAGGCCTGCTGAAACAGCGGTGAATAAGTCGCTTAAGTTGACGGCTATGCCGTCCGTCCCAATTTCTTAATGATTTAAAATTATCTGCTAATATTCTTTCACCAATGTTTCTAATGGTATGTTTAGCTTCTCATAAAGTTTGCGAATCATATTAAGATTCAGCTTTCGAGTGTTGTGAAATATATCACTCACTCTGCTTTTGTAACCAAGTATCTTAGCTAAATCACTATTACTAAGCCCCTGTTGCTCCATACGGTATTTGATAGCATCCAATGGGTGCGGTGCTTCAATTACATAATGTTTGTCTTCGTAATCTTTGATGATTAAAGACAATACATCTGCCTCATCACTTTCTTTGGTGCCTTTTTTTGCAGAAAAAATTTCTTCAAATCTTTCCATTGCTACTAAGTAGTCTTTTTTTGTTTTAATTATTTTGAGTTCCATACCTATTATTTTTTTACAATCTTTTTCTACTTTTTCTTCCTATACATATCAACCGTTTCAGGGTCAATCTTATCATATTCTGCATGAGTGCCAATGAACTTAACAAAGACCCAACCTTTCTCATACTGCTGCTCGGTGATTAACCGATAATCATTACCATTAATTTTAAAGATAGCCCTGTTATTCTTTACAGTTCGTGCCGTATTAAAATCTTTAGTAATATCCGATGGCTTTTTCCACTCTTTGGTTAATACATCATGATACCAACTTTCAAGGGTGTCCTTACAATCAGGATGCTTCTGAGAATATTCACTCAATGAACTTTTGTTATGTATATTCATTACTCTGCTATCATTTAATACTACAAATATAATGAAAAGTTACCATATTGGTTACTATTTAACAGTTTTTCTATCTCAACGGATGAAACTGATTTATCAATTTTCTTTGTTGCTAATTAATCATATATAGGGACGGTAGGTATTATCTTCACGCTTCAACATTTATTTTCTTTTTTGGTCGACCTTTTTTGTTGAAATTAAATGTTTTTCCTGTCATCTTTTCTATTTTCTTTAATAATAGAGACAGACACTTTTTTTCTTTCATATCCAATCATATCTTCTTTTTTTGCCTTCCATTTTTTCTAAATGTAATTTTTTTACCGCTTAATTTCTCCAACTACTGTATAAATTTAACATCACCTAGATGCTTTATTATTTTGTTTCTTTTTAAATATTATTGATTAATTCTTCGATATTCTTCTCTCGCAAATATTCCATAAAATATTTACATCTGTCGTGCTTTTAAGAAAAAAAATAGGGCGTCCGTTTACTTACGAACGCCCTACTTCTATAGGCAATTTGTTACTTAAAACTCTCCCAAACCTTCTCAATTCTCTCTGCACTTTCTTTCTTCACAGGCACCAATGGCAATCGCAAAGTGTTTTCAATCAAACCTTGTTTGTGCAAGAAATATTTGATGCTTGATGGATTTCCGTCATCGAAGGCAACATTCATTACAGGAGTTAAATGATTGTGCGCTTCTTGAGCTGCGTTGAAATCGCCTTCTAAAGCTGCATCAACTATGGCAACCACCTCTTTCGGATAAGCATTAGCGATAACAGATATTAAACCAACAGCACCCAATTTAATCATATCTAAAGCCAAAGCATCGTCGCCAGATGTTACCGCGAAACCGCCGTTCACCAAGCCTTTGCACTGCTCTAATCCTGCCGAAGCATCTTTCATAGCAATGATGTTTTTGAAATCTTTCGCCAATCTTAATGATGTTTCAATAGCCACAGAACTACCAGTTCTTGCCGGCACATTGTATAAAATTACTGGAAGCGGAGATGCTTTTGCGATAGCAGCGTAATGCTGGTAAATACCTTCTTGTGACGGACGATTATAAGCTGGCGACACACTTAAAATAGATGAGATTCCAGTGTAATCTGTCGTTTCAATTTCATGAACAATCTCCGCTGTGTTGTTTCCTCCTATTCCAAGCATGATAGGCAATCTTCCCGCGTTCACTTCCTTCACTTTAGCTACCACCTTCTTCTTTTCGTCTTTGGTAAGCGTAACAGATTCGCCTGTTGTACCCAAAACCACCAAATAATTTACTCCACCCTCTATCACCTTATTCACCAACTTAGTCAATGCCGTATAATCTACTTCATTTTCTTTCGTAAATGGCGTTATCAGTGCTACTCCCGTTCCTTTCAAATTCATATTGTCTCTTTATTAATAATGTTCAAATAATGGTCTATATGTCGCAACAAATACTTTAAATCTTTTCCTTCTTCCACCTTAATCATCATATCGAAAAGATTACTGTACTCTAATTCTTGTCGGCCTACCCTAAACTTTGCATTCGAATGACTTACAATATACTTGAATGGAAAAAATGGCTCCATGCTAGTATCAATCAAAATATCGTAAGGTTCTTCAATGAAATTAGCGACTGTTTTACCGCCGGGCTGCATCAACAAATTTAAATCCTTTTTTGTAAAGTAATCAAACTCTAGCTTAGGATTTACACCTTCGGGCATTTTAGGGGTATCGTAATACCCTAAAGCCAACACCGTTAGTTTATAATCTCTTAGGTATTTCACGAATTTACGAATCAACTCACTTTCCTCTTCATCGTAAGCCCTATAAAGAATTGCGCAGGTTTTACCGGGCGAAAAACTAACAGGCACCACTTCACGCTCTTGCGATGCACCGGCTTTAGAAGCCATTTCTGCTACTTTGCGTCGTATGTCGTTAAAAAATCCCAAGGTTTTATTTTGCCGTAAATTTAATGTTAGGAATTGAAAACAAAAAACCGCTCCCGACTTTATCGGGAACGGTTTCTCAACAATTGTTGATAAGTGTGCTATTAAGCCTTCAATTTACTTAATCTTTGCAACAAAGTAGGATGCGAATAATGAACAAAAACGTAATAAGGATGCGGCGTTAAGTTGCTCAAGCTATCGGTAGACAATTTTTTAAGTGCTTCACCTAAGTCGTTTCCATTGTAAGTTTCTTTTGCAAAGGCATCTGCCTCGTATTCGTTCTTGCGGGAAAGAATGTTGTTGAGTAGGCTAATTACCAATGAAACCGGACTATACAAAAGAAAGAAGACCATTACTGCTATATGAAAACTATGTTTGGGTACATCGAGCGCTTGCGACAACATGGGATTCTTCATCATCCAACCCAGCACGAAAAACATCAACAGCATTTGCAACGACGACAACACTATTTGAGATAGCGTATGCTTCTTTTTGTAATGTCCGATTTCATGCGCCAACACTGCAGTAACTTCTTGCACAGATAATTTCTCAATCAAGGTATCAAACAACACGATTTTCTTTTTTCTTCCCAATCCGCTAAAAAATGCATTGGCCTTGGTGGACCGTTTTGAGCCATCCATCACAAATAAATTATTTAAAGCATAGCCTTCTTTAGCACAGTAATTCTCAATTTCTGTTCTCAATTCTCCAGCTTCCAAAGGTTTTAACTTATTGAACAATGGCAGGATAACCGAGGCATAAAACATCACCATTACTAATGAAACGATGGTGAGCGCCGACCAAGCCAGCAACCAAAACCACTCGGCAAAAGAAAGATAAATTGAAATCACCAGGTACAATAAAGCTCCGCCAATCAAAACAGCCAAAGCGTAAGATTTAATTTTATCGCCAATAAATAGTTTAAGCGTTATTTTATTGAAGCCATATTTCTGCTCAATTACGAAAATGTTGTACAATGAAAGTGGTGTAGAAAGCAGATCGGCAGCAAGAGCCAACAATCCAAAAAACAACAATGAAACAGCAACTTCACTTTGGGTGTGCGTTCGAACAAAGGCATCTAACTTAGCAAAGGCATTGAAATAGAAAGCCAACAATAAAACGGTAATTCCCAAAACCGAACTCACCATTGAAAAGCGATAGCGCACAGCATTGTACTCTACCGACTTCTTGTATTTCTCTTCATCATACAATCCCTTCAACTCCTCGCCTACAGCAGCTCCTGCAGATTTATGGTTTAGGTAATTCAAAACTGAATCGAATACAAAATTCAAAATCAGCAACACAATGATGCAATTAAAAATAAGTTGAGCTGTCATGTTTAATTTAGTCCGTAACGTTTGCGTACCACCCACTCTACACTAAGCAATACAATGATTAAAAAGAAAAGCCATTTTTGATGAATCAACTCTTTCAACTCTACCGAAGAATGCTCTACAGGCTTAATATCTTCGCGAGCCAAAATGGTATTGATCATTTTCGAAGTTTCATTAACAAAATAGAAATCTCCGCCAGTTGAAGAAGCCAATTGTTTCATCACAAAAACATCTGCTTTGGTACTAATGCCTTCTAAATTCATTTCCTCCACCACGAATTTTCCTTTTTTTTCTAATTGCTTAGAGCCTACTGTCGTTTTAGCCACATAAGAATAGGTGCCCGGCACTAAAAACCCAGCGTTTAAATGATATCTGTCGTTGATAGGCTCAAACAAATAATTGAACACTTTACCTTTCTCATTGCTCAACTTAAAACTCACTTCGCTCTTGTTAAACAACTCGTAAGAATCGTTGTACAATTCGGCATCTAAAAGCACTTCTTCATTCTCTAAGAACTTCTTTTTATGGTTAATTCTAAAGTTTGATTTATCTTCTTTAATAGAAATATACTGCACCATTTTTTGAAGTATTTCTTTAAAATGCTGATCATTTTCATTCTTCATAAAATCATGCATCTTCCATCTCCAAATACCCTCTCCAGCTACCAAACATACTTTCGACTCTTCTACCGAATAAAATGAAATTAACGGCAAATCGGTTTCCACCTTACCTACCGTTTGGTGCGCAAACACATAGGCATCACCAGGCACACTAAACTGCGTAAAAGGCACTTTAAGTGGCGGCACATCCGACAAAAACTCTTTGGTCGATTCATCAACAGAAAACAAAGAAAAATCTTTATTCACCAATGGATACACATCATTAAAACTGCGTGCCGAAGAAAGATTAGCCCATTGAATTCCTAAATTATATCTGCCCAACGACACATATTTGGTTTGTGTACCCAACACAACACAAACGCCCATTTTCTTAGCGTAAGCCTTGGCCAACAACTTTTCGCCTAGGGTAACATCGGCTGGAAGTTGATGCATTATTAAAACGTTGTATTGCTCAAGGTTTCCTTTAAAATCGTTGAAGAATGACAAATCGACTTGGTAATTGTCGTTGCTTTCTATTGCACTTTTTATGGCACCTAAATCGGGGTGCGGACCTTGCCCCAAAATCAAAATCTTTTGGCGGCCATCTAGCACTTCTACATAAACTTCGCGCACATTATTGTCTATAATTTTTTCACCTTTTAAAGTTTTAATATTCACGGTAATCTTATGCATGCCTGTTTTTTCGGCACGCAACAAAGTTTTATAATTGAGCAATGATTTTGTGATTCGTAGTTCATCTGATTTCTTTTGCTCACCATCGATGGACACAGAAATAACAGTTGATTCATTTTTGCAATCGTTACTGCCCACCATCACTTCCAAAGGGAAATTGTTACCTAAATAAGTGAGGTTATTGAAAAACAATTCTTTTACAAAAACATCTTTGTACGATGAAGTATCGCCCAACAAAACCGAGAAAAAAGGCACATGAGCCATTTTTTTGATGTAAGCCGGATTTTGTCCCGAATTATACATACCATCGCTCATCACTACCACACCACCCACATTTTTGTTGGCATAGCGTGTTTCAATATCTTCAAATAAAACAGAGAAATTGGTGGTTTTGGCACTAAAATTCAAACTGTCGTTTTGCAATACTTTATCACCAAAAGTGCAAAAGTTCAATTCGTATTTATTGGCAAAAGATGTTTTTAATTCATCAATTTTTTCGCGCAAGAGTGCATTATCGTTCTTTGGTATAGAAGATGAATTATCGATAGCCACCACCATGATAGGCTTCTCCACATTAGATGAAACCGATTTAATAAAAGGAGAAAGCAATAAAAATGAAATGATAGAAACTACAATAGCTCTAAAACAAAACAGAACCACCTTCAATGAAGAAGATAGTTCTGCTACTTTTAAGTTACGCCAATAAAAAATGGAGGCATAAGCAACACCAAGAGTTAAGCACAGTAATATATACCAAGCCGAGTATTGCGTTATCAGTTCCAAATTTTCAAAATATTACATCGACATACCGCCGCAAACGTTAATCACTTGTCCGGTAATATAAGTGCTATTATCAGAAGCCAAGAACAAAGCCAATTCAGCAATATCATCACCTTCACCAGCTCTTTGCAATGGAATATCTTTCACCCAACCTTCAACTACTTTAGGGTCTAAAACCTCTGTCATTTCTGTTTTAATGAAACCTGGAGCAATTGCATTACAACGAATACTTCTTGAACCCAACTCTTTAGCTATCGATTTAGTGAAACCGTAAGTCCCCGCTTTTGAAGCAGCGTAGTTTGATTGTCCGGCATTACCATTCACACCAACCACACTTCCTATATTAATGATAGAACCCTTGCGCGCTTTTAACATCGGCCGAGTTACCGCTTTGGTTAAGTTGAATATCGATTTCAAGTTGGTGCTAATCACCTCATCAAATTGTTGTTCGGTCATTCTCATCAACAAGTTATCTCTGGTGATACCAGCGTTGTTCACCACAATATCTACAGTACCAAATTGAGCCACAACATCATTTACCAATTGCTCTGAAGCAGCGAAATTGGATGCATCTGATTTAAATCCTTTTGCTTTACCGCCCAAGGCTACCAATTCTTCTTCAAGCTGAC
>CAMBXP010000017.1 GCA_945871895.1 Chryseobacterium gleum | reverse complement strand
CCTGTGTTTTAAAGTGGTCGAATTCGACCACTTTAAAATTTGGGTTGTTAATTTTCTCCCAAGTTCCAATAAATTCAAGTGTAAATCGAGTCCTTATCCAATTTTTGATGACATCGGCAGCTCTGCTATCACCTTCTTTGGCATTTGCCATATCAGTTAGTGAAATATAATCCTGAAAATCTCCAACCAATAGGGTAATCTCTGCCTTTTCTATAGTTATTTTCGCCATTATTTTTTCTGTTTTGTTAGGTCTTCAATGATAATAAATTTTCATTAATTTTTTGCTTCAGAGTCTCTCATTTTCCGCTTCGTGAAGAGTGCACCCGTCCGTCCCTCGAAACTCTAATATCCATTTGAGGTATTCGTCGCGCCAAGTGGATTTATATTCTATGTTTTGTGATTCGGGCATATCAAAAATTGATTGTTTTATTTTGAGACCAATCCTCTAATTGTGCTATAAAATCACTTAGGAATTCACGGTATCCTCCTGTTATCGGGTTCTCATCTGTATAATCATACTGATTCCAGGCTAAAAAGAAATCATCTAAAATACAATATAATTCAGTATCCATTTCTTGCATTAACTTGAGATTAGATGAATAATCAAAATCGTTGTTTGGACAAGCTTTAGCAGCAAAAAACTTTCCTATAAAAAAGTTAATTCCTGAGGTGCTATTATCAAGCAAGAGTGCTTTAATTTCTAATAAATCAGATTCAGTTAATTTGTTGATCCCATAATCAGAAATAAAATCCTCTTTTTTATATCCCATTTCTAAAAAGGGAGGAAGCATTTTTACATGACACAAGCAATTGCCTATATGATCAATGAGTCCCTCAGAAAAAATATTAGATAGAAAGCGTTTGTTTCTAACCAACAATGAGAGTAAAGTTCCTATATTAACTCCTTTTTTCCGTAACAGTAGATGCAAAAGTTCATGGGTAAAAGAACTAGAGTTTATATTGTTTTTCGACACATAAATAATGGAATTATTATCTTTCGAAGAAATGGCGTACTCATCTAATTCAGTTGATTCTATTGAGATAGAACAAGTGGAATTAAGTTCATTCCAAAGTAAAGAGTTTCTTGAATCTACAAGGCCTTCTATCAACATATTCTACTGATTTATGAAATCTATCTTATCAATCTCCTTCATCAATCTATCTGTTTCAAAAAGAGCCACAATTATTTTTTGATAATGTAGTATGTCATCAAACTCAAGCTTTCTGCCTTTGCGGTCTTTTAGCCATTTTTGTGCGGGTTGATATCCGCCAATGTAAAAATCCCAAGCTATTTGTGGTACTTTATCGAAGTACTGCGTGTCGTTGATATAAACTTTGTTGTTTTGGTAAATTGGCTTTACAACAATGTTATCTCCATCTATTGGATATTGAGTAATATACTTGTCAACGGTAGCGCTTTCCAACAAATGAATTTGTCTTATTTCACCACCCAGTTTTACCAATTGCCAAAAGGTTTTTTCGTCTTTTGGATACGGCACTCTCGGAAAATCTATTTTTAAAAATTCTTTGTATTTGTCTCTGTATGTTGGTGAATGTAAAACCGCATAGATGTAATCTAAAACATCAATGGGAGCGAAGGTGTTTTTAGTCGTTTCTTTTTCGGCGGTGAAAGTTAAAGAGAGCTTTTCGGCTATTTGTTTTATGATATCTGCGTTTAGGTTTGGTGTTCTTTCTGTTGATTGAGTGATGGTTTGCTGGCCGCTGGCTTCAGGGTAAAGGTAGAGCGGAAATAAGTTTACTCCACCTCGTCTAAAAACATTAGCATCAACTGGGTTTTTAGATACTGTTGTTAAACACCATTCAATATCTCCAATTGCCAAACCTTGCCTACCGATTCCTATTAACAAATTTTCTTTACCTAAAACATTTTGGATTAACTCTTTTCTTGGGTAATCCATCATAACAGAACTGAAATAACAAGGTCTATTGTCAAATGGTCTATACCCACAACGTATTACATTGTTTTCCCAATTAATATCGGATTGAATCTCTGTTCTTGCTTTTGCTAATTTCCAATCACGATTATCACTTATTGGATATTTTTTTAAAATGTCGTCGTTTGATAATTCTTTGTTGATTAAGTCTTTTGCTCGCTTAATAATTTCATTCATCTCAAAGTCAACGGCAAAGTCATCTCTATGGGTTTGAAAACCCATTACATTTACTTGAAATAAATTTACAGGATTAATACCTTCGTTGTATTTCAAAAGTTTAATTTCATCAATATTTTTGAAAAGAAAACTATTTTTAAAAGGAGTAAAGTCATTAAATGCGATTGATTTTAGAGAATTTTCAGCAAGAAAATCATATTTAAATTCACGTTTACCGAATAAATCATAATGAGAAACTTTACCTAATTCATTAGCTTTCTTTTTTCCTGTTTTTACGAAAATATTGATTGATACTCCTTGTTCAATATCAAAGACATTCACATCTATGCTTCCATCAGGTGCGGTTTCTTTTTTCTTGGCATTTCCGTGTAAGTCTATGGTGTAAATTTTGTCATACGTTTTTAATAAATTCCAACGCATTCCTCTAAAAGTTGGATTATCTAAAAACCCGTGAGGATTAATAAATGCCAAAATACCATTACCGTTTTTTTCAATAAAATGTTGACCATAACGCAAAAACTTCACGTAATCATCATTTATAAATTTTGAGTTTTGTTCTTTTAGTTTTTCTTTTCCGCCTGGTTCTTTTTTATAATCTTCCATCAACTTCATAATCCATTCACCTTTATTAGAGCTTTCGCCACTATAAGGCGGATTTCCAATTACACACATCACAGGTGTATCACGTTTAATATGATTGGCTTCGTTGGCTTCTGTACTTAACCAATTGGCAAATAAAGTTCCTGTATCTTGATGGTGTTCTTCTAAACTATTGGTTAAATAAACTCTAAATCGTTGGTCTTTGGTGGGTTTGTAGCCTGTTTCGGTTAGTAGCAAATCTAATTTAAGATGCGCCATGGCATAACTTGCCATTAACAACTCGAAACCATTGAGGCGAGGCAACAAATGAGTTTCTACATAATTACTCCAAATACCTTGTTGTCCTTCAAATTTTTTGTGAACGTGTTTTATTACCTCTGCCAAAAACGTTCCTGTTCCTGTGGCAGGATCGAGAATTTGAACACGATGAACCTCTTGTTCTGTTTGTTTGTAACCTGTTGTTGAACGCTTATCGGAATTTTGTGTGTTTACTGTGATTTTGGTTTTTGATGTATCAGCCAATCCTTGCGGCAAATCAAATTCGGTTTTCAATATGTCATCTACCGCGCGAACTATAAAATTCACCACTGGTTGTGGGGTGTACCAAACACCTCTTGCTTTACGCAATTTAGGGTCGTACTCACTCAAAAACGTTTCATAAAAATGGATAATAGGGTCTTCCATTTTTGTTGACTTGCCATAATTTTTTAAAATCTCTTCAACGTTGCAGGCCAAAAATATTTCTACCAAACTATCTACCACCCATTTGATACGGTCGTCAATATCGGGTCCGGCAATGTATCCAAATAATTTTCGCAAAAACGGATTTGATTTCGGAATGAGTTCTGCTGCTTCTTGTCGGCTAAAAGTTGGTAAAGTAGGGTCGTGTAATCTTGCCGCAAACATTCCGTAAGCAATAGTTTGGGCATAAACATCGGCAAATCCTTTGGGTGTAATATCGTGAATCAAAATATCCTTAAAGGCCGTCATTTGATCTTTCAAGGTGCTGTTCTCATGATTGCTCTCATCACTGGTTAATGCTTTTTCAATAATATCAGAAAGCAAGCGCGCTTTGGCGGCCATCATTTCGGCCAGCTTCTTACTGCTTTTTATATTTTGTCCGATATGGAGGCAAAAATCTTTAATTAAGTTAGAGAAAGCGGCGAAATTGTTTGTTAATGGAACGATCGCTCCGTTTTGAATTTCGGCAATGGCAATTTTGGTAATGAAAACGCCGTCGTGATATAAATGAAAATCTAAATAATCGGTAAAAATCAAGTTGTCTAATGACGCTTTGTAACGATCGAATTGTTCTTTGTTACCGGTCTTTTTAGCTCCTTCAAGATCTTTATCACCAATATCTTTGGCTTCAATAAAACCAACCGGAATTTCCTTCTTTGTTAAAATATAATCTGGTGCACCACACGATTGTCGTTTAGGTTCGTTTGTAGCTCTAATTTCGGGGACTAAACTTTCAATTAGTTGCTGTAAATCGCCCCTAAACGTGTGTTCAGTTGCATTGCCAAGTTTGTAGCGCTTGTTTATATTTTCAATGTATTGCTCTATTGTCATTTATTGCGGGAATTTTGTTTGGCTAAATATATAAAATACCACTTGTATATTTCCTTTCAATATTAATTCTTTCATTTCAATCCCATATGTTCTATATTTGATCGTATAAATGTTCGCTTTATGAATATTCAAACAAGAAAATTAAATATTATTCAATATCTCTCGCATACTACCAATACATCGGTGATTAAGATGATTGAAAGTATTATTAAAAAGGAAGATGTTGATTTTTGGAACGAGTTGACTTCATCTGAAAAGAAGGAGATACTGGCAGGGATTGAGGAGTTTGACAAAGGGGATAAAGTTGATTATCATAAATTCATGGCTAAGCATAGATAATGGCTAAGAAGGTTTCTCTTTCTAAAAGAGCTTCAATAAAGTTAGATAAACTTCTTTTTCGACTTCAAGAAGAATGGTCAGTTGAGGTTAAAAAGGAGTTTGTTGGAAAACTTGATAAGGCCATTGAAATCATTGCTGCTAACCCAGACGCATTCCCCATTTCAAATCTGCAGAAAGGCATTCATAAATGTGTTGTCACAAAACAAACAACAATTTATTATAGGGTAAATTTGGCCGAAATTCAAATTATTACATTGTTTGAAACCCGTCAAAGTCCTAAGAAGTTAAAGAAAGAATTGAAGAAATTAAAAACTACATCGCCTTCAACACCTCATCCACCAACCCCAATTCTCCAGTAATTTTTGGTTGGGTGTAATTTCTAATACCAAACAGCTCTAATTCTTTGGCTGTCGTTGGTCCGATAGCCACTACTTTTTGATTTTCTTGTAAAGGATATTTGGAGAAATAGGCGCGCACGCTGCTCGGACTAGTCATTACCAAAACATTGCAAAATGGAATATCGAATTCTACTTTCTCTAAGGTCTCGTAGGTAGGAAAATCTAAGGCTTGTAAAGGGTTGGCAAAATATTGTTGAATCGTTCTGCGTGTAATGTTTGAAACCGGGAAAAGTGCCAATCCATTGCCTACTTCTTTAGCGAATGCTTTACCTACTTTTCTTACGTCGACATCGTTACCAACAAAGTCGATTTTTGAAACATGTTTCACCACTTCTTGGTAAGTGCCGCTTCCTACACAAGCAACTTTTCTACCAGAGATATCGGGATTTTTCTTGAAGAAAAAACGAGCCGAATTTCTGCTGGTGAAAAATATCCAATCACTTTTTGGAACATCTGTAAAATCAATGCCTTTGAAAGCAATTAATGCTTCGCCTATTACTTCAACATCCTGACCTAAAAAAGCCTTGTTGAATAATGAATCGGCATCGATTTTTTTGGAGACAAAAATTTTGAATTTTGAATTTTGAGTGTTGAGTTTTTGTAAAATTTGATCAGCCAAAACTTGGTGATTTTCACTCTCTGCGTACACTCTCTTCACCTCACCATCACTCTTCCCCAACGCTGCCCATGTTTTAAAAATGCCGTCTTCGTGAATGCAATGAACACCTAATGGAAGCTGACAACCACCTTGCATTTTATTCAAAACTTTGCGTTCTACAGCAATTTCTTTTTGCACTTGAGGTGCATTCATTGCTTGTAAAATGGCATCTAATTCTTTGTCGTTTTCACGAATTTGCAAAGCCAAAACACCTTGAGCTGGCGCAGCAACAAATTCTCTTGGATCGAGACGCAATTCTTGCAAATCGCTTACATCTAATTTCAATCTTCTTACACCTGCAGCAGCTAGAACAATAGCATCGTATTTTCCATCGCGTAATTTTTGAATTCTTGTGGGAACATTTCCGCGCAAATCATTAATTAACAAATCATTTCTGAATGCTAAAAGTTGCGATTTTCTGCGTGCTGAGGAAGTGCCAACGATGGCATTTTCTTTAAGAGATAAATTTTTCGAAGGCTCGAAATGCGATTTACGAATGAGCAAGATATCTGCAGGGTCTTCGCGTTTGGAGACGCAAGCAATTTTTAATCCTGCTGGTTGTTCTGTTTCTAAATCTTTATGTGAATGCACGGCCAAATCAATGGTTCCAGCCAACAATTCTTCTTCTATTTCTTTGGTGAAAAATCCTTTTCCTTCAATTTTATCGAAGCTTAGATTTTGGATTTGATCACCTTTGGTTTTTATGATTTTAAGCTCCACTGTTTGTCCGAGAGATTCTAGTTGTGCCTTAACGTGGTAGGCTTGCCATAGTGCAAGGTCGCTGCCGCGAGAACCTATGGTAATGATTTTAGCTGGGCTCAATTTAGTTCGTTTTATTCAGTAGGATTTCTTTGGCCATGATCATCGGACCGCTGATGTATTTTTTCTCCATGTAAGCCAGCACTTTTTCTAATACTTCTTTTGAATGTTCGTCGAGTGATTCGATGTCTTTTGCAAAAACATTTTCAACGGCGTGTTGACGAATTTCTTTTACTTTTTGAGGTACTTCATGCATGGCTTTAACGACTTGACGTTCGGCAAAAATATCTTGAAACTCTATGCAGTTGCTGTTGATGATATCGTGGCACAAAGAAAGTTCTTTTTCTCTTTTGCGCATGTTCTCTTCGGCTTTTTGCTTTAAGCTTTCAATACCTATGTAATGAATGGCAAATTGCTTTAAAACCTCAGCGTCAAGATCGGCTGGTAAGGCTAAATCGATAACAATTTTTTTATTGTTTTCGCCTGCTAAAAGCTTTTGGTATAAGTCGGTTTTAACAATAGGTTCCTCAGAACCCGTGCAGGTAATCAATACATCGAAACCTTCAGTTCTATTTTGCAATTCATCTAAAGAAAAAGCTTTCCCTTTCAGTTGTTCTGCTAATTTTTCAGCCTTTGATAAAGTACGATTGTAAATAGCAAAATTCTCGAAGCCATGTTTGCTTAAGAATTTGGCCATGTTGGTATTGGTTTCGCCAGCGCCAATGATGATGAAGCGGGCGTTATTTTTAAGATTGAATTCGCGTAAAGTTCTGTAGGCCAAAGAAACTACTGAAACCGGATTCTTAGCAATATCGGTTTTAGTGTAAACTTCTTTTGCTGCTTGAATGGTGTGCTTGATAGCCAAGCGAATAGTATCACCCGTTAAATTTAATTGAGCACATTCTTCGTAAGCGTTGCGCACCTGCGTGATAATTTCTCTTTCGCCAATAACCAATGAATCGAGAGAAGAAGCCAAGTGAAAAAGATGTTTTAATGCCTCTTCGCCTTCATAGAAAGCGCAATTTTTTTCCATCCACTCGATATCGGCTGATGGATTAAATGCGCTAAAGAATTTGTGAAGGAAAGAATTACTAATTTCTTCTTTGGATACAAAAACAAATTCCACTCGGTTACAAGTGGAAAGGTACATTAATTCATCAACGCCGCTAAGGTTTACCAAGTGCTTTAGACGCGCATCTCTTTGAGAATCATCTAAATGCAACATGCCGATACTGCTGATATCGGTTGTTTTGTGTGTAAATGCTATTATTTTTAATGCCCTCACTTGCTCGCCAATGCTAATTATTCGAAGCAAATATCAACAACACAGCGCTGGTGTCTGTCATACTATTGTCAATAGGGAAACTGATTATAGTCAGTTGATTTTGTTTAAATCATTAGGTGTGTCAATGCCAATCGATTCAAATTCAGTTACGCTAACGGTGATGGTGTAGCCAGCTTCTAACCAACGCAATTGCTCTAAAGACTCAATGTTTTCTAGGGGAGAAGGGGGAAGTAGGGTTATTTCTTTGAGTGTTTGAGCGCGGTAGCCATACAAGCCAATATGGCGGTAATACTGATGGTTTTTCACCCACTCTTCTGTATCCACCGATTTTTGTCCGGGTATGGGCAAGCGCGAAAAATACAAAGCCTTCATCTCTTTATTGAAAATCACCTTTGGTAAATTGATGTTTAACAAATCATCGGTAGAATCTATTTTTTTTACCAAAGTTGCAATTTGTGTTTTCGGATTCTTGAAGCATTCAATGAGTTGCTCTAATTGCTCGGGCTGAATAAAAGGCTCATCACCTTGAACGTTCACTACTGCATCATATTTTTGATCGATCTTGCTAAGAACCTCGGCACAGCGGTCGGTACCCGAAGGATGCTTTTCGCTGGTCATCATTGCTTTGCCGCCAAATTCTATCACATGATTGTAAATTCTTTCGTCATCGGTGGCCACTATCACATCGGCAAAACTCTTACATTGTTTTGCTTGCTCAAACACACGTTGAATCATTGTTTTCCCCTTGATATCGATCAATGGTTTTCCTGGAAAGCGAGTAGAGGCAAAACGAGAGGGAATGACAGCTAGAATTTTCATTTGGTATTATTTTACTGCATCGGCATTTGAGTTTTCTCCTTTTCTGAAATCACCAGGAGCGATGCCTGTTTCTGTTTTAAAAACACGATTGAAATGCGTTACGTTGTTGTAGCCCACAGAGTAAGCAATTTCAGAAATGGTGCCTTCGCTTTCTTTTAAAAGTCGCTTGGCTTCGGTCATTCTAATATTGTTGATGTATTGCTTAAAAGATTGGTTGTATTTTACTTTAATGATGGCAGAAATTTTATTTTCTGCCAAACCCGTATCTGCATTAATGGTAGAAAGAGATAAATCGGGATTTGAATAATGGTTCGCGATATAGTCGAATACTTTGTTTTCTAAAACATCATTCCCACTGTGTATTTCGGGTGTAGTTTGGTAAGGTACAAATACCGTTTTTTTACGTTTTACATAATCTATAATTAGTGCTGCACTTACCAAGGAGATGGTAAACAACAGCAAATACAGGTAGTAAAAATTGGTTTTCTTGAGATACAGCTCATATACGGTAATATTATCGCCCACTCCAGCTTTTGCGTTCACTCCTTGTTCAATATTTATCGATTGCATTTTCTCTAAAGTGCATTTCAATTTGCCACTATTTTCTATGGCATTCTCGGTGTACCACCATTCGGGAATGGAAAATTTATCTAACGAAATCTCATATTCACCATTTATTTTTTCGTCTTTTAAGTCGTAAATATGGCTCACGTACGAATTAGGTTTTCCGTATTGAGAAGTCCCATCGCAAAATACGCTAATGTTGATAGGAATCATGGTCGCTTTATTGGCTTTTATGTTAATCACCAATGCTTCATAATTACTAATATCGAGGTAATTGCTATCTACTTTGTTCTGAAAATACATTCCTAAAAAAGGGTATTCTAATTTGTTGCCCAAGGTATAATTCATGGAAGCAAATTTTCCCGAATCTATTTTTAAATCTAATGCTGAGTTTCCACCTTCAGAGCTGTCGGTATAATAAGCCACTTTGAAAGAATTGTTATGTGGAAATACATCAAGTTTTTGTTCCCTAAAGAAAAAGGCTATTGTTGAAAGCAAAAAGCCAACAACGAAAATATATAATGCATTTTTTTTGTAATTCAGTGCCATTGATAAGTGGGGAGCAATAGGAGTAAAGATATGATTTTCTGAAGATATAAGTCAAAAAAAGGAGGCTGATGAGCATCAGCCTCCTTTAACCTATTATATATAAACTATCGAGAAAACACTGTTGTATAAAATTCAATTTTTTAAAAAATGGACGGCTCTTGGGAAGAGACCGTCCATTCATGGGGGGATTCAATCTACTTTTCTTACAACAAAATTAAGCCTATTGTTTGTTGTGTGGCAGTAAACAGGGGTGACAAGCACCGGACGGATTTTAAAATGTGACCGGACAAATACGGGACTGTATTATTTAATATGCTGAAAATCAAATTAATAAATAAAGGACACAATTTGATTTCAATAAATTAACTTGCTATTTTAGGGCTATAAGCTTTCGCTATGAAAAAAATAACTCTGTTTTTACTATTGCTTCCATTTTTTGTAAGAGCTACCTTGCCTGAAATTCATCATTATACGACCGATGATTACCAAGGCCACTCTATTAACTATGCGGCAATAGAAGATACATCTGGCATGATGCATTTTGCCAATGCCTACTCTGTATTGGAATTTGATGGCAATAGCTGGCGTTCTATTTCTGTATTTGATCATAGTCCCACTTGTTTTACCCGCGATGAAAAAGGAAAGATTTATTTGGGTGCCTTTGAAGATTTTGGTTTCTTAGAGAAAGATGTAAAAGGAAAAACAACTTTTGTTTCGCTTAAGAATTTGGCGCCTAAACCCTTCAATCATCCCAATATTATTTATGATGTAGCCTACTACCGCCAAAAGATATATTTCTCTTCTTCCAATTGTATTTATGTTTATGATGGAAAAAAAGTGCAAGTTATTTTACCCGATAAAAGACCTAGTGGAGAGTTAAGTGAGTTTGGTTTTGTGGGTGTTGTAGACGATGAGCTTTTTGTGTACAACGACTACAGAGGTTTGGGTAAAATAATGGAAGGGAAATATCAGCCTCTTTTTATGAAGAAGCAATTGGCCGATACTTCATCTATCGTTGGTGTGGTAAAGAAATTTGACAATACTTATTTAATTATTCAGAAAGATGGTTTTTGTACCATTAAAGATGGTCTTTTTGTTAAGCGTAGCTTAAATATGTTGGCGACTGATGCCGAATTGCTGAACGATAGAACCGTGGCTGTTTCTACCGAATTGAATGGTATTTTAATATGTGATATGGAAGGTAGGGTGTTGGAAGTTTTAGATAAGAAGATCGGACTTAAAAACAACTTTGTTAATGAGATTTATAAAGATAGTAAAGGCTCCTTATGGGCCTCTCTAAACAATGGTATCGCCCTAATTAAATGGAATTCGCCTTTTGGTTACATCAATGAAATTCAAGGTGTAGAGGGTATGGGTTATTCTTCTGTTTTGCTTAACGATACCCTATATTTAGGCACTTCGCAAGGGATGTATTATTTATCTGGATGGAGCAAAAACAGAAATGGCGATTTTAAGAAAGTAGATGGCATCGGTTTAATCATCAACGATATGAAGGTGATGAGTGGTAAACTTATCTGTTCCGACGAAAGCAATGTTTATGAGGTAAATGGAATAAAAGCAAAGAAAATATCGAAGGCGAAATATTATGGTGGTTGGACTTTCAAGCAAATACCTGGTGTTGATTCTCTTTTAATTTGTGGTACTTATGCCGATTTAAGTGTGTATGCTTTTAGAAAAGGACATTGGGTTTTTAGAAATGCCATTGCCGGTTTTGCTGAGTCGTGCAGAATGTTTGAAATTGATGATAAAGGTGTTTTATGGTTGGTTCAAGGGGTAGCCGCCTTGTACAGAATAGAACTCAATAGCGAATTTACGAAAGCTATGAAAGTAGAAAATTATGCCGACAAGTATCATTTTTATGCCGGCTACTTCAATGATATCGTGAAAGTAAATCATGATTTAAAGGTCTCTTCAGATGGAGGTATTTACATGATAAACGAAAAAGATGAGTTGGTTTTAGATGAAGAGTTTAGTCTTTTTACTAATCCTATCAAACGTTTACGCATGGTGGAAGGAAGTCTAAATGAACTTTATATTATATTGAATGAGCGCCCTGCCTTTATAGAACTTAGAAAAGGTAAATACGTGCTAAGTGCAGTAGCTTCTGCGAATGTGAAAGACAAGTTGGTAGGCAGCGCCGAATACGTTGGTAAAATTTCTAGTAACGAATATTTAATTGCAACACAACTAGGATTTGCGCTTTTCAACCCAAGTAAAAGTGCAGGGGTAAAGGGTCCGAAATGCTTGATTCGTCAAGTTAAATTACTCAATACCGAAAACGATTCTACCATGTTGATGGGCCTAAACGCTGCTTTAACTTATTCTTACCAGCAGAACAGTTTGGCATTTAATTTTGCATTGCCTGTTTTTGGGGTAAATTCTAAAATTATTTATCATACCCAATTGACTTCAACCAATAATTCTTTTGTTTGGAAAGATGAATCAACGAACTCTTTTAAGGAATATACCAACCTTCCCGAAGGAGAGTACACCTTTAAAGTTCAAGCCGAATTAAATGGGAAAATGTTTGATGCTGGGGTATTGGTATTCACTGTACTTCCTCCTTGGTACCGCACCATTTGGGCATACTTATTTTATATATTATTCACCTTTGCATTGGCAGTATTGATTAGAAGGAGAGTGCAACAACGATTTAAGGTGCAAAGAGAAAAAATGGAATTGGAGAAAATAAAGGAAATTCAAAGTAAGGAGGCATTGCATAAAAATGAAATGTTAGAAGTTGCACTGCAGCGCAAGAACGATGAAATGGCTTTTTTGGCCCTCACCTTTACCCAGAAAAAGCAGTTTTTGTCTTTCCTGAAAACGCAGTTAAGCAACATCTCTAAAAACATGAAGGATGATGCAAGTAATAGCGAATTGAAAAGCTTGGTTCGCTCTATTGGGGTGGAAGATAAGGAAGCAGAAAACTGGGAGAAATTTCAAATGCATTTTGATAAGACCAACGATAATTTCTTTCAGAAATTGAAGCAACTCGACCCCAAAATGAATGAATCTACTTTGCTAATGTGCTCTTACATTCGCATGAATAAATCGAACAAGGAGATTGCCGATTTATTAAGTATTTCTATTAGTGGAGTTGAGAAGCGAAAGTATAGACTAAAAGAGAAATTAGGCATTAAAGAAGAGGGCTCTATTACAGATTTTATTTCGAAGTTGTAAACACTTAAAATGCATAGCCTACAGCGATGCCCATTTCTAGAGGCAAGCAATAGAGCAATTTGAACAATTCGGATGATTCTGACTTAGACGGGTAACTTTTTTGTGAAAATCTCGGACCAATAAAAGCATCAAAAGTTATCCCCGATGAAGTTAAAGCTTGGTATCCAAGAGACATTGATAAACCATATTCATTAATTATTTCACGTTCTGGAGTTTTATCGGTTACATAAGTGTAATGCCCTTTTAGCTGAAAAAATAAGCCATCAAAAGTAGTTGAGTTGCTGCCTAAGTAAATCCTTGAGTAAGGCTCTATTCTATAGCCTAAGTATCTATTCATAAAGAAAGAACCAATGGCTCCAGTACTTAGCTTTTCACTTAATTTTCTTTCGTATTGAAATTTGAAACGCGAAGGAAAGAAGTTTCCTGTGTGCATTTTCACTATGTTCATTTGAGCGCTGGTTGTTGCGCTTATGAATACCAAGAGCAATACGATGTTTATTTTATTTTTCATAGCAATGAGCTCATGATTATCGAATTATCTATTAATCTCTTGAAAAAAATAAAGCGCCATTTCTTTCTTTTATCTGTTTAAAAGGCTCTTCTTTTAAAATTAAAAATCCATCAAGGTCGATAAAATCGATATTGGCACAAAGATGCATAGCACTGCCAATACCTACGCTTGTTTCTACCATACAACCTATCATGGTTTTTAAATTTCTTTTTCTTGCTTCGTTTATAATGCGCAAACCGTTCACATAGCCTCCTGCTTTTTGCAGCTTCATGTTTACACCATGAAACTGTTGGGCAATGGAGTCCATATCGGGATTATCGGTAATCGATTCGTCGCCCATTAGCAATACCGAACTTTTGGGTTTAAGATGCTTGTATTCTTCAATTTTAGAAGAAGGCATAGGTTGCTCTAGAAAAGCGATAGGGTATTTCTCAATGAACTCAATATATGTAAGAACTTCATCGGGATTTTGAAAAGCTTCATTTCCATCAATCATTATTTGTTGTTTAGATACTTTTGAGATTTCTTTCAAGGCATCTATACCGTTTTCTGCATTGATTTTAAGTTTAACAAATTTGAACCGCTGCAAATCGTGCTTTTTGTAGAACTCGCACATTTCCCCAATGGGCATGATAGGCATGGTAAAGGCGGTTGATATTTCCTTGGCTTTAGAAATTGCCAAATATTTTTCTACCTCATTTCTGCTCCAAAAATTGATGAAAGCCGACTCAATACCAAAGCGTAAAGAATTGCATGTGCTAATTTTTTGAAAGAGTGAATGAAGTGTTTCAACATCTTCTATTTGCGATAATCCAGCATTTTGTAGTTGCTCAAATTGCACTATAATTAATTCTGCACTTTCTCCGTAACGCACGTTGGGGGCGGCTTCTCCCATAGCTTCGAAATCGCCATCGCAAATTTTAATAAAAAAATTTCTTTTAAAATCCGATGCGTTGCGCGCGATCTTCCAAGTGAATTTTAGTTCAAGTGTTTTTGCTTCAAGGCTAATGGTCATCATGCTGCTAAAATAGAAAAAGCCCCAAACAAATTAATGCTTGGGGCTTTTTCATGTATGATATTAATAAGCTACCGCTTCTAATTCAAATCTTGTTAAATTAACAAACTTGTCAATCCTGTCGTGAACCTCACTGTAAGTCAATGTTTCCATTTTTTTTGTTCCAAAATCTTGCACACAGAAAGAAGCTAAGGCTGAACCATAAATTACAGCACGTTTGAAATTATCGAAAGAGATGTCTCCAGTTTTAGCAATATAGCCAATGAATCCGCCGGCAAAAGTATCTCCAGCACCAGTTGGGTCAACAACATCAGCTAGTGGCAAAGCAGGAGCGAAGAACATTCTTTCTTTATCGAACAACAATGCACCGTGCTCTCCTTTTTTAATGATAAGGAATTGCGGACCCATTGTTAAAATTTTGTGGGCTGCGTTAATCAATGAATATTCACCAGTTAACTGACGAGCTTCTTCGTCATTCACAGTAACAACATCAACCATAGAAATGGTTTGTTTCAATTCTTCTAAAGCGATATCCATCCAAAAGTTCATCGTATCCATAACGATTAATTTCGGCCGCTTAGTCATACTTTTAATTACTTTTTGTTGAATGGCAGGAGCTAAATTTCCTAACATTAAGTATTCGCAATCTTGGTATGATGCCGGCATTTCAGGGTCGAAACCAGCCAATACATTTAATTCAGTAACTAAAGTATCGCGCGAGTTCATATCGAAATGATATTTTCCCGACCAAAAGAAAGTTTTTTCTCCTTTTTTAACCTCTAATCCTTCTAAATCGAAATTATTTTGTTTTAACATGTCAATCGCTGTTTGAGGAAAATCATCTCCTACAACAGCAATTAGTTTTGGTTTTTGGCCGAGTTTTGCAGCCGACAAACCCACGTAAGTTGCTGATCCACCAACGATTTTATCTGTTTTTCCAAATGGAGTTTCTATTGCGTCAAAGGCAACTGTTCCAACGATAACTAAGCTCATTTTAAATTTTTTTGTGTTTGTTGGCGCTAATATATTGCATAATTCCAAACTTTGAACTATTATTGCACTCCGTTTTTCGGAACTAGTTCTTTTGAAACAGTAAAATTAAGATAAATTCTTCCTTAGCTCAGCTGGTTAGAGTCCCGAATCTCGGGATTAATCAGAAGGGTGCTTGGTTAAGTCCAAGAGGAAATTTAATGATATTTTTTTCCTTAGCTCAGCTGGTTAGAGTCCCGAATCTCGGGATTAATCAGAGGGTCCTTGGTTCAAGTCCAAGAGGGAAATTTTAGTGATATTTTCTTCCTTAGCTCAGCTGGTTAGAGTCCCGAATCTCGGGATTAATCAGAAGAGTGCTTGGTTAAGTCCAAGAGGAAATTTTAATGATACTTTCTTCCTTAGCTCAGCTGGTTAGAGCATCTGACTGTTAATCAGAGGGTCCTTGGTTCAAGTCCAAGAGGGAGAGCAGAAGTCCTTTCGAGTAAAATCGGAAGGACTTTTTTGTTTTATATGACCTACTATATCTATATTCTTTATTCGGCAGTGGGCGACAATTATTATGTTGGACAAACGAATGATGTTGCTCGTCGCATAGAAGAACACAACAATCCAACACGAAGCACATACACTTCGAAATATTTGCCTTGGGAGCTTTCATGTTACTTTGCTGTAGGTGAAGAAAGAGCATCAGCAATGAAAGTAGAGAAGTACATCAAAAAGCAAAAGAGTAGAAATTTCATCAAACAATTGATTTCGTCTGAGGATTTCAGAAGTTTAATGCTGGCGGATGCATTGAAATAAATCCTATTTCTTCCTTAGCTCAGCTGGTTAGAGTCCCGAACCTCGGGATTAATCAGAGGGTCCTTGGTTCAAGTCCAAGAGGGAGAGCAATGAGAACAGGAGTTTCAGAGATATAAATCTGAGCTCCTGTTTTTATTTGCATACGATTTGCATATCAAACCACCTCAAAACATCTTCCCTTTCTAAAGATTACCTTAACATATACTCATGATAGGGGGCTTTATATCAATCAATCGGACCTTGTTATTTTTAATCGGTGATTAGCGTTATCATTTTTGTAAAGGCGGGAAAACCCGTTGTTATAAATAACAGTTCCTATTACCCATTCAAATGACCCCGCCCCTTATTTCCTTTTAATCCTCATCTGTTTAATACTTGCTGTATGACCAGTAGCGCGAAAATTTTAAAATATCTGTTTTGCCGCCTCACATAAAGTTGTGCTTTCTCATAATTCTATTGGGATGTAAGCGAAAATGCTCCTCTATACGGCAAGAAGACGGCTTTTACATTAGGCCCCCGAAGACGGCATTCAATTATTGAGGTCTGTGATAGGGGTAATCAAGCCCAAAAATTCAATTATTTTTTCTCGAAGAAGTCCTTACTTGTCAAGGGTTTTGGAAGAATGAAATTGTGATATTTCCCATTCGATAAAACGGCAAAAACCTATACTTTCAGCTAGAGAACTCTAGTTTTTATATTTTAATGTAGTTGGCTTTTTCAACATTGCTTTCGATAGATTATTTCTTTTGCATTAGACTAAACAATCATAACAACCTCTTTTACAGCTAGTTGTTTTTTGTTCGAGTGAAATAATGTCGAAAATACTTGGATGGTTTTTTGTCTAAAACTCCTTAGTTATTCTCCATATTCTATTTTTCTTTCCATCAACATGATAGATTTACCAGTCGTGGCGAATTTTTTTGATTCCTCAAGATATTCTGTTCGGGATACCCAATTGTGATTTTTATCGAAATTATTGTATTGGTAGGTTTTATCTTCCGATTTATTATTCATCGGGATGTATAGTTCATCTTTTAAGATATTATTTTGGTGGTCATATTTGTAGGAATGCCTGATTGAAAGACTATGTTTTGTTTGTCCTACTTCTACGAATCCTTCTTCTTGGATTTTATTGTTTTGGCTGTCATATTCGTATGTGTCTGTGATTTCTAAATTTCCATCAGCATCATATTCTTTTTTTTCTACTATGTTTCTATTGTTATCATATTCAAAAGTATATACCGCCGACAAAGTTCTATTGAAACCATATTCCTTTTCCTCAATAATATTGCTGCTTTTATCATAAGTGTATTCTGTGCTTTTTTCCAAGCTACCATTTGAATCATAAACACTTTTGCTTGTTAGATTGTGCTTTTCATCATATTTGTAGATTGCTTTTCCAATGAAGAAATCGGTGGAATCAATTTTCTCTATTAACTTATTACTACTATCATAAGTCCAAATGATTTTACCTTCAATGCTGTCTCTGGAATTGTAGAATGTCAATTTTACTTTATTGCCCTCGTCATCATACTTGGAAATTATTTTGGACTTAAGGCTTCCGTCGGCATTAATACATATTCTTTCAGTTTCATCACCATTTTGATTGTACTGAGTTGTAATAATAACATTAAGTTCTCCTTTTTTGATAGCTCCAAAATCTTCTATGCCTTTATAACGATATTCCGTTATTGATCGAACTATTCCAATGAGATTTTGCTTTTTAAGGTCAGTTGTTTGTTCTTTTTTAGTAGAAGTGGTTTGTGAGCAAGAGAATAGAACTATGCTGAGTAGAAGCAGAATTGACTTTTTCATATTTATTTAGATTATAAATTATTTTTTCTCTGATGGCAGCACACTTATTCCTGTACAAAAAATCCCAAAATAGAATAGCCAAGTACCGATTCCAAAGAAAGATGTAATGGGTACTTTAAATTGATGCAGCCATTCTGAATTTTCACTAAATGGGATTTCAATATCGGTTTTATTATTTAATGCCTCAGAAAGTTCAATTATAGAGGGAACCCATAATTGATTCAAGGAATTAGCCTTGTATAGAGTAAAACCCGCAATGCTCAAAAGTAAGCCGCAAACAATGAAATCTAGAGTAGGTTTTTTGGATTTCATATAGTTTTCTACTTGGGTGGAAAGTATTAAATATAGGCCGAGAATCAGTGCACCAATTCCTTCAGCTGTGAATATTCCCGTTTCAGTAATAAAACCAAAGCTGTACCACGGCAGAAAGCAGCTAATTACTATAATTATTCCGGTAATTTTTAGTGGAATATCTTTTTTCATTTTTGAATGTTTAATTGTTTGAAATTAATTTTAGCGATTAAGGAAGGTAGGGCTGAGGTATTGTTCTTGTAAGAATGAAGAATTTGAATGTATTATAGCGCCAAGCAGAATAGCTTTATATTGTAGTTTTTGAATTTTTTCTTTTTCATCTTTTTTTAGTTTCCCAATTTCAAGTTTTGGGATACGATCTAATTCAAATTCTGCTGAATAATCTTCGTTGATTTTATTTCTAAACTCAGGCCAAAATTCCTCGTATGCATAGTCTTTTATTACTTCAAGATTAGATTTCCCAACTCGATTGGTAAATTCATTCGGGTCAATTTTCTCTAGGTATTGAAGATATTTATCGGGTGATTTTTTCAAAGCATTAAAATCAATTTTATTGAGCTTTACATCAATTCCAAAACTATTATTTCCTCGATATCCATTATTGTTGTTTTTCTTAATGAACATAAAAACAGCGAGAGGGATTAATAATAATAGTATTAAGATTACTTTTTGTTTAGTAGAAATCATGGTTTACACGTTTCCATCAGCACCAAATGGAGGTTTATAAAACGAGAGGGCGTGGCACTAGAGCTTATCGGTAGAAGAGGTACCGCGAAGCACCCGACACACAAATAAGTCCAGCCCACGCCTTTATCGACGTGAGGCAGAAACCTATTCTTGTGTATCTAAAAATTCGCGGTTTTCTTCTACAAGAATAAAAGCTTACGCTCTCATATTTTTAATAATTAGCCTAAGAAAAGAACTACTGGCTTTAATAAAAGTACGAAATTTCGCTGCGGAGTCAAACGAAATCCTAATTCACCTGTAATATATATGTGTGTGCTATCGTGAAGGCCCTAGTGAATTAGTATGTGATTCATCTTGTGAACTACGATGTGAATTAATGCGAAGAAACAGTTGACAGACGTAACTTTTCCATTCATTTATTTTCTTTTTTTGGTCTTCCATTTTTTCTAAATGTAGCAGGAACTAGCTATGTTTTAATGGGCTCATAATGGAATCAATGACAAACACAATTTTCCGCCTCAAACAAAGTTGTTCTTTCTCGAGTTCTATATGGAGGAGAACCAATAATGCCTCTCTACAGAATGTTGTTGCCGCCTTCAGAGTAGGCTCTCGAAAGCAGCATTCAGATATTGGAGGTTTAAGGTAAGTGCAATGAAGGATAATAATCGACATTTTATCCTGAAAGAGTCCAAATAAATAAAGGGATTCAGAAGAAATGGGCGCGATATTTCCTCCTAGAGAAAACGGCCAAAACCTACACTTTCAGCAAGGGAACTCTGGCATTTAATATTTTAATGTCGTTGATTTTCTCAACATTGCTAACGACACATTATTGCTTTTGTATCAAACTAAACAGCCATAACAACTTTGTTTACAATTAGTTGAATTTTATTCGAGTGAGAACAGGTCGAAAATACTAGAATTTTTTGTTGTTGATCACCCTTAAATTATTCGCGATATTCTATTTTTCTTTCCATCAACATGATTGATTTACCAGAATTTAATGATTGAAATCAGATAAGAAGTCCGACAAAGAAACATTTAAAACTTTTGCTATTTCGGCAATGATGTACATATTGGGTGTATACAATCCGTTTTCGATTTTCCACAATCCTTTAGGTTCCATTTGACCATCATAAAGCTTATCTGCTAATTCTGTTTGAGTTAAGCCTGCGGCTTCTCTTTTCAACTTTATATAATCTCCAATTTTTTTATTGAATTCGTTTCTCTCTTTAGTTTTTAGAATCCTTCGAGGTTTCTTAGAGCTACCTTTATTTACGACCTCTTTCATTCTCCTAAAATGGAGATATGTAGAAAATATATATTCTCCATATATGGAGAATTTAATATATATTCACTCCAAATTAAAAAATCAACAATTATGAAAAAATCATTACTTTTTATCGTGCTGGCGGCATTTATCTTAAGTGGATGTTCTTCTTTAAATTATTACGTAAAAGTTCATCACGACAAGTTTGATGATTATTCAAAATTTGAATTATTAGATAATCAAATCCAGTTAACTACTGGACAGGTAGTAGAATTAAATGTTAGAAATGTGATTAGGGATAGTACGAGCACACTTGCTTTCGAGATAGGCTATTACGCCAGTGAGTGGATATTTATTGAGAAAGGTAATTCACTTACTATTTTAGCTGACACTAATAAAATTAGACTCAGTGGAGCGGGCAGCAGAGGGGATCGAGAAGTGACTTCTGCAGGTCGGATCCAAGAGCGGGCTTATTATTCTGTGACTAAGCAAGAGTATGAACAAATAATGAACGCAAGCAAAGTAGAACTAAAACTTTCTGGTGATAAATATTTTATCGAAGGTAACTTGAACAAGAAGAATAAAGCAAATCTTCAAAAATTCTACAGGAATTATATCAATAATGCCAAACTTTGCGAGAACCCAGAAAAGTTTAAAGGAAGTGGAATGGCAAATAAAGATATAGGGTCGGCTGTTGGGTCGCTCGTTTTAATAATCACTCTAATTTATGTTTTAACGTTAAAATAAAAGTAATAATTACATGCCTCGCCCCGATTTCTATGGTTTAAACAAAAGAAGGGACAGATTATTTGTTTGTAAAGAACTAGGGACGGACGGCATAGCCGTCAACTTAAGGAACAAGGACGAGACAGTTTACAGATAGTTATGTTTTGTTCGCGTGAAAATAAGTCGAAAATTTTTATATTGCTTCGTCGTCTATAACTACTACATTGTATAAAAATAGGGGATAATTCTTTTCTGTATCTGCTGATTTCTCATAAACTAGTTGACCATTGTTAAATATCGTGCGCTAAAAATATTTAACTTTCCCTCATGAATCCTCTTCAAATTTTAAGCGACTTAATTCAAATTCCTGCCTTTAGTGGCGAGGAGAATTTGCGTGTAACTTACCTTGAGAAAGTGTTGAACGATCAAGGTATCGTTACCAATAAACACCTTAATAATTTGTGGTGCGTGAATCAACATTTTAGTGAAGATAAATTCACCATTTTGTTGAATTCGCATACCGACACTGTGAAGCCTCATAAGGGTTACACGCGCGAACCGCATGTGGCTGAGGTGATAGATGGAAAGTTGTATGGTTTGGGTAGCAATGATGCTGGCGGTCCGCTTATCTCTCTCATGACTGTATTCTGCGAACTGTATGCTGAAAACTTACCTTTCAATTTGGTTTTTGCTGCTACTGCCGAAGAGGAGATATCTGGTAAAAATGGAATTGCTGCTTTGTGGCCATCGTTGCCAAGAATTGACTTCGCGATTGTTGGTGAACCTACCAAAATGGAGTTAGCGGTTGCCGAGCGTGGATTGATGGTGTTGGATTGTGTGGCGAAAGGTAAGGCCGGCCATGCTGCGCGCAACGAAGGAATCAACGCTATTTACGAAGCATTGAAAGATATCAAATGGTTTAAAACCCATCAGTTTCCAAAGGTGAGTGAGGTTCTCGGACCAGTGAAAATGAGTGTTACTGTTATTGAAGCGGGGAGTCAGCACAATGTTGTTCCAGCAGAATGCAAATTCGTGGTAGACGTTCGAGTGCCCGATACATATGCAAATGAGGAATTGCTTCAACTTATTAAAGAAAGCGTATTGTGTGAAGTTTCTGCGCGTTCTACGCGATTGAATTCATCGGGCTTGCCAGCAGGCCATCCCTTATTTAAAGTCGCAGAACAGTTGAATATTCCAACCTACGGTTCACCTACCACCAGCGATCAATCTTTAATGCCGTGTATTAGTGTGAAAATCGGTCCGGGCGATAGCGCCCGCTCGCACATGGCCGATGAATATATTTTTGTGGATGAATTGCAAAAGGCACCAGCTCGATACAAAGAAATATTATCGGCTTTTGGGAAACTGATTTAGTATGACCGCATCTGAAAAATACATTGAAGATGCACCCGAAAAGTATCGTGAAACATTGTGCGTTTTGCGCGAAATCATTTTAAATTCATCTCCTTTTATTGAAGAGAAAATTGCTTACACCATCCCTTTTTTCAAGCATTTTGGTATGTTGTGTTATATCGCCCACGGCAAGCGAGGAGTAGAAGTAGGCTTTTGGCGCGGCAACGAATTATCTAACGAACAAGGTGCTTTAACCAATGATGAAAGAAAAATTGTTCGCTCCTTGGTGTACCAAAAAGTAGATGAGATTGATGAACAAATATTGATGGAAATTTTGCAAGAAGCAATGATGTTGAATGAGGAGAGGTTTAAGGCAAAGAAGAAATAATAATTGTCTTCGTAGAGACAGCTTGAAGCTGACTTAAAACAGAAAAAATTTCGACTCCTTACCCAGTTCTTCATTGCGAAATCCGTCAGCTGACGGATTTCGCAATGAAGAACTGGGTTTTGGCAAAGGAAAGTAATCTTTTTAAGACAGCTTCAAGCTGTCTCTACGAAGACAGTAATGGCCTTAAAATTAATACGAATTCTCAAAAAACGCTTTATACTCCTCCACATTTTTATCCTTAAACAACTTAGCGTAATTGCTTACAGAAATAGGGAAATAGTTGTTGCCTGCTTTAGGAAATTTAGTCAAAACCTTTTCAGGAATGGTAGAATAGAAGTCGATGGCTTTATCAGCTTTGGCAAAGGATTTTACGATAATTACTTTTTCATTTTCGCTCCATATTACTGTTTGCATTTGAAGATTTTCAGCACTGTAGTATTTGGTGGAAAAATCGGATACAGCTTTTTGCAAAGCAGGTATATTGTTGTCTTTTTCATTGGCGATAAGCACAAAATAGAAAGCCTCTTCTTTCACCTCAAATGCTTCTTCTTTTGCACTGTCTTTTTCTACAGAAGGTAGTGCAGGTTTTTTATCGTCTTTGCTCAAAATGTCTTGGGCAGCGGTAGCGGCGTCAGAGCCAGCATAGCTTGTTTTCACTTTTGTTAAAGCCTGTGTAAAGGCTGCAGCTCCATCGGTTTTACCTACGCTAAATGCATTTAGTAGTGCAAGCTGTGGTGTGATGATTCCTTTGGGATTATCATTTATTAAAGATGCACTTTGCTCTTTCACGAAAGCATAATTTCCTTTTTTATATTCATTAAACAATTGCTCGTATTGCGCACTCAAGGCTTTCTCTTTCGCTTCATCTTCTTTTGCAGCGTTGGGGTTGTTGATGAGTCGCAAGTATTCGCTTGACGGATATTTTGTTTCAATTAAATTTTTGTAATAATTGGCTCTTGTAGCATTCTTTGCCGCCAAGTTCATGCGATATAATAAATAGTATGATTTCAACTCGTTTTTGTTGCCAGGCAGCTTACTATTCATTTCCTCAAAAGTAACAATAGATGATTTACTGTCGTCCATCTTGTCTTTGTACAAGGTGCCTAAGGCAAAATAGGCATGGCCAAGTTTTTCTTCTGATGCCGCAATTTCTTGTTCTGTTTTAGGAATATCTTTTAAGTAATATTCTCTGGTTTTTTTAACATCTGCACTTGCCTCAGGCGTATTTGAGCCACTTGCACTTTCGTCTTCTGAACCAAAGGCAGCGCTGTTTTTGTTTTTCCTTCTCCAGTTATCTTCTAATTTTCTTTGTCCCCAAGAAGCAGCAAACTTCGCCTTTCCAGCACTTATTAGCGATGGATTGTAAAAATACCATTTGCCACTTTGGTCGCTTTGGTTGATAGTATTTTGTTTGGTCGCTGCATCAGCACTTAATAATTCTTGTTCTTTCAATCGGTCTTCTTCCTGTATGAATTGGGCGATTGTTTTGTCTATTTTTTTCAAACGTGCTTCTTCAGGCATTTTAGCCAAAGTGAGCAAACTATCTTGGGTATTGATGATTTCTATTTGAACAACTAAATCTTTTAGGTTGTTTTTTTTGATTTCTGTGGGTTCATAAAGCGCATCATCTGCTGGCATAGCAGTAAGCGAGCTATCGAAGTAAGAAGCGGCATTGAGGTAATTTGCTTTTGTAAAGTTGATGTCGGCAACAGCTAAGAAAGCTAATGCTTTTTGTTTCTTGTTTTTTACACTTTTGTTAGCGGCTGAGAGGTAATATTCGGTGGCTTTAGTTACATCTCCATTTTGATGATAAATTTGAGCAACGGTGTAGTAAATTTCATCTAGGTATTCTTTGTTTTTTTCTTCTTTAGCCATTTTAAGCAATGAACGTGTAAAATCATCTGATTTGTTGCCTTCACTTTGCGCCTTAGTCATTTCTATTACAGCGCTAAACTGCATGTCGTAGGTGCAAATACCGCTCACTACCTTTTTATACGCTGCTATAGCTTCTGTTTTGTTGCCTTCTTTGCTTTGCAATTGAGCCAAAACATAAAACCACCTGGTTTTTAATTTCTTTTTGGCTTTAATAGTAAGTGCTTCATTCAAAGCTTTAATTGCTTCTTTGTTGTCGTTGGTTTTAATAAAGTATTGTGCTTTGGTGGCTAAATAATAGCCCTTCTTTTTTTTTGGTATTTCGGCGTCGTTGTCGAGTTTATCAATTATTTTTCGTGCTTCTTCGTATTTTTCATCTGCAATGTAGGCGCGTGTTAGCCAAATCAAGGCATCGTATTTTATTTTTTTCTTGTCGTATTCTTTGGCAATATATTCAAAGGTATTCGCGGCGTTGTTAAATTCTCTTTTGTAGAAATATGATTTGCCTAAAAGAAGGTAACAATCGTCGATGAAGGGATTTACTTCTCTCTCCTCTGTTTTTCCATCTTTCTTGTTTTTTAATTTAAAGCGCATGCTATGGCGGTCAATACCTTTTGATGCTTTTTGAATACTAACATCTAACAGAGACGCCACTTCTTTGGCCGAACTTTCATTACCATCGGGAAAAATAGAAATGATTTGCTGGTAGTCGTCTACAGTGCCTGTGTATAGTGTTTGTTCAGATTGTTTAAGTTTCTCGTTGCCGTTGAAATAAACATTGTAGCGAGCAGTTAGTGCATGGTATCCTCGGTTCACTAGAGAATTGCGTTCTTTGCTGCAACTTGCCAAAAATAGAATCAATAGAATACTATAAAATTTTGTGCTTTTCAATGAGGTATAAACTAAAAACGAGTAAAAATATTTTAAATTTCTCTATTATTGAAGATAAATAAATCAGCAATTGAAAAAACCGGTAAGCGTTAAAAGTAAGAAAATACTGGGGATAATTAAGAAACAGCATGTTTTGCTGGTTCATGAAGAATCTCAAACAGGAAGTGCTGTGCTTTTTTTTAAGTCGCGGTTGATAAGTATTGTTTTGGTTTCTTTGGGTATTTTCTTAGTTATTTTTGCTTTGGCTTTTGTTATTTTAGCCTATACTCCTGTGCAGCAATATGTACCTGGTTTTTTAAGCGATCACCAAAAAGAAATTTTATTGGATGATGCGCGTAAAACAGATGCTTTGGAAGAGGAGCTCAAGGGTAAGGAAGTATATTATACGCACTTAGATTCTTTAATAGAGGAGTGGATTCCTAAGAATGATACGCTTAGGGGTGAAGTGAATGCGGCCAATATTTCGGTATTGATGCCTGCCGAAGAGCAAATGAAGGCGATCAAGAACTTTTATTTTTATGCTCCGCTTCGCGGTTTAGTCTCTAAACATTTTAATTACCAAGAGAAGCATTACGGTGTAGACATTGTTTCGCAAAAGAATGAGGCCGTTAAAGCCACTTTAAATGGTAGAATTATTTTATCGACTTGGTCGGCAGAAACAGGAAATACTTTGGTTTTACAGCATTCAAATAATTTGATTTCAGTGTACAAACATTGTTCGGCAATGCTAAAGAAAGAGGGACAGTTTTGCAAAGCTGGTGAGGTGATAGCCATCATTGGTAATACAGGAGAAGATTCTTCTGGTCCGCATTTGCATTTTGAGTTGTGGCTGAATGGAACACCGCTCAATCCCTCATCACATATGAGTTTTTAGAAGGAAGAGAGTGTGTGTGGGAGTGAGGTTTGAGCATAAAAAAGCCTCGGGTAAATTTTACTCGAGGCTTTTCTTTGTGTTTTATTTTCTTAGTTTTTCAATGCTTCGGCACCACCTACGATTTCCAAAATTTCATTGGTAATTGCAGCCTGACGGGCTTTGTTGTATTGTAAGGTAAGATCGCGAGCCATAGATTTTGCGTTGTCGGTAGCTTTATGCATTGCCGTCATACGCGCACCATGTTCGCCAGCCATTGAATCTAATAAAGCTTTGTAAAATTGTGTTTTTAAAGCTTTAGGAATTAAATTGATGATGATTTCTTCTTTATTTGGATCGAAAAGATAATCGGTGTTGTTTGTTTTATCAGATGCGTTTGCACTTGGTATGATTGGCAAGAACAATTCGTTGTTTACTATTTGCGTTGCAGCATTTTTAAAGCTGTTGTAAATCAAACGAACTTCATCGTATTTTCCATCTGCGAAGTAAGCCATTACTTCTTCGGCAATTGCAGCAGAATTGTCAAAATTCAATGCATTGAAAATATCAGTATGAGCTGCAACTACTGAAGCGCGAGTTTTAAAGTACTCAGCAGCTTTTTTACCAATGGCCAATACTTCAACATTGCCTTGAGCATTCAATTCGGCGTAATCGGTTTTTAAAAGATTTACAGTAAGTTTCAAAATGTTTGAATTGAAACCACCGCACAATCCACGGTTAGAAGTTACCGGAATCAATAACACTTTTTTTACTGCTCTAGCTTTCGAAAAAACACCACCTTCAATCTCTTCAACATCAGAAGTAACGTTAGCCAAGATTTCTTGCAACTTCTCAGCATAGGGTCTCATTTGCGTAATAGCATCTTGAGCTCTTTTCAACTTTGCAGCCGACACCATTTTCATGGCGCTGGTAATCTGCATCGTAGATTTTACCGATGTAATTCTGCTTCTTGTTTCCTTTAAATTAGCCATATAACATGTTCAAAGTTCAAGGTTCAAAGTTCAAGGTTTTGTGCAATGCTAACATTGAACATTAAACCTTGAACATTAAACTCTTTTTATATTATGCGTATCTGTCTGCCAATTGTTTAGCAACTGTAGTCAATGTTTCAACTACTTCATCAGTCAGTTTACCTGCTTTGATAGCAGCCAAAACATCTTTATGTGTTGCATCTAAAATACCTAAGTACTCTACTTCAAATTCTTTCACTTTGTTAATAGGTACTTTTGATAACAAACCGTTAGTTCCCGCGAAGATGATAGCAGCTTGTTTTTCCACTGTCATTGGAGAGTTTTGCGCTTGTTTCAAAATTTCCACGTTACGTGCACCTTTGTCGATAACTCCTTTAGTAGTAGCATCTAAGTCCGAACCAAATTTCGCAAACGCTTCTAACTCGCGGTATTGAGCTTGGTCTAATTTTAATGTACCAGAAATTTTCTTCATTGATTTAATTTGCGCGTTACCACCTACACGAGATACAGAGATACCTACGTTGATCGCTGGTCTAACACCCGCATTAAATAAGTTCGATTCCAAGAATATCTGTCCGTCGGTAATAGAAATTACGTTCGTAGGGATATAAGCAGAAACGTCACCCGCTTGTGTTTCAATGATTGGCAATGCTGTTAATGAACCACCACCTTTAACGATTCCTTTGATAGAAGCAGGAAGGTCATTCATGCTAGCAGCAATAGAATCAGATGCGTTTACTTTAGCAGCTCTTTCCAGTAATCTTGAGTGCAAGTAGAATACATCACCTGGGTAAGCCTCACGGCCCGGTGGTCTTCTTAATAATAAAGATACCTCACGGTAAGCAACTGCTTGTTTTGATAATTCATCAAATACAATCAATGCTGGTCTACCTGTGTCGCGGAAATATTCTCCGATGGCAGCACCTGTAAATGGGGCGTAAAACTGCATTGCTGCAGGATCTGAAGCTGTTGCTGCAACAATCACTGTGTAAGCCATTGCGCCTGCGTCTTCTAATGTTTTTAAGGTATTGGCAACCGTAGAACCTTTTTGTCCAATGGCTACATATATACAGAATACAGGTTGTCCTGCTTCAAAAAATTCTTTTTGATTGATGATGGTGTCAATCGCAACAGTAGTTTTACCTGTTTGACGGTCACCAATGATCAACTCACGCTGACCTCTACCAATTGGAATCATCGCGTCGATCGCTTTGATACCTGTTTGCATTGGTTCGTTAACTGGCTGACGGTAGATAACACCTGGAGCTTTTCTTTCCAATGGCATTTCGTAAAGTTGACCTGTAATCGGACCTTTACCATCGATTGGTTCGCCCAATGTGTTTACTACTCTACCAATAATACCTTCACCTGTTTGAACAGATGCGATTTTGTTGGTACGTTTTACCGTAGCACCTTCTTTTATGCCTTTAGCTGAACCTAACAATACCAAACCTACGTTGTCTTCTTCAAGGTTTAATACGATGGATTGCAAGCCATTTTCAAATTCTACTAATTCCCCTGCTTGAACGTTGTTAAGGCCGTAAACACGTGCAATACCGTCACCGATTTGCAATACTGTTCCTACCTCGTCAAGGTCAGCTTGAGATTTAAGTCCCGACAACTGTTGTCTTAAAATTGCGGATACTTCTGCTGGTTTAACTTCTGCCATTTTGCTCTTTTTTTATACAAAGGTTTAATTAAAAATTTGCTACGTATGGGTTATCGCTGAAATCTTTTCTAAGCTTCTCCAATTTAGTTTTGATGCTGGCATCCAATTGCTTGTCGCCTACTTTCAAAACAAAGCCACCTATCAACTTAGCGTCGTGCTCTTCAATAATTTCTACTTCACTGTTGTAAGTGTTCTTAACGATTTCACTTACTTTTTTCTTAACGCTTTCTCCAACTCCATTTACCGAACGAATAATGGTTCTTAAAATGTTTTTGTGAGCGTAATATTGATCAACAAATGAAGTAGCAATGTCTTTCAAAATTGCTTCTCTTCTTTTGTGAGCGATAACAATCAAGAAATTGATGGTGATAGAGCTTACTTTATCAGCAAAAATTGCTTTAAGAATTTTTTCTTTTGCGTCGGCTTTAACAACCGGACTCTGCAATAGAGTGACGAAATCACGAGAATCTTTGCACACCGATTGAATCAATTGCATATCGGCAAACACTTTATCCAACTCTCCTTTTTCCAAAGAAAGCTCGATTAAAGATTTAGCGTATCTTGATGCTGCTCTAGATTGCATAAGTTAATTAAGGTTAACGTCTTCTACAAGATTATCTACCAAAGCTTGTTGCTTGTTTTTGTCAGATAACTCAGATTTCAAAATTTTCTCTGCGATTTCAATAGAAAGTGTTGCTACTTGGTTTTTCAATTCAGTAACAGCTCTCATTTTCTCTGCTTCAATGCTTTTTTTAGCATCTTCAATCATTCTAGTACCTTCTTTCTTGGCTTTATCATGAGCTTCCAAAACAATAGCTTCTTTCGCTGCACGAGCTTCTTTAAGCATATTGTCTCTTTCCTCACGAGCTGCTTTGAACAAGGTCTCGTTTTCTGCTTTTAACTCGGCCATTTTAGCTTCAGCTGCTTTCGCACCTTCTAAAGCACCTTCAATTTTTTGTTCTCTTTCGTTAACAGCAGTAAGAATGGGTTTCCATGCAAATCTTCTTAACAAGATTAACAATCCTAAAAACAAAATGGTTTGCCAGATGAACAAGCCAGTTGAAAATTCTCCTAATAATGTTTCCATATATCTTTCTTTAAAATACTTTCATTTAATTATTGCCCAAATCGAAACCAACCGTTTCGATTTGGGAATAATAGGATAAATTAAGCTGCGAAAAGAGCTGCGAAACCGATACCTTCGATTAATGCTGCTGCAATTAACATAGCTGTTTGGATTTTGTTAGCCGCTTCAGGTTGTCTTGCGATACCTTCCATTGCTTTACCTCCGATTTGTCCGATACCTAATCCTGCGCCGATTACGATTAATCCTGCTCCTACGATGTTTGGAATTGCCATAAAATATATAATTAAAATTAAACTACTTGTTTACTTACTAGTGGTGTGCTTCTTCATGGTGATGCTCTTCGCTTGCTGCACCAAAATAAAGTGCTGAAAGCATAGTGAAGATATACGCCTGTAAAAACGCCACTAATAATTCTATTAAATTCAAGAAGAAAGACAAGCCTAAAAAGGCTCCTTTTGCTCCCCAATTGTCGAACAAATACATTACTGCAATTAAGCTCATCAATACAATATGACCCGCTTTGATATTCGCGTACAAACGAATTAACAAGGCGAAAGGCTTAATAATTACACCTAACAACTCGATAGGCGCCAATAAAATTTTCATTGGAACTGGTACACCTGGCATCCAAAAGATGTGTGCCCAGTAAGTAGATTTTGAAGTATATAAGGTAATGAACAATGTCATTAATGATAATGCAACTGTAATGGCAATGTTACCAGTAACGTTAATTCCAAGTGGAGTTAAACCAATTAAGTTGACAATCCATACGAAGAAGAATACCGATAATAGGAAGCCCATGTACTTGTTGTAATGTTTTTCACCAATGTTTGGTATAGCGATTTCGTCACGAACAAAAAGAATTAATGGCTCTAATAATTTAGCCGGACCTTTAGGAACCATGCTTTGTGAGTAGTTCTTCGCCATTGATCTGAACAACCAGAACATCAAGGCACAAACTAACATGATCACCACTACGTTTTTAGTAACAGAGTAATCAATCGCCACTTCAACGGGGTGTTCACCATGCATTGCTAATGGTTTACCACTTGCATCTGTAGGAATAATTTTAGAATGTTCGATTTTATAAAAATTACCGTCAATCTCAGCTACTTTCTCGCCATGTTCGAAAACTGATGACATCGCCATATGCGCACCTTTGTCCCAAAACATCACCGGAAGTGGTAAACTAATGTTACCCACAATATGAAAATCGTGGTTGTCTAAGAGGTGATGTTTAATATATTTCTTTCTCTCGGCAACTCCGTCTTCAGATTTCTCTCCCTCAGCAGAAGCAAAAACCCCCGTAGGAATCAATAAAATCAAGGCAAACGAGAGTAGTTGTAATAGTTTTTTAATTGACATGACGTTTCGACTTTCAATAATTTGTGCAAAACTAAGGATTAATAGCCCACCGCCAAAACTTAAAGGCTGATTTTTTTCAAAGAAATTAATTAGTTCAGCAAATTAATCTTGGTTATTTTCTTTTAGCAGACTCTGCATAGCCCAAGTATTCAATACCAGCGCCAAAATATAGGGCACAAAAAGGGAAAGAAATTCGGGTCGGGAAATTTGGCCGTCGGCATTAAAAATTGGTCTTAACACCACATAAGCGATGATGAATTTTAAAATACTGCCTGTTATATAGATAAATCCAAGCTTGTCTTTGTGTTTTTTGTGCAGCACTAAAAGTAAAGTGTAGGTCGCTACCGCCAAAATAAATTGAAGGCAATAGCTCAGTATCAAATGATTGGCATATAAATCTCTATATAGTCTTTCTTGAGAAAGGGCGTGAATGGCAAAGGAGGTGAGCAAAAGCACCGAGAGGTAAAAAACGATTTTACTTAGCTTTTTTATCACGGTCTTCTTGCTGATTGATTTTGTTGAGTTGTTGCACTAGACTATATAGAGAAAGCACTACCGATAGCAGCACGCAACCCATGGTAAACCATTTTTTGTCTGAAGGGTATTTAGCATCTAGCCATTTACCAAAATAGGCGCCCAAAAAGATGGTAACGCCCATTTGTAATCCAATACCCGATAAAACAACAATGTTGTTACGCGGTTTTTTCTTTGAGTTGTCCAACTGTGGTTTCCTCTTTAATATCTTTTACTACACCGCCCATTTTGCAAGAACCTGTGAAAGATGCTCCTGGTTCAACAGACAATCTGCCAGTGATAATTTCACCTTGTAAGTTGGCAGTAGATTTCAATTCTAACAATTCTTTAACAGTGATAGCCGATTTCAAAACGCCTTCAATTTCAGCATTTAAGCATTTGATCTCGCCTTCAATAATACCAGTTTTACCTACTATTACTTTTCCGTTGCATATTACAGAACCTTTAACGATTCCATTTATTTTAATTCCCTTAGATGCAGTGATATTTCCTGTGAATACCGTTCCTTCTGCGATGCTGTCCATAATATTTGTGTTTGTATTTGAAGTAAAGCTATTTACGCTTGGTTCAGGTTGTTTAACCATAACTGGTTCGTTTTTCGACTTAAACATAGTGTTGTTGTTTTGTCCAAAAATACAAAAGATGTGGCTAAGGTGTTGCTGCTCAAAAAAAGAGTTTTGAACCGATTTTTAACAATTTATTCACCCTTCAAAATTAGCTGAAACATACGGTGGGCGATGTATTGGTTAGCTTCTTTGGTGAGGTGACAATAATCGGTGAAAACCCAAAAGGGCAAATGGTGTACTTCGGGCAAGCTCATAATTTTGGGTGATTTCCATTTCAATTGATGAATATCGCGCATGAATGTGCTTAGTGTATCGCGTTTCAAGCTACCATAATAATTGTACACCGTTTTTTCCAATGGAGCCATTTTCACTTTTTCGCGCAACGATAGATGAGGTTGAATAAAATGCAAGTGTTTTATTCCTTGTTGATCTAACCATTCGTTTTGCTGAGTGATAGACTGCTGAAATAATGCCACCCCTTTTTTCACCAGATTGGTGTCGCTTAAAAAACTTCGTTCACCTTTATAATTGTTCCACTTTTCGATAATCGCTTCACGATTGGGTTCTTCTTTTAAACTTTCACTAAAGTTGTATTTGCCTCTTAAAACACAAAAAATTAGTGCTGAACGTTTCATCCATTCCAGCTGATGGACGAATGGGTGTTTACTTTCTATGAAGCTTTTCCAATAGCTTTTACTTATATCATGGGCATTTTTGCCTTCAGGAATATAACCGGGGTCATTTTGGCCGTCCATAGAAATTACCCAATCGAAATCGTATTTCTTTAGAAGTTGTTGCACTTTCAAAAAAGCTTGCCATGAGGTGTGGCCCGATACAGCAGAGTTGAATACTTTAAATTTTCCCTTTCCACTTTTATTGAGTTCTTCTTCCAAATAGCCATCTATAGCTGTTGATTTAGAGTGATCGGTAATTTGTGTAATCGTTAGATAATCCCCTTCATGAATAGAACCTGTGCCAAGCATGGCAGAGCCTCCCGACAAAAGAATCCATGTTTCACCTTTTTCTTTTTGGGGCATTTCTACATCGCCCAATTCAACTCTGCAGCCAATTTCATTGATAGAACCACTCTCATCATGAAAGGTATAATTGGGCTGGTTGTCCCAAATCAACAAAGAATCACTTCGCCAAATGCCCATAACTTGATTAGAAAATGATGAACCGTTGGGCGAGTAGTAAATATAGGTGCCTATGCGGCAAATGAGCTCTAAGAAAAGAAGGAGAATAATGGTTAAAAAAATCGTGCGAAAAAACGACAATGAATATTTTTTAATTTTTTCGGATTTCATGTGTGGTAAAGATATATCAAAGTTCTCACAACAAAATATCACCCGTTTTTTTTACATTTACTTATCAATACATTATTATGGCTGAAATCAATATTCAATCGGTACTTAAAAAACTTTCTTTAACATCGGTTAATAAAGGCGTTTCTACAGGTAATCATTGGCTACCCGATAGCAAAAAATATATTATTTCTCACTCACCAGTTGATGGTAAAATGATTGGAAAAGTGTCGGTAGCTTCGGCTAAAGATTACAACACTGTCATTGATGCTGCCGAAAAGGCTTTTGCCGAATGGCGCACTGTGCCTGCTCCTAAGCGAGGCGAAGTGGTGCGACAAATTGGTGAAGAATTAAGAAAATATAAAGAGCCTCTCGGACAATTAGTGTCTTACGAAATGGGGAAATCTTTGGAAGAAGGCTTAGGTGAAGTGCAAGAAATGATTGATATCGCCGATTTTGCGGTGGGCTTGTCGCGACAGTTGCACGGACTCACCATGCACTCTGAAAGATTCAAACACAGAATGTATGAGCAGTATCATCCATTGGGCGTAGTAGGAATCATTTCTGCTTTTAATTTCCCGGTGGCGGTATGGTCGTGGAATGCCTTTTTGGCCTGGATTTGCGGTGATGCTTGCGTTTGGAAACCAAGTGAAAAAACGCCTTTGTGTTCTATCGCATGTCAGCATATCGTCGCTAGAGTTTTCAAAAAAAATAATGTGCCCGAAGGTTTGTCGGGAATTATCAACGGCGATTTTACTGTGGGTGAGCGCTTATCGAATGATACACGTGTGCCTCTTGTTTCTGCTACTGGCTCAACGCGTATGGGTAAAAAAGTGGCGGAAGCCGTGGGTAAAAGGTTGGGAAGATCGTTGTTGGAATTAGGTGGAAATAATGCTATTATTATTACGCCTTCTGCCGATTTAAATATCGTTACTGTGGGTGCTGTTTTTGGTGCTGTGGGTACAGCCGGACAACGTTGCACTTCTACCCGGAGATTGATTATTCATGAATCGGTTTACGATGAAGTGAAAAAGAAATTAGTGAAAGCTTATGGCCAGTTGAAAATTGGAAATCCTTTGGACAAAAAAAATCATGTTGGTCCGCTTATCGACCAAGCTGCTGTGAAAATGTATCTTGCTGCAATTGAAGCAGTGAAGAAAGAAGGTGCTAAAGTGATTTTAGAAGGTGGCGTGTTAAAAGGCAAAGGATACGAATCGGGTTGTTATGTGAAACCTTGTATCATTGAAGCAAAAAATACTTTTGAAATGGTGCAGCACGAAACATTTGCGCCTATTCTTTATTTGATGAAATATAAAACCATTGAAGAAGCTATTACTTTGCAAAATGGCGTTCCGCAAGGTTTATCGTCATCAATTATGACCAATAATTTACGCGAAGCAGAATTGTTTTTATCGCAAGTAGGTAGCGATTGTGGAATTGCAAACGTGAATATTGGAACATCGGGAGCCGAGATTGGTGGCGCTTTTGGTGGTGAAAAGGAAACGGGGGGCGGAAGGGAATCAGGTTCTGATGCATGGAAAGTTTATATGCGCCGACAAACGAATACTATTAATTATAGCACTACGTTACCGCTGGCGCAGGGGATTAAATTTGATTTGTAAATGAAACATTACAAAATACAAAGTACGTCATTGCGAGGTACCCCGAAGCAACCTCATCATCATTATATGTTTG
>CAMBXP010000016.1 GCA_945871895.1 Chryseobacterium gleum | reverse complement strand
AAAAAATTTTTCGCCCCATTAGGGTAATGATGAGTTTTTAAAATCAATACTTATAAATAAGTTTTAAAATGAAGCAACAGGAAATTGAAATAGCAGCTAAGAAAAGTTGGGAAACCCCATTGTTCTCAAATATCGATTTTGAAGAAACGGAGGGTGGTGCGTCACCTGCTTTATCAGAGGCGCTTTCAGGCCTTTTATCATCATAAATATTCTCCCTTTTATGATGCTTGTTTCACTAGTATAGACCTTCTGCTCCGACATTGCATTTTCTGTATTTAAAATTATCGTTGCGGTTTTGGCTAGAGGCTTTTCATTTTAAAGGCATAGAATATTATCATCCATCCAATTCATTTACTATAGCCCAGCACAAAATATTTACTCATACTCGTTAATCTTGGTGATTTTTTTCAAGTGTAGAATAATAACTGTCATCCTGAAGCACGAAGGAACTATCGCTCTGTTATTTCAAAATAAAACCGACTGCTTCAATTTATTTACCGTGCTGATTTATCGAAAATGACAGCGCAATATATGCTAAGCGAGAGGGGAGATTGGGGCATCAATACTGCTAGCAATGAACTTGTTTTCTCTATTGATAAACCATACAACGAAGAGTTTGGTACTGTTTTGAAAAAGAATATTGAATATACTTTTACTATTGTACCATCTGGCGACCCCTTTGTATTTGAAGGCAAAGTGGGCACATTAAAAAAGCTTTATTAATAGATAGCGACAGCCATTCTTAAATGATTTGATGCAAAACTATTTTCTCAATAATTCATCATTAACTATCGAATCCTAGGAGTAGCGCGATTTATTTTTTTTCGGAAAACAGAGTAATAGTTTTATTTGCCCAAGAAATAGAGTACAAAAAACGCAATTACTAAAACATCGAAAAACCATTTTCTTTTGTAAGCATCAAAATACATCGCGCCTAAAAAGCACAATGGAAATATGAAAAATGATAGTTCGGCAAACGAATTTGCACCAAAGAAAGAAAGTACAATTGTGCCAAAAAATAACAATAAAAGCAAATCGTAAAACACTCTGTTTTTTAAAGTCTGTGTTCGTTTTTTTACATAGGAATTGAATATCACTAACAATAAAATGGACGCGATGAAAACGAATGAATAAGAGTGCTGAAAGAGTTTGCCAAGTGCATTTGGTATCTCAAACGCAATATTGTTTTGCGTGATTAATTTGTTGGGCAAATTATTGAAGAACTGAAAACAAGAGTATAAATAGAAGGGAACGGTAGCTCCAAATATCGGGAAAACATAATCACGCCATTTAAGCGTTTTGTAAACACTTAAAGCAAAAATTGCCCAAGGAAAAATCAACAGCAAAGGGAAATAGAAAAAAGCCGCAAATCCAAAGAGTAAGCCAATATTCATTGATTGGTAAAGTCGACCCTGATTTTGGTAAATGATCATCAATTGTTCCAAAAGAAAAAATAAAAACAATATTGAAAGTAGAATATCTAAACTTATACTTGACTGCCAAAAAGCGAAGCTAAAAATGAGATACAGAAAAATGGGGAGTCCGCCCTTCAAATCCAAAATCTTGTATTTTGCCATCAACCGATTTACCCAAAAAACAGATATGAGCCAAAGAATAAGAAATAGCAATTGATAAATCCATCGTGCGCCTAAAAGTTGAACTAAATCGACAAAAGTCCAATCACTTGGTAAAATGTCGCACTGAAACACAGAAATTCCAAAACCAACCGCTAGAAGAAGATAAAAGAAATACGATAAGAAGTCGTTGTTTTTTAGCGCGTTGAGAAACATGTCGCAAAATAAGCTAAAACTTTTGAATTTTACCTTTTCACTTTTGAATAGAATTTATATCTTTACGCTATAAATTTACAGTTATGAGTTTAAATTCATTCTTCGCATCTCTTCAAGATTTTTTCTACGCAACCTTTGAAATCCTTCCTATTATTGGAAATGGAGCAACATGGTTCTTTAGTTTAACCATTAGTGCTTTGTTTTTGTATTGGACTGGCGTTTTGGCGAAGGAGTCGAAGAAATAAGATATAACCGCATTTAAAAAAAGCCCCAATGATTTTTCATTGGGGCTTTTTTATTGGGTTATAGTCCGTCAGCTGACGGACAGACACTACAATTATTTTAAATCAAAGCCAATATCTCTTCTGTAGTATTTTCCTTCAAATTTGATTTTCTCTGCATTGGCAAAGCTAGCTGCTAAGGCATCGTTCATAGTAGACGCAATCGATGAAACAGCTAAAACTCTACCGCCGTTGGTCACGATGGTATCAGCCAATGATTTTGTTCCTGCATGAAACAGAATACTTCCTTCGCATGTCTCGAAGCCAGTCATAACTTTGCCTTTTTCATAGTCACCAGGATAGCCACCCGCTACCAACATTACGGTAACGCAGGTTCTATCATCTAATTCTATAGTCTTTTCAGATAAAGTACCATTTCCCACGGCTTCAAAAAGTTCGAGAACATCGCTTTTTATGCGCGGCATCACTACTTCTGTTTCTGGGTCGCCCATGCGCACATTGTATTCAATCACTTGTGGATCGCCGCCATCGTTCATTAAACCTATAAATATAAAACCTTTGTAGTCGATGCCTTCTTTTTTCAATCCGGCAATGGTGGGTTTAACGACTCTTTCTTCTACTTTTTTAAGAAAATCCCCTTTGGCGAAAGGCACGGGTGAGATAGCGCCCATTCCACCAGTGTTTAAGCCTGTATCGCCTTCACCAATTCTTTTGTAATCTTTAGCTTCTGGCAAAATAACATAGCCATTGCCATCGGTAAGAACGAAAACAGAAAGTTCAATACCTTTTAAGAATTGCTCTATAACTACCTTGCTACTGGCTTGTCCGAATTTCGCATGCGCCAACATATCCGTCAATTCTCGTTGAGCATCTTGCACATTATCTAATATCACCACCCCTTTACCAGCAGCCAATCCATCGGCTTTCAATACAAATGGTGGTTTTTGCGTTTCTAAGTATTTCAAGCCTTCTTCCAATTGTTCTTTAGTGAAACTGGCGTAAGCGGCGGTAGGAATACCATGCTTTATCATGAATTTTTTAGAAAATTCTTTACTGCCTTCTAATTGAGCACCGTCTTTTTTCGGACCAATAACAGGAACATTTTTTAGTTGTTCATCTGCCAAGAAAAAGTCATGCACTCCTTTTACTAAAGGGTCTTCCGGACCAACAATCACCAGCGAGATATTCTCTTTCAGCACTAAGGCTTTAATAGCAGGAAAATCATCAGCAGCAATTGCCACGTTGGTTCCTATTTGCGAAGTGCCAGCATTGCCCGGAGCGATATACAATTTATTTAGTTTTTTGCTTTGTGCAATTTTCCAACTGAAAGCGTGCTCGCGGCCGCCCGAGCCTAAGATTAATACATTCATTTTTTTGCTTTTGACTTTTAACTTTTAATTTTCTTAAAGTGGGATATTTCCGTGTTTTTTCTTTGGTAATTTGGCTACTTTATTTTTAAGCATTTCTAGCGCAATGATAAGCTTTTCACGAGTTTCGGAAGGCATAATCACTTCATCAATATAACCGCGTTCTGCAGCGATATATGGATTGGCAAATTTCTCATTGTATTCGGCTTCTTTTTCTTTCCATTGGGCATTGGCGTCTTTTGCTTCAGAAATTTCTTTTTTGAAAATTATTTCTGCAGCACCTTTTGCACCCATAACGGCAATTTCGGCCGATGGCCAAGCAAAATTCATGTCGGCACCAATATGTTTTGAGTTCATTACATCGTAGGCCCCGCCGTAGGCTTTTCTGGTAATTACTGTAATTCTTGGCACAGTAGCTTCGCTAAATGCATAAAGCAATTTTGCACCATTCGTAATAATTCCGTTCCACTCCTGATCGGTGCCAGGAAGAAAGCCAGGTACATCTACCAACACCACCAATGGAATATTGAAGGAATCACAAAAACGAACAAATCTGCCAGCTTTGGTAGATGAATTAATATCTAACACGCCCGCTAAATGCTGAGGATTATTGGCTACTACTCCAATCGATTTTCCTGCCAAGCGAGCAAAGCCAACAATAATATTTTGAGCAAAATCTTTATGAACTTCAAGGAAGCTATCCTTATCTGTAATTTCGCTAATTACCGATTTCATATCATAGGGTTGCAAGTTATTTGCAGGAATGATAGCATCTAGTTTCTCGCGCTTTTCATTGCTCGATTCATAAGGATGAATGGGAGCCCTTTCTTCACAATTTTGTGGCAAATACGACAATTGTTTTTTCAAGAGTTCAATCGCATCTAAATCGGTAGAAGCTGTATAATGTGTAACTCCCGATTTGCTAGCATGTGCATCTGCACCGCCCAATTCCTCAGAACTAACTTCTTCGTGGGTAACAGTTTTTACTACGTTGGGTCCGGTTACAAACATATAAGATGTACCTTCCACCATCGTGATGAAATCAGTTAGTGCTGGCGAATAAACCGCCCCGCCTGCGCACGGACCCATAATCACAGAAAGCTGAGGTACAACACCTGAAGCCAATGTATTTCTATAAAAAATATCAGCATATCCTGCCAAAGACACCACACCTTCTTGAATACGCGCACCACCCGAATCATTCAAACCAATTACTGGCGCGCCATTTTGCATGGCCAAATCCATTATTTTACAAATCTTAGCGGCATAAGCCTCGCCCAAAGAACCGCCCATCACCGTAAAATCCTGCGAGAACAAATAGACCAATCTACCATTCACCAAGCCATAACCAGTTACTACACCATCACCTAATGTTTTTTGATCTTGTAGACCGAAGTCGCTAGAGCGGTGCTGAACAAATTTGCCAATTTCTTGAAAGGTACCGTTATCTAATAAGAGTTCAATTCTTTCACGCGCTGTTAATTTTCCTTTCTGATGCTGGGCATCGATGCGCTTTTTGCCTCCACCTTCTTCGGCCAAAAGGTTTTTGTCGTTTAGCAATTGAAATTTTTCTTTACTCATATAATAAGGTAAGTGAAAGGGTAAAAGTAAAAAGACAAAAGGGATTTCCTACAAAAACATTCAAGTTCACCCTTTAAAACACAAAGATTTCAGGTACTATTAAAAAAAAGATGTTGATAATTTGTGGGTTATAAATATTAATTCTATTTTTGTCGCCCGTTTTTCCCTTTAAGAAGAGCGAAACCATTTAAAAAATAAGCAAGTGGACACTTTAAGTTACAGAACAGTATCAGCAAACCAAAGCACAGCTAGAAAGCAGTGGGTAGTAGTAAATGCTGAAGGACAACACCTAGGAAGATTGGCTTCGAAAGTTGCTAATTTGATTCGTGGAAAACACAAAACAAATTACACTCCTCATTTTGATTGTGGAGATAACGTAATTGTGATCAATGCAGATAAAATTGAGCTAACCGGCGCAAAATGGGATGCTAAAGATTATATCCGTTACACTGGATATCCAGGCGGTCAAAGAATTCTTTCTGCGAAAGAAGTTCATGCAAAAAGACCAACCGCTTTAGTAGAGAAAGCAGTTAAAGGAATGCTTCCTAAAACAAGATTAGGAAATGCTTTGTTTACTAACCTACATGTTTATGCAGGTACAACTCACAAGCATGAGGCGCAACAACCAAAAGAATTGAACATCAACGAAATTAAATAATTGAAATGGAAGTAATCAACACTGTTGGTAGAAGAAAATCCTCTGTAGCTAGGATTTACTTGAAAGAAGGTAACGGAACAATCACCGTTAACGAAAGAGAAGCAAATGAATATTTTCCTACAACTATTCTTCAATTCAAACTGAATCAAGCTATTAAAATTGCTGATTTAGAAGGTAAATTAGACATCGATGTTACTGTAACAGGTGGTGGAATTACTGGTCAGGTTGAAGCAACTCGTATGGGTATTGCACGAGCTTTGGAAAAATACAACGCTGAATTAAGAGCTCCTTTGAAAAAAGAAGGCTTATTCACTAGAGACCAAAGAGAGGTGGAGAGAAAAAAACCAGGTCAAAAGAAAGCAAGAAAGAGATTCCAATTCTCTAAACGTTAATATTATATTATTCAAAATTATATGGCTAAGGCAACTTACAAAGAGTTAATGGATGCAGGAGTACACTTCGGGCATTTGACAAGAAAGTGGAATCCAAACATGGCTCCATACATTTTCATGGAGAAAAATGGTATCCACATTATCGACCTTAATAAAACGATTGGCAAATTGGAAGAGGCTGCTGCCGCTTTGAAACAAGTTGCTAAATCTGGTAAAAAAATCCTTTTCGTAGCTACTAAAAAACAAGCTAAAGAAATCGTTGCTGAAAGAGTTAAGGCGATCAATATGCCTTACGTTACTGAAAGATGGCCTGGTGGTATGTTGACTAACTTTTCTACTATCCGTAAAGCGGTTAAGAAAATGGGCACTATCGACAAAATGGCTACTGACGGTACTTTCGATAACATGTCGAAAAAAGAAAGATTAAGCATCATGCGTATGAGAGAGAAATTAGACCGTAACTTAGGTTCTATCTCTGATCTTAGCCGTTTACCTGGCGCATTGTTCATCATCGATATTCACAAAGAAAATATTTCTGTTCAAGAAGCACACAAATTGAACATTCCAACTTACGGTATTGTTGATACTAACTCAGATCCTAATAAAATTGATTTCGCTATCCCTGCAAATGATGATAGTTCTAAATCAGTAGACTTAATCTTAAGAGTTGTTTGCGAAGCTATTGCTGAAGGTTTAGAAGAAAGAAAAGCTTTGAAAGGAACTAAGAAAGATGAAGACGAGAAAGAAGGAGTAGTAGCTGAAGCAACAAAAGCTACTGAAGAAATCGCAGGAGAAGAATAATTAAAAGATTATAACGATGGCAACAATAGAAATAAATGCTAAAGATGTAATGAAATTACGCACCCAAACTGGTGCCGGAATGATGGATTGCAAAAAAGCGTTAGCTGAAGCTGAAGGAAATTTTGAAGTGGCAATTGATGTTCTTAGAAAACAAGGACAAAAATTGGCTAACAAACGTGCCGACAGAGAAACAACCGAAGGTTTTGTATTGGCTAAAACAAGTGCTGATAACAAAAAAGCTTTCATTATCTCTTTGAACTGCGAAACCGATTTCGTTGCTAAGAACGAAAGTTTTGGTAAACTAGTAGAGAGATTTGCTGAATTGGCTTTGGCAAACAACTGCCAAACTGTTGAAGAAGTTAAAGCATTGAAATTTGACGATATCACTATCGGGGAAAAAGTAATTGAGCAAACTGGTGTTATTGGTGAGAAATTAGAAATTTGCTGTTTCGAAGCTATCACTGGTGAGCAAGTTTACGCATACAACCACCCAGGTAACAGAACAGCTGCTATCTTAGCAGTAAACGTTGCTACTGAAGTTGAGGTAGTTAAAAATATCGCAATGCAAATTGCTGCTATGAATCCAGTTTCTATTGATAAAGCTGATTGTCCGCAATCAGTAATTGAAAAAGAAATTGAAATTGCTAAAGATTTATTGAGACAAGAAGGTAAACCTGAAGATATGATTGATAAAATCGCTCAAGGTAAATTGACTCGTTTCTTCAAAGACAGTACTTTATTGAACCAAGATTTCATCAAAGACGGAAAAACCACTGTAGCTCAATATTTACAGTCGGTGAATAAAGACTTAACAGTTACCGCCTTTAGAAGATATTCATTGGCCGACTAGGCCAAACGAAAAAAGAGAGAATTTAAATTCTCTCTTTTTTTTTGGCCATTTTTTTATAACTCTGATACTTAAGCAAATGAAATACAAAAGAATACTTTTAAAACTGAGGGGTGAAGCCTTGATGGGTGAGGGACAATACGGAATTGACTCTAACAGATTGTTGGAGTACGCTAAAGAAATTGCGGTTGTGGTGGGTTCAGGTACCGAGGTTGCAATTGTGATTGGAGGAGGAAATATCTATAGAGGTATCAATGCTGAAAAATCAGGTATTGATAGAGTGCAAGGTGACCACATGGGTATGCTGGCTACTATGATCAACAGCTTAGCCTTGCAAGCCACGTTAGAAAAAGTTGGTATTAAAACGCGCCTGCTTTCTGCCATCGTGATGGATCAGGTTGCTGAGCCATACATTAGAAGAAGAGCTGTTCGTCACTTAGAGAAAGGTAGAGTGGTTATTTTTGGTGCAGGAACTGGAAATCCTTATTTCACAACAGATACCGCAGCATCTCTAAGAGCAATTGAAATAGAAGCAGATGTGATTTTGAAAGGTACACGTGTAGACGGTATCTACACTGCCGACCCTGAGAAAGATAAAAATGCAGTAAAATACACTAAAGTTTCATTTACAGAAGTGTATGAGAAAGGTTTAAATGTAATGGATTTAACCGCTTTCACGCTTTGTAAAGAAAATAAACTGCCTATTATCGTTTTCGATATGAACAAAGCAGGAAACTTGAATAAAGTTGTGTTGGGTGAAGAGGTTGGAACATTAGTAGAAGTATAGAAAATTCATTGAAATTTTTAATTTTAGAAAAAAATCATTGACATGTCAGATATCAATTCAGTTTTAAGCACCGCAGAAGGTGTAATGAACAAAGCACTAGATAGATTAGAAAAAGAATTGTCTAAAATTCGTGCAAGCAAGGCCAATCCTTCGATGTTGGATAGCGTTAAGGTAGATTATTATGGAAATCCTTCACCTATTTCAAATGTTGCCAACATCAATACGCCTGATGGAAGAACTTTAACAGTTCAGCCTTGGGAAAAGGGAATGATTGAGCCAATTTGTAAAGCTATTCTAGATGCCAATTTGGGCTTAAATCCGCAAAACAATGGCGGCACTATCATTATCTCTATTCCTCCTTTAACAGAGGAAAGAAGAAAAGCTTTGGTAAAACAATGCAAAGCGGTAGGTGAAGATGCGAAAGTATCTATTCGTCAGGCTCGCAAAGACACCAACGACTCTATCAAAACTTTACAAAAAAATGGCTTGCCAGAAGACACTGCAAAAGGCGGGGAGACTCAATCACAAACCCTTACAGATAAATATGTTGCTTTGGTCGATAAACATGTTGCAGACAAAGAAAAAGAAGTAATGACAGTATAGTAGAAGGAAAAAGTTAAAAGGAAAAAGCCAAAAAGCTTCATCTGTCGACTGACGGATGGAGCTTTTCTATTTTAATGCATTTAGTATTTTTTCATCCATAGGATCCACTCCCGAGGAATAATAATTCAATAATTTCCCGTTTTCATCTACCAAGTACTTACCAAAATTCCAAGATGGGTCTTGAGTATTCCAACCATTCAAAGTTGCATCAGAGAGCCATTTAAACACTTCATTTTGCTCTTTGCCTTTCTTTACTGAACTTTTCATTGCTATTGGAAATGTTACTCCATAATTTTTCTTACAAAATTCAGCGATGGTAGAATCACTTCCTGGTTCTTGGCCACCAAAATCATTTGCCGGAAAAGCGATAATCACCAGTTTGTCTTTGTATTTCTGATACAAGGCTTCTAAACCATCGTACTGCTTTGTGTAGCCGCAGCGGCTAGCCGTGTTCACCAATAACACTTTCTTGCCTTTCAATGAATCAAAATGAAAAGTAGAACCATCATTCATCAGAATGCTTAAAGAATGGAAGGAGGTTTTCGCTTCAACATTGTTTTCGTTTTTTGTATCCATAGCAAAACAGCTTATTAAAAGTATGGCAACAAATGCCACAAAACTTATTTTTTTATACATAGAAGAATTTATCTTGGTGAAGTTAGTATTTATAATGTTATGCAGTCATTAAATCATCGGTACTTCCATCATTAATATTTCGCAATCACTCATGCTTTTAAAATCAAAGGAATTACATTCCCAAATGCCAATTGCATCTCTTTCATTTAATTCTTCGCCAGCAACGATAGCTTTGCCTTTCAATAAGAAAAAATATACGCCATTTCCTTCTTTTTTGAAGTTGTAAGTGCAATTTTTTTCAGCAGAAAATTTACCTAAATGAAACCAAGCATCTTGGTGTATCCAAACACCATCATCATTTTTATTAGGTGATAAAATTTGTTGTAATTTATTTTCTCTGTCTTTTAAGTTTAAAGTAATTTGATCGTAACGAGGTTGCACGTTCTCTTTGTTAGGAATCACCCATATTTGCAGGAACTTCACTGCATTACTTTTACTTTTGTTGTACTCACTGTGGTACACACCCGTTCCAGCACTCATTACTTGTATGTCGCCATGTTTTATCACGGTAATATTCCCCATGCTGTCTTTGTGTTCTAAGTCACCTTCTAGCGGAATAGAAATAATTTCCATGTTTTGGTGAGGATGCTCGCCAAAGCCCATGCCTGGCGCTACATAATCGTCGTTTAAAACACGTAAGGCGCCAAAATGAATTTTCTCTGGATTGTAATAATTGGCAAAACTAAAACTGTGGTGCGATTTCAACCAACCGTGGTTGGCGTGGCCGCGAGATGCTGATGAGTGGAAGATGGTTTTCATGAGATTAAGATAGTGAGATTTTTGCTTGTAATAGTTCACTTTATTTTTTAATGTTGTAAAGTGTTTAAGAGGACCAACAGGACTTTGAAGACCATGAAGACCTTGAGTGAAGTACTTTCTAAAGGTCATCAATGTCATCAGGGTCCTCACTGTCCTCTTAAACTCACTACTAACCTAACTAACTAAATTTTATGCAAACTCCCGGTTTTATTCCGCCTCATGGTGGCTATAAGAAATTATTGAGCTACCAAAAATCAGAAATTATTTATGATGCTACTGTTTACTTTACACAGCGGTTTTTTAAACCATTCGATCGAACTGTTGATCAAATGGTGCAAGCTGCGCGCAGCGGTAAGCAAAACATTGCAGAAGCCAGCGTTGCCTCGGGTACATCAAAAGAAACTGAAATTAAACTTACTAATGTTGCCCGCGCCAGTTTAGAAGAACTTCTCATTGATTACCAAGATTTTCTGCGCAAAAACAAATATACTGAGTGGGATAAAAATCATAAGCTCGCTCTTCGATTTCGTGAACTCAATAAATTGCCAGGTGCTTCATATCAATCTCTGCAAAAAGCAATAGAAAACCCCGATGCTGAAATTTGCGCCAACAGCATTATTTCTTTGATTAAAACTGCCACTTATTTGCTGAGCAAACAATTGATTTCGCTTGAGCAAAATTTTATAAAGAATGGTGGTTTAAAGGAAAGTATGTTTAAAGCGAGGATGAAGGCGAGGGGGAAGTAATTGTTTTTAGAGGACTTTGGGGATCAGGGATGACGCTGATGACCTTGAGTGAAGCACTTACTCAAGGTCATTATGGTCTTCAAAGTCCTTTGGGTCTTCGTTTTTGCGCTTTTGTGAAATTTTTAGTGGGGTTTCAAATTGTAAATTTGAAATTACTGAGTTAAATACAAACTGCCCAATTAAAAATCTTAGAGAATTTTTCTATTAAATTTTTCATAGCATAATTAAAAAAGGGCGAATAATTATTCGCCCCTACATTTCAAATCTTGTATTTTATTACAACCCCAACAAAATCTCCTCAGGGCTTTTCGCTCCCAACAACATTTTACCCGGATTCTCTAACATCTCTTTAACTTTTACCAAGAAACCAACTGATTCTTTACCATCGATGATTCTGTGGTCGTAGCTTAAGGCAACGTACATGATCGGACGAATTACTATTTGTCCGTCAACCACTACTGCGCGCTCAACGATATTGTGCATACCTAAAATTGCAGATTGCGGAGGATTGATGATAGGTGTACTCAACATTGAACCAAACACACCACCGTTGGTGATAGTAAATGTTCCGCCAGTCATATCTTCAATTGATAATTTACCATCACGTGCTTTTAAAGCCAAACGTTTGATTTCAGCTTCAATTTGAGCCAAGCTCATTTGCTCTGCATTTCTCAATACAGGTACCATTAATCCTTTTGGAGAACTAACAGCAATGGCAACATCAGCGTAGTCGAATGATACGATATCAGTGCCATCAATCATTGAGTTTACACCAGGGTACAATCTCAATGCTTCGGTAACTGCTTTGGTGAAGAAACTCATGAAACCTAAGTTTACATCGTGTTTCTTCGCGAAAGCATCTTTGTATTTTTTACGAAGATCCATGATAGGTTTCATGTCTACTTCGTTGAAAGTCGTCAACATTGCTGTTTCTTGTTTAACGCTCACCAAACGCTCAGATAATTTCTTGCGTAAGGCAGTCATTTTAGTGCGGTCGCTTTCGCGTGAACCGCCCCAACCTTGTCCGACTTGAGAAGCATCAACACCTGAAGTGATATAATTTACAACATCAGATTTTGTTACTCTTCCGCCTTTTCCAGTTCCGTTTACTTTACCACCTGCAACACCGTTTTCATCCATCAATTTCTTTGCAGAAACAGAAGGGTGTCCGGCAGCATAAGAAGCTTCAACTGTAGCCTCAGCTTTAGGAGCTTCTTCTTTTTTAGCAGCAGCAGCAACAGCTTCCTTTTTAGGTGCAGCACCAGCAGGTTTAGCAGCGTCGGTATCAATCTGACAAACCACAGCACCAACTTTTACAGTTGTACCAGCTTCTACTAATATTTTAACGGCACCTGCTTCTTCAGCAACCAATTCAAGCGTTGCTTTATCAGAATCGATTTCGCCAATTACATCATCTTTTTCAACCCAGTCACCATTTTGTTTTACCCAGTTTGCAATTTCTACTTCAGTGATTGATTCACCAGGAGAAGGAACTTTTACATCTTTAATTGCCATAATTTATTTTTTAGTTCAATGTTTAATGTTTAATGTTCAAAGTTCCGTGTTTCAAATCAGCTAACATTGAACATGAAACATTGAGCATTGAACGTTTTTTTTATTTGGTTGCAGCAGGAGTTTTTGCGTAAGAAAAAATCTTGTCGAACATTGTTTTCACTCGTTTTTCGTGACGTTTAGAAGATCCTGTTGCAGGTGCTGCCGATTCTGGGATAGAAATTAAATCTAATTTCACGCCTTTGAATTTACGCACCATGAATGACCAAGCACCCATGTTTTCTGGTTCTTCTTGAATCCAAATATGTCTTTCTGCTTTTTTGTATTTAGCAACGATTTTATCTACTTGCTCTTGCGGGAACGGATACATTTGTTCGATACGCACTATTGCGATGTTTGATGAATCGCCATAAGATGCTTTCTTGTCCATGTAATCGTAGTAAACTTTACCAGAGCAGAACAATACAGTATCGATACTTGTCGCTTTAGCTGTTGCATCATCAATTACCTCTTGAAATCTACCAGATGTTAAATCTTCAACAGGAGAAACACATGCAGGGAATCTCAATAATTTTTTAGGTGTAAACACCATCAATGGTTTGCGGAATTCGCGTTTCAATTGGCGACGCATTACGTGGAAGAAGTTTGCCGGAGTAGACGCATTTACAATTTGCATGTTGTTACGGGCTGCCAATTGTAAGAATCTTTCTAAACGAGCTGAAGAGTGCTCGGCACCCTGACCTTCATAACCGTGAGGCATTAGCATTACCAATCCGTTCTGACATTTCCATTTATCTTCTGTAGCAGAAATAAATTGGTCGATAATGATTTGTGCACCATTGTTAAAGTCACCAAATTGCGCTTCCCAAATGGTTAAAGTATTGGGTGTAGATAAAGCATAGCCATATTCAAAACCTAAAACACCATACTCAGAAAGTAACGAGTTGTAGATATTCAATTTAGCTGGTTGCTTAGCATCAATATTGTTTAAGTTGCAATATTCTTGTTCAGATTCCTCAACTTTTAAAACCGCGTGACGGTGAGAGAAAGTACCACGTTCAACATCTTGTCCGGTGAAACGAATAGGATGTCCTTCCATGATCAGAGTACCGTACGCCAACAATTCACACATACCCCAATCCAACTGATTGCTCTCGGTGATCATTGCTTTTCTTTTCTCTAACTCTTTGTCGATTTTCTTAATGAACTTCAACTCAGCAGGAGTTTCATACAAAGCCTTAGCAACTTTCAACAAAGTTTCTTTGTCGGCACCTGTTTCAGGAGATTGCAAGAAATCTTCGTCGGTTGATTTGCGGAAACCTTCCCAGTAATCTTTTAAGAAAGAAGTGATTTTCGATTTCTCAATTTCTTTAGCTTCAGCCAATCTGTCGTTCAACTCATCTTGGAATTTTTTCTCCATATCCTTAGCCATTTCAGCTTCCAAGACTCCTTCAGAAAGAAGTTTGTTCACGTAGATAGCGCGAGGATCTTGGTGATTCGCGATAAGTTTGTACAATAAAGGTTGAGTATATCTTGGTTCATCACCCTCGTTGTGGCCGTGTTTACGGTAGCACAACATATCAATGAAAACATCTCTTTTGTATTTCTGACGGTATTCCATCGCTAAGTTGATGGTGTGCGTCATTGCTTCTGCGTCGTCTCCGTTAACGTGGAAAACCGGACACAAAGTAACTTTTGCGATATCGGTACAATAAGTCGATGAACGAGCATCAAGGTAGTTGGTAGTAAATCCAACTTGGTTATTGATAACGATGTGAATAGTTCCACCAGTTTTATAGGCTTTCAATTGCGCCATTTGTACTACTTCGTAAACGATACCTTGTCCGGCAACAGCTGCGTCACCATGAATCAATATCGGACAAACCTTATTCAAATCACCGCCCAATTGGTTGTCTAATTTTGCTTTTGCAATGCCTTCTACCACAGGGTCAACCGCCTCTAAGTGAGAAGGGTTTGGAGACAAAGTCAAACGAACATTTTTACCTATATCGGTTTTGATGTCGCAAGTGTAGCCCATGTGGTACTTCACGTCGCCATCAAAAAGATTGTCGTCTTCGTAATCTTTAGAATCAAATTCAGAGAAAATTTCTTTGTAAGTTTTGTAGAAGATGTTCGCTAAAACGTTCAATCTACCGCGGTGAGCCATACCGAATACAAACTCATCGATACCCAGTTCAGCGCCTTTTTCTACTACTGAATCTAAAGCTGGAATTAACACCTCTGCCCCTTGAAGAGAGAAGCGTTTCTGCCCCACATATTTTTTATCTAAGAACGATTCAAAAACAACGGCCTGATTCAATTTTTTAAGAATCTGACGTTTTTGATCAACCGTAAATTTTGTTTTGTTTCTAGTGCTTTCAATTTTTTCTTTCAACCAGTTGAAAGTCTCTGGGTGACGAATATAAGCGAACTCTACACCAATAGATTCGCAATAAGTTTCTTCAAGGTGAGCAACAATATCTTTCAATTTTGCTGCGCCCAAGCCGATGTTTTTACCAGCTTGAAAAACAGTTTCTAAATCTTTTTCAGTGAAGCCGAAATTAGTGATAGACAAATCGGGTTGGTATTGGCGACGAGCACGAACCGGATTGGTTTTGGTGAAAAGGTGACCGCTTTTGCGGTAAGCCTCAATCAATTCCACCACTTTAAATTCCTTCCCCACATTTTCAGGCACCGCACCATCGGCATTGAAATTCGCCTTAAAAAAGTCGAATCCAGCAAAAAACTGTTTCCAGCTTGCATCAACAGAATCGGGGTTTTGAAGAAATTGTTGGTATAAATTCTCAATCGCGTTTACATCCGCGTTTCCTACGTATGAAAAATCACTCATAATTGTTAGTTCTGATTAACAGCCAAATGTAATGTTTTATTTAGAAAAATACGCTCTGAAAACAACCTTTTTCAACTCTCTTTCTAAAATCATTTGAGTGAGGCTATCAATAGGCTTTTCTGAATGGTGGAAGGTGCTTAGTACTTTGTTTTCGTCTAAGTCAATCTGGTACAGGATATTCCACAGCGTATTTTGTTGTTTTTCCCACATGTAGGAGATGTGCGCCAACACTTGTGTGAAAAGCTCTTCGTAGGCTGTTTCAATATTGCCAGAGAAAGAAATGGGATAGTCGAAAGCGCCAAAGTCTTTTTGTACTTGAGCTGCAGTTTTTTCAATGATATCAATGCGTTTATAGAAAGGAGAAAGGTCCTTAAAATCGAGCGCTTCCATTTACTTGGCTCTTTTAGAAACCATATCAGCAAATGCTCTTAATTGAAGTTTCTTGTGTTCGGGAACGTTAATGCTATCAAGATTTTTGTACGCCTTGTCGTAGTATTCTTGCATTTTCTTTGCTGCCAATTCTTTCACACCACAGCGGTTATAAATAGCTGTAACGGCGTGCACTTTTTCTACCGCATTGAAATCTCTGGTATCTATCCAGTTGATTAATTCTACTTTGTCGGCAGGAGTTGTCATTTCTAAGGCATTCAGCAATAAATATGTTTTTTTGTTGCTGATGATATCGCCACCGATTTGTTTGCCAAATTTTTCAGGATCGCCATATACATCAAGGTAATCATCCATTAATTGAAAGCCCATTCCTAAATTTTCGCCAAAAGAGTAAACGGCATCTCCATCTTTATCTGAAGCATTGCCAATGATGGCGCCTATTTTTAAGCTACCAGCCAAAAGAACGGCCGTTTTCAATCGAATCATTTCTAAATAATTATCTACAGAAACTTGCGATTGCGTTTCGTAGTTCATGTCGAATTGTTGCCCTTCGCAAACCCCTACTGCTGTGGTGTTAAATACATCGTAAATTTCACGAATTCGAGTCGATTTAATCTTGTTTATTTGTGCAAAAGCAATCACAAGCATAGCGTCTCCTGATAAAATACCTGTGTTGGCATTCCATTTTTCATGCACTGTTGTTTTACCCCTTCTCAAAGGAGCATTGTCCATGATATCATCGTGAATTAGTGTGAAGTTGTGAAACAACTCTACAGCCAATGCAGCATTGGCACAATCTTCAACGTTTTCTTCGAATAAAGAATTGGCGATAAAAATCAATTGTGGGCGCAGTCTTTTGCCACCTAAGGTGAGAATATATCTAATTGGTTCGTAGAGTTCAATGGGCGATTTTGCTAGCGAAAGTTCGGCTAGCTTTTGCTCTATAATTTTTTCAAAGTTCAGAGAAGACGTTTGCATGAATTAAACTGCGCTTACAAATTGTTTGCTTTCTAATAATTTTACTATACCCGCCTTCAACGGAAGCATTTCTCTATCAAGAAGATCCTTCATTTTTGAGTTATCCGGACATCTTCTTGTCATATCTCCTTCTTTCAATTTAGGGAGATGTATAATCTTAGATGAAGAGCCGCTTAGCTCAATGATTAAATTGGCCAGTTCTAACATGGTGATTTCGCTTTCTCCACCAATATTAATCACGTCGTTTATAATTTTGTTTTCATAGAAGGCCTTAACACATGCCCCAACATTGTCTTCCACGTAGCAGAAGGTTCTTGTTTGGCTGCCATCCCCGTAGATGGTGATGTCTCTGTTGTTTAGCGCTGCGTATAAGAATTTCGACATAACGAAATCTTTGCTTTGGCGCGGACCATAAGTATTGAAGAAACGGAAAATGGTGTATTCTAAACCGAATTCTTGCTGGTATGAGCGAAGAAAAGCTTCACCTACATTTTTCACTACAGCGTAAGGAACACGAGAGTTCAAGGGAGTAGTTAATTCATGCTGAGGCAATTCTACTGGTTCTCCATAAACTTCAGATGAAGAAGAGAAATATACTCTTTTTACGCCTGTGCTTTTTGAAATATTTAGAATGTGTTTAATCCCTTCGATATCTCTCAAAACCTTTACTGGATTGGCTTGTGTTCTCAAAACACCCACTAAAGCGGCATAATGAAATACATAGTCGAATTTGTGGCCAAGCATGATTTCAGAAATCTCACGATATTCATTGGCGTCGGCCTTAATAAAAAGCCAATTCTCTTTCGATTTTTTAGGGAGATTTTCTTTTTTTCCCGTAGATAGGTTGTCAACAATCACAACAAAATTGTTTTTGTCTTCAATTAGTTTGTCGGCAAGGTGACTTGCCACAAATCCTGCTCCGCCTGTAATTAAAATTTTAGCCATAATTATCTTTCCAATAAATTTTTCAAATATGTACCATAGCCGCTTTTCAGCAATGGTGTAGCTATTTCAAGCAGTTGTTCTGCGCTAATAAAACCTTGTTCGTAAGCTACTTCTTCAATACATCCTATTTTCAAGCCTTGTCTTTCTTCAATTACTTGAACATATTGTGAAGCCTGCATTAACGAAGTAAATGTGCCTGTATCTAACCAAGCAGTTCCTCTATCTAAAATCTCTACTTTTAGAGTCTTGCGTTCTAAATAGATTTTGTTTACATCAGTTATTTCGTATTCACCTCTAGCACTTGGTTTAAGTGTTTTGGCAATTTCTACTACTGAGTTGTCGTAGAAGTACAAACCTGGTACAGCGAAATTCGATTTAGGAGTTTTCGGCTTCTCTTCGATAGATAAAGCAAATTTATTCTTATCAAATTCAACCACACCATATCTTTCAGGATCGGAAACATGGTAAGCAAAAATTACTCCGCCATCAGGATTAATGCCTTTTTGAAGCATTTTATCCATTTCAGAACCATAGAAAATATTGTCGCCTAAAATAAGGGCAACAGAATCATCTTTTATGAAATCCTTGCCTAGAACAAAAGCTTGTGCTAAACCATTGGGCACTTCTTGAACAACATAAGAAAACTTGCAGCCCACGCGCGAGCCATCTCCTAATAGCTTTTGAAATGCCACGCTGTCTTCTGGCGTGGTTATGATTAAAATCTCCTTGATGCCAGCTCTCATTAGCACAGACAGTGGATAATAAATCATAGGCTTATCGTAGATAGGCATAAGCTGCTTACTTACTCCTAACGTAATAGGGTATAAACGAGTTCCAGAGCCTCCTGCCAAAATAATTCCTTTCATTTATTTTCAATTTAATGAAATGTAAAGTTAACAATGTTGCCTTTATTTTAAGGCTAATTCTTCAAAAATAATAATATATCTAGATAACTAAAGGTTAAATTAGAAGGAGTTGTGTATTTTTGCCCACTTAATTTCAATATGCCGAAAATTTACTGGAACGATAGTGTTGAGTTGTTGCGTAAAATTACACTTAGAAAAGTGTGCAATTACAACAAGTTGTTGTGGAGTTATTTTTGGTCGAAATGGCGTAAAAAGCCCTATGTGTGGGCAAAACCTTTCAGTATTTCTGTTGAGCCAACTACTTCATGTAATTTAAGATGTCCTGAATGTCCTAGTGGTTTGCGGGCGTTTACTCGCGATACAGGGATGCTCGACAAAGAATTTTTCAAAACAACGATAGATGAACTTTCTCCTGAGTTGTTGTACTTGATTTTCTATTTCCAAGGCGAGCCGTATTTAAATACTAAGTTTTTAGATATGGTGGCTTATGCCTCCCAAAAAGGAATTTATACTGCTACTTCTACCAATGCACATTATTTAAGCGATGCAAATTGCGAAAAAACTATTCGGTCGGGTTTAAGCAGAATGATCATCTCGATAGACGGCACAACGCAAGAAACATACGAGTCTTATCGCATAGGAGGGAACTTAGAGAAAGTGTTAGAAGGCGCGAAAAGAATAGTGAAGTGGAAGAAGGAATTAAAAAGTAGAACCCCTCATTTGATTTTTCAGTTTTTGGTAGTTCGCCACAACGAGCACCAAATTGATGAAGTGTACCGTTTGGCTGAAGAAATTGGTATAGATGAAGTTCGATTGAAAACAGCTCAGGTTTATGAGTACGAAAATGGCAATGAGCTAATACCTCTTCAAGAACAATATTCTCGCTACAAAAAGAATAAAGACGGCACGTATTCTATCAAGAACAAGATGGTGAACAGTTGCTGGAGAATGTGGCAAGGGTGCGTAATTACTTGGGATGGAATAGTAGTTCCTTGTTGTTTCGATAAAGATGCTACGCACCGCTTGGGCAATTTAAAAGAGCAAAAATTCGCTCAATTATGGAAAGGCGAAGGTTATCAGCAATTTAGAAGAAGTTTATTAAGGTCTCGTTCGGAGATTGATATTTGTAAAAATTGTACCGAAGGAACTAAGGTTTGGGCGTAGATTTTTTGTTTGGGCCAATCTTTCTATGGAAGTATTATTTATTTTATTGTTATAATTGCCATTATTTTTTAAACCATGAAAGTAGTAATATTAGCAGGAGGGTTAGGCACTAGGTTGTCTGAAGAAACCGATGTTCGTCCGAAACCTATGGTAGAAATTGGCGGAAAACCAATTCTTTGGCACATCATGAAATTGTATTCACATTATGGGTATAATGAATTTGTAATTTGTTTAGGATATAAAGGCTATGCTGTAAAGGAATATTTCACCAATTATCTATTACATAACTCAGATATCACCATCGATATTCAAAATAGAGAAACCACCATTCACAAAGCAACCACTGAAGATTGGAAAGTTACCTTGGTAGATACAGGTGTTTCCAGTATGACTGGAGGAAGAATTAAACGCATTCAAAAATATGTAAACAATGAACCTTTCTTTCTCACTTACGGAGACGGGGTTTCAAACGTCGAGATTAATAAATTATTGGAATTCCATAAAACCAACAAGAAAAAGGTAACAGTAACCACCATTCAACCAACAGGTAAATTTGGTGTATTGGCTATTAACGAAAATCAAATTGTTGAGAGTTTTGTTGAAAAACCAAGAGAAGGAAACCACTGGATAAACGGAGGTTTTTTTGTTTGTGAGCCCGATGTGTTCTCGTACATAGAAGGAGATCATTCTATTTGGGAAAAAGACCCGCTAGAAAATTTAGCAAAGGAAAAAGAAATTTGTGCCTTTAAACATCATGGTTTCTGGCAACCAATGGATACGCTGAAAGATAAAAACGACTTAAACGAACTTTGGAACACCAATAAAGCTCCTTGGGCTCTTTGGAATAAATAAGCTTACTTATGTTGAAAGATTTTTACAAAGGAAAAAAAGTATTGCTCACGGGTGATACTGGATTTAAAGGATCTTGGTTAGCTATTTGGCTAGTGAATCTAGGAGCGGAAGTTTATGGTTATGCGCTAGCTCCCGATAATGTTGAAGGTAATTATTCTGCATGTAAAGTCGACACGATGATTCATCATGTAGATGGTGACATTAGAGATGGCCAGAAATTGAAAGAATACTTCAAAAAAGTAAAGCCAGATATTGCTTTTCATCTAGCCGCTCAACCTTTAGTAATTGATTCATATAGCGACCCTGTTTACAACTTCGATGTTAATGTAATGGGCACCGTGCATTTTCTTGAAGCAGTTAGGACTTCTGTCAGCACGAAAGCAGCTGTTGTAATTACTACCGATAAATGTTATCAAAATAACGAGTGGATATGGGGTTACAAAGAAGGTGATCATTTAGGAGGGAAAGATCCTTACAGTGCTTCAAAAGCATGTGCCGAATTGGTAACAGCTTCTTACATAAATTCTTTTTTTAAAAACAGTCATTGTTCTATAGCTACCGTTCGCGCAGGAAATGTGATTGGTGGCGGTGACTGGGCGGCCAATAGAATTATTCCCGATTTTTTTAGAGCCTACCAAAACAACAGCAATTTAGAATTGAGGAATCCAATTTCGGTTCGCCCATGGCAGCACGTTTTAGAACCATTGTTTGGTTATTTGCAACTGGGAAGTGTATTGTATAAAGACAGTTCTTTTTCGGGTGCATGGAACTTCGGTCCGATGGATTCTAACCACGTACCAGTTGAAGTATTAATACAAACTTTACAATCGATTAGCGGTAAAGTAAATTTCTCTTTCATCGACCAAAAAGAAAAATTACATGAAGCTACCCTACTTAAGTTAGATATCAGCAAGGCACAACATTACCTCAATTGGTATCCTAAGCTTAATTTGAAAGACATGCTTACATATACGTCAGATGGCTACCTTGCGCAAATTAATCAGCAAAACATCTTAGACAACAGATTGAAACAAATAAACGACTATTCGAAATTGCAAAATCAGGACAGATAGTTAAATTAAATTCATACTTTTATACCCTCTACCAAATAAAGAAATTACTAATTTATCAGCACAGGAATCGTTCCGAATATGAGTAATCAACATCAAGAATTCTTGCAGAAATCCTACAATATTAAAAAGCGATTTCTCACCATGTACAAAAATGCAAATACTGGTCATGTTGGGTCTTCTTTAAGTGTTGCCGAAATACTTACATTCGTGAGATTCAACTGGATGGTTGATAGTGATGAAATAATTCTCTCGAAGGGGCATGCTTCTGCAGCTTTATATTCCATGCTTGCTGAAGAAGGAATTCTTAGCGAAGCTGAAATTGCTACTTTTTATGGCAACAACACCTATCTTGCTGCTCATCCGCCGGTAAACAAAATTAAGCGTGTACCTTTTGCGACGGGAAGCTTAGGACATGGTTTGTCTCTTGCGGCAGGAATGGGATTGGCGCAGAAAATAAGAAATACATCAAAAAAAATATTTTGCATTACTTCAGATGGAGAACTTAATGAAGGTTCTACTTGGGAAGCAATTTTATTTTTGGCACACCACAACCTAACCAATGTGGTTTGGTTGATCGACAGAAATAAGTTGCAAGGTTATGGGCACACCGAAGACGTAATGAAACTAGACCCATTAGACGACAAATTAGTAGCTTTTGGTTTCGACGTGTTAGAAATTGACGGACATGATTTCAACGCCTTAGAAAAGGCAAAATCTTACACATTGAACAGCACAAAACCTGTAGCAATTATTTGCAATACAATTAAAGGTAGAAGTTGGGAAAAAATGGAAAGAACAGTGGCTTGCCACTACGATTCTATGAACGATGAACAATACCAAAAACTACTCATCGAAATTGAAAAACCTTTATTAAAACAATAGAAATAGCAAGGCCATGAAAAAAAGCTTTACCGATGCCATGTGCACTCAAGCAGACAATCATCCTGAATGGGTTTTTGTTACAGGTGACTTGGGTTATAAGGCATTAGAAAATTTGCAGAGTAAAATGGGTGACCGTTTTATAAACGCTGGTATCGCCGAACAAAATATGGTCACTGTCTCGGCCGCCTTAGCTTACGAAGGTTTTATTCCTTGGGTGTACAGCATTACCCCCTTTGTTACCCTGCGCCCTTACGAACAAATCAGAAACGATGTATGCTTGCATAACTTACCCGTAAAAATCATTGGCAATGGCGGAGGTTATGGTTATGGTATCATGGGCGCAACCCACCATGGTGTTGAAGACGTTGGCATCATGAGAATTCTTCCCAATATGAAAGTGTATTCGCCATTTTCAGATGAAGATGTGCCACAGGCGATAGCGCAAATGGCGCAAGATAAGAATCCGAATTACCTTAGATTAACCAACCCAGCAAAAATCAAAGAAACTATTGCCCCCTTTCAACAGTGGAGAAAAGTTAAATCGGGCAACAAAGCTGTTGTGGTAGGTACTGGTCCGGTTGTAGAACACATCATTAACTCTGCTGAATTCAGCGACCTTGAGGTTTGGGTACTTAGTATTTTTCCTATACACGAATTGCCAGAAGAGTTGGTTTCTTCCATCAATTTGGTAAAAAAACTCATTACTGTTGAAGAGCATTATGGGGAATGCGGCTTGAGAGAAACACTGTCTTTCCATTTGATGAACAAACTTGAATCGCCCATAAAAATGCATGCTATCTCAGCAAAGGGCTATCCAAGCGGAAAGTACGGCAATCAAAATTTCCATCAGAAAGAAAACAATTTAGCAGGTGATGGACTAACAGCATCTCTTGAATCTTTTTTTAAACAAAATCATTAATATTAAAATGAACGAAGCAGAATCAATTAAAAGCGAAATATTTTCTTTAGTAGAAAAATACACCAAACTGGCACATACCCAAAAAGAATTTGTTCCTGGCCAATCGGCTGTTCCTGTAAGTGGAAAAGTATTCGATCATAAAGAATTACAATACATTGTTGATTCAGCTTTAGATGGGTGGTTTACTACAGGAAGATTCAATACCGAATTTGAAAAAAAACTAGCTTCCTATGTTGGCGTTAATAAAGTACTTACTGTAAACTCTGGTTCATCGGCTAATTTATTGGCTGTTTCAGCATTGTCAGATGCGTCTTGGGGCGCTAAAGCGATTCAACCTGGTGATGAGTTCATTACTACTCCTGTTTCTTTTCCAACAACTATAAATCCGTTTTTATTGTATGGCTTAAAACCTGTTTTTGTTGATTGCGAATTACAAACTTATAACATCGATGTTGATTTGATTGAAAGCGCTATCACTCCAAAAACGAAAGCTATAATGGTAGCGCACACTATGGGTAATCCATACGAAGTGGATAGGATAGTTGCTATTGCTAAAAAACACAACCTTTGGGTAATTGAAGATTGCTGTGATGCTTTGGGCGGCACCTATCAAGGTAAGCACGTTGGAACTTTTGGTGACATTGGCACCTTGAGCTTCTACCCAGCTCACCATGTTACCATGGGTGAAGGTGGAGCTGTATTTACATCGAACAGTAAAATGGCTAAAATACTAGAGTCGTTTAGAGACTGGGGCCGAGACTGCTGGTGTGAAACAGGTAAAGACGATACATGTGGAAAACGTTTCAAATGGCAGTTGGGTCAGCTACCTCAAGGATACGACCACAAATACACATACTCTCGCTTGGGATACAACCTTAAGATTACTGATATGCAAGCGGCACTTGGACTTGCACAGTTAGAAAAATTGGATGAATTTGTAGCAAAAAGAAGATACAACTTCGATAAACTAAAAAAAGGTTTAAGTGATTTATCTGGTAAATTACTGCTTCCCGAAGCTACCGTTGATTCTAATCCATCTTGGTTTGGTTTCCTAATCACCATTCAGCCTGAAGCAGTTAAAACAAGAGAAGAAGTGATTGCTTTCTTAACCGAAAATAAAATTGCTACTCGACTTTTGTTTGCTGGTGATATTAGAAAACAACCTTATTTCAAGAATATTCAATACACTGAAATAGGCACTTTTGAAAATGCAGAACGTGTGTTACACGACACCTTCTGGATTGGTGTTACACCAATGTTAACTGATGAAATGGTGGATTATATGATTGATAAAATGCACGAATTATTTCAATAAAGATGAATCCTATTCTTGCTGAAGATGTTCAATACATCGCTAATCAATTAAAAGCTGAAACTGCAGTTTTAAAGAATACATCAATTTTCATAACTGGCGCAACTGGCTACTTTGGTAAAAATATCTTAGAGGCTATTGTATACTTAAATGATGCGCAAAAGCTGAACATCAAGCTTTATGTGCTTACCAGAAATAAAAAAAGATTTCTAGACCAACATCCACGTTTTAATCATTCTAATTTCGAATACATCGAAAGTGATGTTGCTGAATTTGTTTTTCCAAATGTTGCTCTCGACTACATCATTCATGGTGCAGCTGAGGTGGCTAAATTGGACAAAACAGATGATTTAGAGATTTTAGAAAAAGGCTATTTCGGGACAAAAAAATTACTTGAATTGGCCAAAGAAAAGAAAGTAAAAGGTTTTCTTTTCATGAGCTCAGGCGCCACTTACGGTAATCAACCTTACGATTTACCAGGCATTCCAGAATCATATGGAGGCGCTCCCGACATTTCTAAATTGAATGCCAGCTACGGCGAAGGAAAAAGATTAGGAGAATACCTTTGTCAGTACTACGGTCAGAAATTTGACGTGCCAGTAAAAATTGCCAGATGCTTTGCCTTCGTTGGTCCGTACATGCCATTAGACGCACAATTTGCCTTTGGTAATTTTATTCAAAATGCTTTGAATAATGAAACGATAACGATGCAAAGTGATGGTTCTTCATTGAGAACATTCTTGTATACCTCTGACCTAGTTTGTTGGTTTTTTAAGTTATTGCTAAATGGCAAAAGCTGTGTGCCTTATAACGTTGGCGGAGCAACTGAAGAAATTTCAATTTTAGAGGTTGCGCAATACGTTTCTAAAGCCTTCGATAACAAAATCAAAATCGAAGTTCTACAAATGGAAAAATCAAAAAATAGAGGCCGCTACATATGCGATGTTTCTGCTATCCTCAAAGATCTAAATATCACATCATATGTAAGTTTGGAAGAGTCATTAAACAGAACTGTGAAATATTATAAATTTGAATTTGCGAATCAACAGAAATAAAACTCATGAGCAAAAAACTAATTAGTATTGTTACTCCTTGCTACAATGAAGAAGCAAATGTTACTGAGGTTTGGTCGCAGGTTAAATTGCAACTAGAGAAATTTCCACAATACGATTACGAACATATATTCATCGACAATTGTTCGAAAGACAAAACGCTTACTATCCTAAAGGCTATTGCTGCCACAGATAAAAATGTTAAAATAATTGCGAACGCAAGAAATTTCGGACAAGTTAAATCTCCTTATTATGGCTTGATGCAAGCCTCTGGAGATGCCGTTATATTGTTGGTTGGTGATTTACAAGATCCTCCTTCCTTAATGGTTGACTTCATTCAAAAATGGGAAAGCGGTTTTAAAATTGTTGTTGGTATTAAAGGTGAAACTGAGGAAGGTGGTATTATGTACTATGCAAGAAAAGCATACTATAGAATGATTCACAAACTAAGTGACGAAGTTGAGTTAATCAACAATTACACAGGTTTCGGATTGTACGACAGAGAGGTAATGACAATTTTAAAAGACATGAAAGATCCTTACCCTTACATGAGAGGTATGATTCCCGAAATTGGTTTTGAGATAGCTAAGTTACCATACATGCAGCCTTTAAGAAAAGGAGGAATTACCAGCAATAACTTCTACCGCTACTACGATTATGCTATGCTTGGCATAACTAGCCACACAAAAAAACCATTGCGTTACGCTACTATAGGAGGATTCATATTATCCATTTTGTCATTTCTTGTAGCACTTAGCTACTTCGTTTTCAAATTGATTTTTTGGAATCAATTTTCGGCGGGTGCTGCTCCTGTGGTAATCGGACTCTTCTTCATGTTTTCTGTTCAATTGTTTTTCATGGGATTACTTGGTGAATATATCTTATCGATTCACAGCCGCATCATGAACAGACCAATGGTTATCGAAAAAGAAAGAATTAATTTTTAAGATTTACTAAATGAATATCGATTCTAAAGAGCTCTCTTTTTTTAATGATAAAACGGTATTAATTACTGGTGCTGGCGGCATGCTTGGTCGGGCTTTCAGCGATTTAATAAAACAACACGCGCTAAAATGCAAGTTAATCTCTTTGGCGCGACAAGAACTTGATGTTACCGATGCTAAGGCTGTTGCAGCTTTAGGTACTAAATATTCGTTCGATATTATTATTCACTGCGCAGCCAATGTAAATGCCGATTACTGCGAACAACATGAACAAGAATGTTTCGATGTACAAGTTACTGGAACTGAAAATGTGATGAACTTAGCTAAAGCATCAAATGCTAAGTTTTTATATCCACAATCGTTCTTAATTTATGGAGAGAACGAAGGTATCGTTGATGAAACTACAGCTCCTTCTCCCCTTTCTGTGTATGGCAAATGTAAATTTGAGGCAGAAAAACTTTTGCTGAACAATCATCAAAACTCCCTTATCGTTAGAATGGGTGGATTTTTTGGAGGCGAAGAAAAAGACAAAAATTTCGTCGGTAAATTCATTCCTCATATTGCCGGATTAATCAAAAAAGGTCAACCTCAACAGGAGATTGGACACCGCGTTTGGCAACCAACTTATACCTTAGATTTAGCTTACAATAGTTTAGTGTTGATTGCAAAAAACAAAAGCGGAATTTACAATATGGCAGCTCACGGTCATGCTTCTTTTTATGAATTGGCAAAAGAAGTCACCAAAGGCTTAGGTGTTGATTCTAATATCGCTATAGTGCCGGCAGATGGGGATGCTATCAATAAAAAAGATATCGCTACTCGTCCGAGCAAACTAGTAATGCAAAACAAAAGACTTCAAAGTGAAAACCTAGATTTTCAGCGTGGCTGGAAAGAAAGTCTTCACGAATATTTAAATAATCCTTACTTCAAAAACCTATTTTCATGAGCAATAAATTACTAAGTGCTTATTCTTCTCCACTTGCAGGAAATTTTAAAAACAGAGTGGTGATGAGCGCGATGACTCGCGGTTTTGCCGATAAAGACCATTGTGCAACAGATCTTATTCGCGACTATTACGCTAGAAGAGCGCAAGACGGTGTTGCTTTAATTTTAACTGAGGGTATGGTAATTCACCCATCAGCTGACGGATACAACAACGTTCCACACATTAGCAATGACGCTCAAGCTGAAAGCTGGAAAAACGTTACCGCTGCAATACATGCAGCAGGATCTAAAGTATTTTCACAACTGTGGCATTGCGGTAGAATTTCGCATGAAGATTACACAGGTGGCGTTGCTCCAGTGAGTGCTTCTGCTATACAAGCCGAAGGAATCAACCGACAAAACAATAAGCCTTACGGCGTTCCTCATGCGGTAACTCCAGCAGAAATTAAACAGATTTACAATCAATACATTGTGGCCGCTGATTTGGCTTTTCAAGCAGGATTTGATGGCGTGCAGCTACATTTAGGTCACGGCTATTTAGCTGATTCATTCTTCGATACAAGAGTAAACGACAGAACAGATCAATACGGCGGAAGCATTGAAAACCGTTGCCGTTTCGCAGTAGAATTAACACAATTGTTCTTACAAAAATACAGCGCAGAAAAAGTAATGGTGCGTATTTCTCCTTCAAGAGAGATGAACAACGAAAACTTTGATTGGCCTAATTTACAAGAGATGATTGAGTACTTAATTCCTGCATTCGATAAAATGGGATTAAGATTGTTAGACGTTAGCTGTGCGCGTGCCGACTACTACAAAACATCTGGTAGAGTAATAAGAATGGTTCGTCCGCTTTGGTCACATTTCCTAATGGGAGGAGCTTCTTTAAGCGCAGAACAAGCAGTAAAAGAGATTGAAGACGGGTATCTAAACATGGTTACTTGGGGTCGACAAATATTGGCGAATCCTGATTTTGTCACAAAACTAAAAAACGGAAGAGAATTGACTCCTTTAACTCCGGACTTACTTTCTCAATTAGTATAAAAATAAATTTGTAATGTTAGTCGTGGAAAAATTATTTAACATAGAAAAAAGGATTCTTTTCTTTCTTTTTTTCATTTCGATGATAATCAGTGTTAATTTTTTAATTTTCATTTATCCAGCCCATCATGAATTACTTAAATCTACACATGAGCGTATTATTAGCAACACCATATTTGCACCAATAAGACATAGACTTTTATTCACTTGGGTCAATGAGTGGTTATTGCGTTTATATGAAATGTTCTTAGGTGTCAAGCACTCCTACTATTTTACTTTTTCTGCACTTATGGCTAGCAGCTATTTCTTGTCTTTTGTTGCGTGTTACAAATTATTTTATATGTTTCATTCCAAAAGAAGCAGTATTGTTTTGTGCTTACTATTCGGATTTTCATTAATAGTAGGACATTTTTTTCATTACGCTGCCCCTTGGAGTATCATTGAGCCTGCCTTGTTTTGCTGGGGATTCATTTTCGCTTTCCAGAAAAAAAGAATACCTTTTTTAATTGTACTTCTACTGTCAATTCTAAATAGAGAAACTGGAATATTTTTATCTGTTGCGCCTATGCTAGCCAAACACAATTGGATTTCTTTGGTTAAAAAACCTAAACTTATATTCTCTTCCGTTTTTGAAATATGTTGTGTTATTTTAGCCTTGGGCACATTCATGTTAATAAGAAAAATATGCGGAGAAACTGAAGCCGAAATGACATTTTCAGCCATTGCAGGGCAAAACTTCACTGCTTATAAAATTATTTTATCTGGTATCTTGTACGCGCTATACTTCCATGTTTATTTATTATGGGATTTTAAATACAAAGAATTACCTGTAAATCTTAGAAATCAAATTCCAATTTTACTAGTCTCGAGCTTTTTTTTTATTATTTTTGGAATTTGGGTGGAGATTAGAATGATTAATGGCATTCTGCCTCTTTATCTGTGTTTAGTTGGGTTTTCCTTAGATAAATATAGTCTTGATAAATAGTAGCCAGTTGAGCTTCATTAAAATGTTTTGCTTAATCTCTCAATTTATCCAACAAATCGTTTAATTGTTCAACTTTTTTTGCTGTTAACCTGAGTTCGGTTTAAGTCACGAGCTTCAATTGTTTGTTAAAGGCATCTAAAAGGAGAAGATTCTTTTCAATAAAAATGCGGGTTATGGAAGGTTCTTTAGGGAAGAACGAGTATGCGGCAATAGCTCCCATAATATTGAGTAAAAATCCGCTGATTGATCTGTGTCGTGTGTGTTCAACCTGACAAATATTTTTTAATTAGTCATTTACAGTTTCAATAACCGAATGCTTTATAAGCAGAATTTTTTCTTCGTTGCTTAAAGCCTTTGACTTCATGTTTCTGAGTACCCTAGTGATTAATTGAATGCCATTTCCAAACAATTAATCACTTAATACTTTAAAGATATAGCCTTTATCTCCAAATAGTTTTCCGAATAAATCCTTAGTCATTTTTGTAATTGCTTTTGAATCCCTGTCGCCCACATTTCCTTTGGTCAAATAAAAGGAAAGTATTTCTCCTTTATCGTTAATAATCAGATGCTATTTAAATCCAAAAAAACCAACCCATGGTTGATTTCCCAAATTCGGCAACACCCTTGAACACCTTATTTATCTTGATTCTTTTGTTGTGACAAACCCTACGAACAGAGGAGTCAATGAAGGTGATTCCGGTACATTCGCCTTTGCATCAGTGGTGAATAAACAACATAAAAGCGATGGCACTGCGATGACTCAATTCAATGAAACGATTATAGGATAGGAGTCCTGGAAAGTCAGACTTAAAATGAGAACAAATAAAATTGGTGTAAAAATGTTTGAAGTTTCTGAACTGTCCTCCAGGAAAAGTAATCAGAAGCGTGATTATCTCCGAATCAGTTAATGATGCGGGGCGATTTCTTTTTTGCTTCCCGTTACCAAGTTCCTTTTTCTCTATTCTTTAGAACTCGTTTGCAAATTCATTACAAAAGTCATCAACTTTAACAAAAGTTTCTATAATTTTATTCCGCCTTCTAACATACTCCAAGCATTTGCATAATGATAGTAGTGGCCAACCACAAAAGAGAGGGCCAATAGTAAACTCAACAATAAACTGATGATTTTAGAATGGAAAAGTTCGAACAATTTATAGCTGCATGCAAAGGAAAAAGCGTAGGCGCAAAAACTTAAAAAGAAAAATGATAAAGCGAACGAATGTTGGTTTTTGGTGATTGAAAAAAGCGGACTATAAACAGCATCTAAAATATAGCTAAAAAGTAGTCGGTGACGCGTAGGGGAAAGGGCTGTGCCATTGATGATGCTGTTGTATTCTTCAATAATAAGTTCTTTGTAAAGTGGGTACACAAAAAACACATAATTTAAGGTGACAATTGCGGCAAAAAAAGCAAAATTAAATAGAGCTTTTTATTGTTGTTTATGCTGAAGTTATTCATGTTTTTCTCTTCTGTTTGGTAGCAAGATTAATAAAAAATTAAATGCATCGCAGGTAAAAAAATGAATACTTTTTTCAGTATTAGTTTGAAAAGATTAGAAAAGGTTTATTTTTGTGAGTAAATTGATAAGATGTTATATTACAAGGATTGGGCTTTGGTAATACCAATGGCGAATGAGGAAGCGGATTTCAAGCCTTTTATTGAAATGATAGATTTGGTGATTAATGAACTTAATCCTGGAAATGTCTATTTCGTTGTTGATAATGCTTCTAAAGATAGAACCTTGGAGCTTTGTCAGGAGCAATCAAAGAAAGATTCTAGATACGTTACGGTATGGGCTCCAGAGAATAAAAACGTGGTGGATGCATACATTAGAGGTTTAAGAACTGCATATGAAGCCGGACATGAACTTATCATTGAAATGGATGCTGGCTTATCGCACGATCCTAGAGCGATTCCAATGTTTTTGAGGGTGTTGAATGAAGGCAACGAATGTGCTTTTGGCAGTCGATTCATCAATGGAGGCTCCATGGGAGACTCGCCTTTCAAACGTCGTATGTTATCGAAAACAGGAACTGTGTTGGCCAATGTGTTGTTGGGGACAAAGTTGTACGATATGACCAGTGGATTTCAAGGTTTTCATCGAGATATCGTTGGAAAAATTATCAACTATCCAATGGTGTCGAAAGCTCACTTTTACCAAACAGAACTCCGCTACTTATTGAGAAATAAGAGGATCTCTGAGGTGCCTATTCATTATTCGGCACCTTCACCTCGTGTATCGCCTAACGCGATAAAAAATGCCTACAAAACTTTGTTTTACTACTTCTTCCTTCGTTTACAAGGTAAAACACCTAAATTATAATACATGTCAGCAAAAACATTGGTAATAACATCTATTGCAAACGATGAGCATCCTATTTTAAAGACTTTTGCAACAGAATGTGCAAAACGCAATGTGCCATTTTTGGTGATTGGCGACACTAAATCTCCTGCTACCTTTAACATGGAAGGCTGTGATTTTTGGAGTGTTGATAAGCAACTTACCTTGCCATACGACTTAGTTAAAATAACGCCAACCCGTCACTATTCAAGAAAGAACATTGGCTATTTGTTGGCTATTGAGAACGGTGCCGAAGAAATCGTAGAAACTGATGACGACAACATTCCAAGAGAAGAATTTTGGAATGAGAAGACAAAGGAAGTTTCTGGACATTATTTCGAGAACGCTGGTTGGGTTAACGTTTATAAGTACTTCACTAAAGAAAAAATTTGGCCTCGTGGTTTTCCATTAGAGGAATTGCAAAATAAACAACTAGATTTAAATACTCTAGAAAAGAAAACAGTTGTTTGTCCGATTCAACAAGGTTTAGCCGATGAAAATCCAGATGTAGATGCTGTGTATCGCTTAACCTATCCATTGCCATTAAGTTTTGAAATTAAGAATAGATTGTTATTGGGTAAAAATGCATGGAGCCCTTTCAACAGTCAGAATACACACTGGTTTAAAGAAGCATTTCCTCTATTGTATCTTCCGTCTTTCTGCAGCTTTAGAATGACCGATATTTGGAGAAGTTATGTTGCGCAAAGAATATCTTGGGAATACGGATGGAGCGTTTTGTATCATGAACCAACCGTTTGGCAGGAAAGAAACGAGCACAACTTAATGAAGGATTTTGAAGATGAGATTCCTGGCTACAACAATAATTTTAGAATTTGTAAAGAATTAGCTGATTTGAAACTCAAAGCAGGTAAAGAAAATATGTTAGAAAATTTGGTGTTGTGCTACGAACATTTAGTAAAAATTGAAGTGATCGGTGCAGAAGAATTACCGCTGGTGAAAGCCTGGGCAAGCGATTTATCGAAACTTTTATAATTAGTCAACTCACTTAAAGTATAAATCCTCTTTAATCATCATTAACGAGGATTTTTTTTAGTATTAAAGTAAACAAATGATACACGAATTTTCAGTCCTTAAAAAAGCAAAAAGAAAAATCGAAGCCGATTGGAAGGAAGTGCGTATAGCGATTTTAGGAGATCATGCCACTCAGTTTATTAAAGAAGCATTGATAGGTTATGGAGCTATAAGCAAGCTGAATTACAATGTATATGAAGCAGATTATTCTCAGATAGATCAAGAAATTCTAGATGCCGATTCTGAGCTCTATAATTTCAACCCAGAAATAGTAATTGTTACCAATTCGGTATATAAGCTCGAGCAATCATTTCATCATTCTAAAAACCAAGATTCATTCGCTAACTCTTTTTTAGATAAAGTTGAGGGGTGGATGGAAGCCTTGAAAAACAATACCAAAGCAAAAATAATTTTATCTACATTTCCTGAATTGCCCGATGCTGTTTTTGGGAATTTTGCGTCTAAAGTAAATTCTTCCTTTTTGTATCAATTACGAGTGTTGAATTTGGAATTGATGAAGTTGAGTGCACAAAACGGCAATTTATTTTTGTGTGATGTAGCGGCGCTTTATGGTGTTTACGGACAAAACACAGCAAAGTCGGCACAAATGTATATCAATGCCGACATGATTTTTAGTTTAGATTTTATTCCCGTTTTCACCAAACAGCTTAACGATATTATTCTAGCATTGAGGGGTAAATTTAATAAGTGTTTAATATTGGATTTAGACAATACTACTTGGGGCGGAATTGTTGGAGACGATGGCGTAGAGAATATTAAAATTGGTGATTTAGGAATAGGAAAGGCTTTTAGCAAATTGCAAACATGGGCAAAAGCGCTGAAAGAAAGAGGCGTTATTTTGTGCATTTGTAGCAAAAATGATGAAGCAAATGCCAAAGAACCTTTTGAGAAGCATCCAGATATGGTGCTGCGTTTAGAGGATATTTCTGTTTTCGTGGCCAATTGGGAAAACAAGGCCTCTAACATTAGAAACAGTCAGGAGATATTGAACATAGGCTTTGATTCAATGGTTTTTTTAGACGACAACCCTTTTGAAAGAAATTTGGTTCGTTTGGAGCTGCCCGATGTTATTGTGCCTGAACTACCCGAAGATCCAGCCGAATATTTAGATTATTTGTTGTCGTTAAATTTATTTGAAACAGTTTCTTTTTCAGAGAACGATAAGGACAGAACCAAACAGTATCAAGCGGAAGCAGAGCGCGTGAGTTCAGTGGCGAAGTTTGCCAATATTGATGAATATTTAGCTTCGTTGCAGATGGTGTCTGATGTGAAGGAAGTAGATAGTTTTTCTTTGCCTCGTGTGGCGCAATTAACACAACGTTCTAATCAGTTTAATTTGAGAACGCAGCGTTATACCGATGAAGATTTGAAAAGCATGATTGAATCTAAAGAGTACATTGCCATCAGTTATACTTTGGTAGATAAGTATGGCGATAATGGACTGATTAGTGCTGTGGTGTTGAAGAAGGAAAAAGATTTCATTTTTGTAGATACTTGGATTATGAGCTGCAGAGTGTTGAAGAGAACGATGGAGCCTTTCGTTTTGAATACTATTGTGGAAGAAGCAAAGAAGCTAGGTTATTCTAAATTGATAGGAGAATATTTACCTACTGCAAAAAACGGAATGGTAAAAGACCATTATAAAAACTTTGGTTTCGAAGAGAAGGAGGGACGATGGGAATTGAATATCGACTCTTTTGAAAAGCACAAATGTTTTATTAGTGCTAAATAACTTTTATCCTCTTAATTTATCAAGTAAATCGTTCAACATTTCGGCCTCTTTAACACTAAGATTGTCTTTTAAAATGCCGTCGTTGTTGGCTACATCAATTTTTTCTAAAAGAGCCAATCCTTTAGCAGTTATTGTAATATCAACATGACGGCGGTCGTCTTTGTTTTCTTTTCTGTCTACAAAGCCTTTTTGTTTTAATTTCTCCACTATTCGAGAACAGTTTGATGATTTGTCGATCATGCGTTCTGTGATGAGCTGGTTGTTGGCACATTTAGGGTGCTGACCTCTTAAAATGCGGAGAACGTTAAATTGCTCGGGCGAAATACCAAAGTTTTTTAAAAACTGACCGTGGGTACGATACAGCCAGCTGCTGGTAAACATAATGTTTACAACCAGCCGCTGGTGTTCGCTTCTAAATTTTTTGGTTTGCTTGATTTCGTCTTCTATTTTCATCTGTAGATTATTTTTTTTCAATAGTCAGATGGAATTCGCCCTAAAGCTCATTTCATACGTTTGGCGAAGATAGGAATCTAAGCGTTTTTAACCAACTGAATGTTAAGGGCCAATTTAATTTCGCTGCTTACCACTGCGCCTCCTGCTTCGGTTAAAGCATTCCATTTTAAGTCGTAGTCTAAACGATTGATTTTACCTGTTACTTCAAATCCGATCTTTGTGTTTCCCCAAGGATCGATAGCCAGTCCTGTGTATTCAGTCTCGAGTGTGATGGTTTTGGTAATATCTCTAATGGTGAAATCACCAATCAATTTATAGTTGTTTAAACCTTCTTTTTTCAATTCTTTCGATACGAAAGTAAGTGAAGGAAATTTTTCTGCATTGAAAAAGTCGTCTGATTTCAAGTGTCCGTCTCTTTGCTCATTGTTGGTGTCGATACTGTTTACATCAGCACTAAATTTAATTTTAGCATCGCTAAAATCAGCTGCGTTGGCTTCTAATGAACCTTCAAATTTTTGGAAGTGTCCGCTCACTGTAGAGATCACTAAGTGTTTTACTTTGAACTGAACTTCTGAGTGCGTGGTGTCGATACTGTAAGTTGCCATAATTGTAATGTTTAATAATTTAATCGTTGATACAAATGTATAAACATTGTTTGTATGTACAAATAAAAATGAAAATATTTTTTTTCAAGCATCAATACTAAGCGAAGTACAAACTTTAAATTCCAACAAATATTAGTATCTTCGTGCCTCGTTTTTTTAAAAATTAGAACTCATGAATATTACACAAGAAAAAATCGACGATTTAAATGCAGTCTTGAATGTTGAGGTTGCCGAATCAGATTACAGAGAGATAGTAGAAGCTGCATTGAAAAAACACCAAAGAACAGCTAAAATGCAAGGTTTTCGTCCGGGAAAAGTTCCTTTTTCTTTGGTTAGAAAAATGTATGAGCCATCGGTAAAAGTGGATGAAATCAATAGATTGGTGAGTAAAGAATTAGAGAAATATATCGCTGATAATAAAATTGAAATTATCGGACAACCATTGCCAAAAGCAAACAGCGGAATCAACTACGATTTCACCAATGGTTTAGATTTTAAATTCATTTACGAATTGGGTATTGCCCCAACTTTCGAAATAGCATTGAATAAAGTTGAATTGACGCAATACAAAATCAATGTAGACGTGACTTTGGTAGATAAATTCGTTACAGATATCGCTAAAAGATATGGTAAAATGAGCGCCCCAGAAGTGGCTTCATTGGAAGACATGTTGTACATCGATTTCTCTGAATTGGCAGCAGATGGTGCCTTAAAGGAAGGCGGAATCAGCAAAATGAGTGTTTTACCTTTAAGTGAAATCAACAAAAAAGTTGCTGAACAGTTTGTAGGTAAAAAGAAAGATGATGAAGTTACTTTGGTTCCTTCATCTGTTTACGATGACAAAGCCAAAGTGGCTGCAATGCTAGGAACAACGGTTGATGCAGTGGCTTCGTTAGGTTCTTTCAAAGCAAAAGTGTTAAACATTAGCAAATTGGAAGCTGCCGAATTGAATCAAGAATTATTCGATAAAGTATATGGTGCTGGCGTAGTGAATTCTGTTGAACAGTTTCGTGCTAAAGTTCAAGCTGAAGCTTCTGAAGCAATGGTTTCTCAAGAGTTTACTAAGTTGCAAAATGATGCCATTCAGTATTTACTCGACAATACTAAATTCAACTTGCCAGATACTTTCGTTAAAAAATGGTTGGTGGCTGCTTCTCAAAAACCAACAACTCCAGAGGCTATTGAAAACGAATACGCTCACTACCAAAGAGGTTTGAAATGGCAGTTGATTGAAAATAAATTGATCAAAGAAAACGATCTTAAAGTAGAATTTGAGGAATTGAAAGCTAAAGCTGAAGAATTGGTTAAAGCTAATTTCCGTCAGTACGGACAAAACATTGAAGACGAGCAATTGGCTCCAATCGTTAGCAGCGTATTACAAAGAGAAGAAGAAAGAAGAGGTATTTACGATGCATTGTACACCGAGAAAATCGTAAATACTGTGAAAAGCAAAGGGAAAATTTCTGAAAAGTCAGTTTCTTATGATGAATTTACTACATTAGTTTCTCAACAAAATAATCAGAATTAATATGATGGACGGTAAAGAATTTAGAAAATATGCTACCAAACACGTTGGTATCAATAGCATAGCATTGGATCAATATATAGAGTCTTCAATGACTCCTTACATTATTGAAGAACGCTCATTAAACGTTGCTCAAATGGACGTTTTCTCTCGTTTGATGATGGACAGAATTATTTTCTTGGGAACAGGAATCGATGATCATGTTGCCAACATTATTCAAGCGCAATTGTTGTTCTTAGAATCTGCTGATGCGCACAAAGACATTCAAATTTATTTGAATTCTCCTGGTGGATCTGTTTATGCAGGTTTAGGTATTTACGATACTATGCAATATATCAATCCAGATGTTGCAACTATCTGTACAGGTATGGCTGCTTCAATGGGCGCAGTGTTATTGTGTGCTGGTGCTGCAGGTAAAAGAACTGCATTAAAACATTCACGTGTAATGATTCACCAACCATTGGGTGGTGCTCAAGGTCAGGCTACTGATATCGAAATCACAGCGCGTGAAATTCAAAAATTGAAAAAAGAATTGTACGATATTATCGCTAATCATTCTGGACAAACCTACGAGAAAGTATGGGCAGATAGCGACCGTGACTACTGGATGACTTCAACTGAAGCGAAAGAGTACGGTATGATTGACGAGGTATTATTTAAAAACACAACTAAGAAATAATTAAAGATATGGGAAAGTCAGCGAAAGAGGATATCAAATGTTCGTTTTGTGGAAGAAGCAAGGTGGATACGAATGTCCTCATCGCTGGTATTAGCGGCCACATTTGTGATCGTTGTATCGACCAAGCCTTTCAAATTTCTAAAGACGAACTTTCAGCTAAAAATAACCAAACGGTAAAATCAAGTATCAACTTGCTTAAGCCGATGGAGATTAAAAAATACATCGATCAATATGTTATTGGTCAGGATGAAGCAAAGAAAGTTTTGTCGGTTGCGGTGTACAATCACTTTAAGCGTCTCGGACAAGGCGTTATTGCTGAAGATGAAGTAGAGATTGAGAAATCGAACATTATCATGGTGGGCGAAACCGGAACAGGTAAAACCTTGTTGGCTAAATCTATCGCTAAATTGTTGAATGTTCCTTTTTGCATTGCCGATGCTACTGTTCTAACAGAAGCTGGTTATGTAGGTGAAGATGTAGAAAGCATTTTGTCCCGACTTTTACAAGCTGCCGATTTCGACGCCGCAGCAGCAGAAAAAGGAATTATTTTCATTGATGAGGTAGATAAAATTGCCCGCAAAAGTGATAGCGCTTCTATCACTCGTGATGTATCGGGTGAAGGGGTGCAACAAGCTTTGTTGAAATTGTTAGAAGGTTCTGTAGTAGGTGTTCCGCCGCAAGGAGGAAGAAAACATCCCGAGCAGAAACTGGTTCAAATTGATACCAAAAATATCTTGTTTATTTGTGGTGGTGCTTTCGTTGGTTTAGATAGAATAATCGAGAAGAGAATGAAATCTCAAACGCTTGGATTTAGCGCCAGCAAGCAAATGCGCGATATCGATAAAGCGAATATTTTAAAATATGTAACGCCATCAGATATCAAATCTTTTGGTTTGATTCCCGAGTTGATCGGACGATTGCCAATTCTTACGCATTTGCTTCCATTGGATCGAGTGGCTTTGCGCAGAATTTTAACCGAACCTAAAAATGCTATCATCAAACAATATGTTAAGTTGTTTGAGATTGACGGTATTAAGTTAAGCTTCGACAAGGAAGTGCTTGATTACATTGTAGACAAGGCCATGGAGCATAAATTAGGTGCGCGTGGATTGCGTTCTATTTGTGAAGCTATCATGTTAGATGCTATGTTCGATATGCCATCTGATAAAGAAACAAAAGAGCTGAAAATCACTTTGTCTTATGCTACCGAGAAGGTCGAGAATTCTAAGATTGAGTCGCTTAAAGTGGCTTAAGGGCGAAAGATTTTTCTCCCTTACTGCTCTGTAACTCCGTAATTTCAGATTTTGCGTAGCTAATCTGAAATCTTCTTTTTTAGGAATTTTCAATTCCGATAATCTTTAATGTAATGCGCAACGCGATTAAAAATCGCTGAGATGGGGATTTCAGATTCGCTGCGCAAAATCTGAAATTGCTGGGTGAGTTGC
>CAMBXP010000015.1 GCA_945871895.1 Chryseobacterium gleum | reverse complement strand
ATTCTTAAAGGAGATTGCTTTAATTTTGGGTACAAAATTTTCGCAATGACGAACTGTGTATCAAAATAAAACGCTAGAAAAACTGTACTTCTTTAAAAGAAAACACTACCAACATCAAAACACCGCAACCAGTCAAGTGATGCACTTTCATTCTAATTGTAAACACTTAATATATTGCCATCAAAAGAAGTCTTGTATTCTTGTAAATTTCTATCTGCAGGACCGCCAATAATTGAACCATCCATCAATTGAAAAACCGAACTACAACAAGTATCTTTTGCTGTTAACTGCGTATTCTCTACTGCAATGCGAGAACACTCGTTATCGGGTTGATAAGGGCAATGGCGATCGTACGCTTTAAAAGTGCTGTTGTCTAATCGATATACTACCATTCCTTTAGAGCCACCCGTGATGTACACCCAACCGCCTGGTGATTTAAGTGCAAAATAATCGGGATTTGACAAATTGATTTGAACACTAACAGCAACATAAGGAATAGCCTGAGAATTTTTAGTACACGAAAAAGTAATACAGAAAAATAGCAGTGCGATTAACCCAATTGATTTATAATTTTTGTAAGTTGCCATACCGAAAAGTAAAAAGAAAAAACGCAAGAGTTAAAAAAATATGCTACCTAAACTAAATAAAAAGCTGCTTTTCATTATCGTTACTGCGTTGTTAAGCATTGGCACCAGCGCAGTTTACGCTCAAAAAGAACCTAAAAACGAGCAACAAGAAAAAGAAAAGAAAAAAAGAAGCAAACTCACCGATGATGAACTGCAAGAGAAATTACGCGAAAAACAGCGTAAAAAACAAACTAAAGAAGTTCAAAAACGCATGAAAAAATCGGCCAAAGAAGCCAAAAGAAACGTAACCAAAAAGAAGAAACCTTTTTATGAAAGATGGTTTAGTAAAAGAAGAAAAACAGGAAAATCAAAAGGAAGATAATATCAATTAGACTTAACAAATTTCTTTTTCAGATCAACATATACCTTACTCACATCTTCTGAAACTTTCCACCACAAAACTGCGCCACCAAATAGCACTACTACAGCAGTGCTTCTGGCCATAATCGACAAATAAACATTATCCATTACCGGAATAACTAGAACAGCAGAATACACCCCAAAAGCAATTAACAACACTTTCAATGTATTCCTATCGAAAGGAAGCATATTGTACTTCACCTTTATAATCATACAACGAATAAAATTATAGATGAAGAATCCTGCTAAATTTGAATACGCTGAACCTACAATGCCATAGGCCTTTATCATAAAGTAGTTCGCCGGAATTAGCAAAACCAAAACCAATAACTGCGTAAAAAAAGATAATTTCCAATAACCCGAATTGATTAAAATCTCACTATTTGCGCCTGTCGACAATTCTATAATAATAGAAATAGACATGATGACCACCACCATTTTTCCATCAGAATACTTGGCAGGCAAGAAGGTAAACAAGGCGTCGATATTAAGCCAGATAAGCAGAAACAAACAAATTGACCATACCATTAAATTGATGGACGTCTTTTTGTACAAAGAGCTAATGAGTGTCAAATTCTTATCTTTCCAAGCTTGCGCAATCATAGGAGAAACCACACTGGTTAATCCTCTTTGAGGAATTTGAATAATGGTAGCAATGTAAGTGGCCACAGTAAAAGACGCAATACCAGCCAACTCTTCTTTACTTAAACCACCAATCATAATGGTGTCGATATTTTGGGCGACAATAGCAAAAAATCCGCCCCCAAACATGATGGCCGAATAATTAAACATTTTACCCGAAAGTCGCTTGCTTACATAGCTTATCTTAGGTGTGAAATGCAATTTCTCAATGTGATGCACATAAAATATGATGGCCACTGCAGCAATAAAATAATAGGAGCAATACAAGATGGTGAAATATTCAAAACCTATCCAATGCAGCGCTAGCGCTACAATAATCAACAGGGTGAAAACCCTAAAAAGCAAATCTCTAAGCACCAAAGGGAATATGGTTTTAAGCATACTTCTGCAGTAAATTTCAAACACAGAGAAAACAACCAGCGAAAAGGTTAGAGGATAAATGAGGTAAAAATACTCTTTAACCAAATGCACCTTGCTTAAGTTGGCCGAATCCTTCACAAAAAAAGCGACGATGAAGTCTTGAAAAAAATAAACAATAGTGCCGAAAAAAACGAAGCCAATCAAAGCTACTGAGGAAGCTAAAAAAAGAAAATCATTGTTGCTTTTATCCAATCGATCTTTGTAAAAGGGGTAAAAACGAATCATGCTTTGGCCGAGCCCAAACAGCGACAAATTCGCAAAAGTAAGCGCCATCGCAAAAAGCAAACGTGTGAGTCCGAACTCTTCCATCGTAAAGAAATTTGGAAAAAAGTACATCACATTCAATGCACCCAAACCAAAACCTACATACAATATAAGTGAGGATAATATTCCTTGTTTCTTTACAATTCCCATAGCGCTTGTTGACGCTAAAAGTATAAATTATTAGTATGTTTGTAGTACAATTAAAAACTATGATTAAGAGAAGTCTGCTATTTATAAGTGCTTTAGCGTTGTTTGCTTGCGGCGACAACAGCGAAGAAATTCAAGAAGTGAAGAAGCCCGAATTGAATTTAAGTGCCGAACAAATTAAAGATTTTAAATCGGCTGCCAAGGTTTTTGATGCCATGCCTACCCCTATTGAAATGGCTGAAATCATTAAAGAATCGAAAGTAGTTTACGACGTTAAAGTTCTTAACGATCCTAAAAAAACATCTCAATACGTTACTTCCATCAAACAATCGTTAAACTTAGGTGTATACTTTGCCGACTTAAGCTTTACCAGTGTTTTTGATCATCCTCAACAATCGGTAGCCTATTTAAAAGCAGCACAAAAAATGTCGATGGAGCTTAAAATAAATGATGTTTTCAATGAAAATATCATCACAAGAATGGAAGGAAACCAAAACAACAAAGATTCTTTGCTACAAATCATTAGTGAGGCTTATTTAACAACCGACAATTACTTATTTGAAAACAAAATGAATTCTGTAGCTACAGGCATCATGGCAGGAGGATGGATTGAAGCTCTATACATTGCTACTCATTTAGATAGCGAAAATGGTGAAGCTTCTTTGGTTCGCCATAAAATAAGCGAACAAAAAACATCTTTAGATCATTTAGTGAAATTATTGAGCGATTGCAAAGATACCGAACTTACCATCATTAAATCTCAGTTGATGAATATACAAGGTGCTTATGGTGAAATGAAAGAGGTGGTGGCTGCCGATTCTACTAAAACTTACAACATGGACAATGCTTCATTCGAGAAAATTAAAGCCTACATATTAAGCTTACGAGGTTCTATTGTAAATTAATTACAATGACAACTCACGTCTAGCAGCACTTTAACGTTAGGCAACATGTGTAAGATATCGGCTTGCTGTTCGTCGTTTAACGAAATTGAGCGCATGTCCACTACCTTCAAATTGCTAAGCTTTGTAATCTCCTCTGGAAACTCTGCAATATTGTTACTCCAAATATCCAACTGTACCAGCGAACTTAAGTCGCCAATTTTAGATGACAGATAGTACAATTCGTTTTTTCCCACATTCAACACTCTTAAATTACTTAGCTGGTATAGTTCCACAGGCAAATCTTTTAACTTATTGCCTTCTACAATCAATACTTTAAGGTTCTTTAACTGGGCTATTTCTTTGGGTAAAGTTGTAAATTTATTGTTCGATAAATCTAAATATTCTAGTTTCTCTAAGGCAAATATCTCCTTCGGCACTTCTGTAAATTTATGCCCTTTCAAAACCAATTTCACCACCTGCTGAGAATCTGTAATGGCTAAACTCAAATTGGTGTAAGCCACAGTTTTTCTTAAGGCATTTACTATTGAATCCTCCTCTTGCCCCTTTGCCAGCGGGGCAAAAAAAACAAGTAGCAAAGCCAAAATCGATTTTATATTCATACCAATAGTTGTTTACAATTCATCTTGTCTTTTTGAAGCTGTTCTTTCAACTGATCTATATGGTCAAACTTACGCTCCTCTCTAATTCGGGAATGAAAAAGCACCTCAATTTCTTTTCCATACAAATCGCCTGCAAAATCGAAAACGTTCACTTCTACAGAAATATTTCCTTCATCTTGCACTGTGGGCCTTCTGCCAATATTTAACATGCCACCAAACATCAATCCGTCAATTAATACATTTACCGCATAAACACCTATAGCTGGAATAATCTTATAACTCGAGCCCACTTGAATATTCGCTGTAGGAAAACCTATGCTTCTACCCATTTTATTACCTTCTACCACTACCCCTCTCAAAGAAAATGGATGTCCCAAATAAGTATTAGCCAACCTAACCTCACCTTTTTCTATAGCCTTACGAATTTTTGTTGAACTAATATCTATATTGTCTATTTCTATCGCTGGAATATCTTCTACATCGAAACCATAAACCGGACCATATTCTTTCAAATGAGCGAAGGAACCTTCTCTGTTTCTGCCAAAAAAATGATTGTAGCCTATCACCAATTTTTTTGTGCCAATGATGCCTACCAAGATATTTCGAATAAAATCGATGGAGGAAGTGCGAGAAAACTCCTTGGTAAATGGTACTACTATCAAATGGTCGATTCCTTGTTTTTCTAATAAGTCTATTTTTTCAGGAACCGAACTAATGAGGCGAATACTGGCATCATTGTAAATTACAATTCGAGGATGAGGCTCAAATGTGATCACCACTGTTTCACCATTTTCCTTCGCGGCAATCTCCTTTAATCTTTTTATAACAGTTTGATGCCCTAAATGAACACCGTCAAAAGTACCTGTGGTAACCACCGCATTCTTAAGCGTAGAGAAGTCTTCCAGACGATAATATACTTTCACTTTATTGTTTGCTGACCTTTATTTTAACAGCTTGTTCAAAAATAGGAAAATAAATGACTAACATCATTACTTCTTTTTGTGAAAAACCTTTATCTTCGCACCCGAATTAAAGAAAGAATCACTAATAACTCAATAATAATGTCAACTCAGGTAGGTAAAATTTCTCAGATCATCGGTCCTGTTATCGACGTTTGCTTTAGCGCTGAAGGCGCTGAACTTCCAAACATCTATGATGCACTCGAAATCACGGGAGCAAACGGACAAAAAATTATTTTAGAATGTCAACAACACGTTGGTGAAGACACTATTCGTGCTATTTCAATGGACTCTACCGACGGACTTCGTCGTGGGATGGACGTTGTAGCTACGGGTGCTGCTATAACTATGCCAGTAGGCGACCAAATTAAAGGTCGTTTATTTAACGTGGTAGGTGATGCCATTGATGGTATCGCTCAAGTTAGTAAGGTTGGTGGATATCCAATTCACAAAAACCCTCCTAAATTCGAAGAATTATCTACTTCAACTGAAGTTTTATTTACAGGTATTAAAGTTATCGACTTAATTGAGCCTTACCCAAAAGGTGGTAAAATTGGTTTGTTCGGTGGTGCCGGTGTAGGTAAAACTGTATTAATCATGGAGTTGATTAACAATATCGCGAAAGGTCACTCAGGTTTATCAGTTTTTGCTGGTGTAGGTGAGAGAACTCGTGAAGGAAATGACTTATTACGTGAGATGATTGAATCTGGCGTTATTAAATATGGCGACGCTTTCAAACATTCTATGGAAGAAGGCGGATGGGATTTAACTAAAGTTGATACTAAACAACTTTCTGAGTCTCAAGCTACATTGGTTTTCGGACAAATGAACGAACCTCCTGGTTCTAGAGCACGCGTTGCTTTGTCAGGTTTGACTTTAGCTGAGTATTTCCGTGATGGTAATGATCAAGGTCAAGGACGTGACGTTCTTTTCTTTATCGATAATATCTTCCGTTTTACACAAGCTGGTTCTGAGGTATCTGCGTTGTTAGGTCGTATGCCTTCAGCGGTAGGTTACCAACCAACATTGGCTACTGAGATGGGTATGATGCAAGAGCGTATTACTTCAACCAAACGTGGTTCTATTACCTCTGTGCAAGCGGTATATGTGCCTGCGGATGACTTGACGGATCCAGCTCCAGCTACTACTTTCGCCCACTTAGATGCTACAACAGTATTAAGCCGTAAAATTGCTGAGCTAGGTATTTACCCTGCGGTAGATCCTTTAGATTCTACATCTAGAATCTTAACTCCGCAAGTAATTGGTGCTGCTCACTACGACTGTGCGCAAAGAGTTAAATACATCTTACAACGTTATAAAGAACTTCAAGATATCATCGCCATTTTAGGTATGGATGAGCTTTCTGAAGAAGATAAATTGGTAGTAAGCCGCGCTAGAAGAGTTCAAAGATTCTTATCTCAACCTTTCCACGTTGCTGAACAATTTACTGGTTTAAAAGGTGTATTGGTAGACATTCAAGATACTATTAAAGGATTCAACATGATTCTTGACGGTGAAATGGATGAGTATCCTGAGGCTGCATTCAACTTGGTAGGTACTATCGAAGATGCAGTGAACAAAGGAAAGAAAATGATGGGTTCTACTAAATAGTAAAAACAATGATTTTAGATATCTCAACTCCCGATAAAAAACTATTTGAAGGCGAAGCCGAAGCTGTAACAGTGCCAGGTATTAGCGGTTCAATGCAGTTTTTAAAGGGACACGCTCCACTAATCTCAGCATTAGGTAAAGGAGAAGTAACAGTAAAAACAAACAGTGGTGTAAAATCTTTCAAAATTGCCGGTGGCGTTGTGGAAGTATTGAACAACAAAGTGATTGTTTTAGCTGAATAAAATCATACTCTTATAGCAAAACCCTTTCGTCCACCGACGGAAGGGTTTTTTGTTTATGTGATTATTTACCCAGTTTAAATTACACTATTCGTTTTAAGTGTAGAATCACTAACTAATCCCTCTTAGAGAAGAGTGGTGCGATTTCGCCTTGTGCGCTGCAGGAAGATGGACTCAGTCTAATGAAAATAGTATAATTCCATCTCCCGTCCAATACACAGGCATTTCCGCTCGCCCTCTTCTCTAAGAGGGATTAGTTAGCGTTAGCATTCCGCAGAAATAGAGTTTGTTCTTATTTTGTTTATTTTAGCCTCGTGAAAAAACTACTGGTCATTCTTTTTTTTCCATGGAAAATTTGGTTCTTAATCGTCATGATTATCACCACTGTATTCTATTTTCCTTTTGTTTATCTAGCAATCGTTGTTTTAAAAAACTATCCCCTTTGTTATAAAATTTACCGCTTCTGGGCTTGGAGTATCCTAATACCAATTGGCATCATTCCTCTGCGAAAAATGAAAGGTAAATTACCAGAAAAGAACGGCTATATCATTGTTTCCAACCACACTTCTCAATTAGATATTGTTGTTCCTTATACCTTGCTGGGCGAACACTTCTCTTTCTTGGCCAAAAAAGAATTGAAAAAGGTTCCTTTGTTTAAAACCAACTTTAGAGGCATGAATGTGACTGTGGATAGAAAAAGCTTGGTGTCGGGGATGGATTCATTAACGGAGTGTAGCGAGAAAATCGGACAAGGCATCAACATGCTCATCTTCCCAGAAGGAACGCGGTCTAAGAAAGCGCCCGAAATGCAAAAATTTAAAGGAGGGGCTTTCAAATTAGCCATATCAGAAAAAATTCCAATTGTGCCTTTGGTCTTCTTAGACAACTACAAAAGATTAGAAGGAGGAAAAGGATTATTTAAAAGCTTGGGAACTCCCGGTTTAAGCAGAATGGTCGTTCTAGACCCTATAGAAACAAAAGGACTCACGCAAAAAGATGCGGAGTCCCTTATGGAAAAAGTTCATGAAGCAATTTCAAACGAACTAAAACTTCAAAGCTAACTTTGAATCCGTCGGTGGACGGACTAACTTTGAACATTAAACTTTGAACGAAGTTTAGCAATATTCATCAAAAGCAGCAATCAAATTCTCAGCAATCAATTCAGCCGGACGGCCTTCGATAGCGTGTCTCTCGATCATGTGTACCAATTTACCATTCTTAAACAAGGCAATAGCCGGTGAAGATGGAGGATAAGGCAACATGTACTGACGAGCTCTTTGAACAGCATCACCATCAAAACCAGCGAACACAGTCACTAATTTCGAAGGTTTTTTATCAGAACCTTGAGCAGCCATTTTAGCGGCCGGACGAGCATTTCTTGCTGCGCAACCACAAACAGAGTTTACTACTAAAAATACAGTTTCATCTTTACCTGAATTGATAACATCATCAACATCTTTCGCTGTTCTCAAATCGGCAAAACCAGCAGAAGTCAATTCTGCTTTTAATGGGGCAACTATTTCTTCTGGATACATATAATTTATTTTAAAGATTGAGGGTTAAAGTTAACTAAGAAAACGGCGCAACAGATTTTTTTAACGATAAATAATATTGATGAACCAATATCTTTCTACCTAGTTGAGAGAAGCTCAACTTTGCTGAATCTATTCTTACCTTGTTCATCTTATAATAATTTAACAATTAAATTTATTCCCTTAACAACCTCCTTGATTCGCGCTTTATCTATACTAGCAAGGGCAATAGCAAAAAAAGGTGCGTTTGTATTGTTGTGAGCAAAAAGAGTTATTAGTAAAAAGCACAGCATAAAATAAATAACGATTATCTAACTTTAAAGTCGAAAAGAAAAAAGACAGACACAGAAATGTGCAGTTCACAAAATGCGTGAATTTAAATTTTATCAGGAATTGCAGAAAACATTCAAAGTCACTCAAACCTTTCTTAGAAGAGAAACAAGATGTTGGAAGACATAAGCTCAGAAAAACAGACATAAGTTCATTTTAAATGTTCATCAAATAATAAGAGATTAAACATGAATACGCGCATTGAAAAATTAAAAAAGACAATTGAACCATTGAGGCAAGAGATTATCAATCATAAAGTTTATTCAGCAATTAAAGACATAGACGATTTGAAAGTATTTATGCAATTCCATGTATATGCTGTTTGGGACTTTATGTCTTTACTAAAAACGCTGCAAAGCAACTTGACTTGCACCGCTGTTCCATGGTTTCCGAAAGGAAGCGCAGACACAAGATATCTTATTAACGAAATTGTTGTTGGCGAAGAATCGGATGTTGATCTGCAAGGCGCAAGGAAAAGTCATTTTGAAATATACTTAGATGCCATGAATCAATGTGGTGCAGACACATCTAAAATTCAACTATTTACAGAAATGCTAAAAAACACTGGCGACTTTAAAAACGCTTATTTATCTTCAAATACTCCAAAGGAAGCACAAGATTTTGTTGACTTTACTTTTAAAGTTATTGAGAGTGGTAAAGCTTATTTGCAAGCTGCTATTTTTACCTTTGGCCGCGAAGACCTAATTCCTGGAATGTTTATCTCCATAATAAATGAAATGCACAAGAATTTCCCTAATGACATTTCTATTTTTAAATACTACATCGAAAGGCACATTGAAATTGATGGTGACCATCATAGCCATCTTGCTATGCAAATGACTTCAAATCTCTGTAAAGACGATGAAGATTTGTGGCATGAAGCAGAAGAATCTGTTATTAATTCACTTAAACAAAGAATTGAATTGTGGAATGGTGCATACCTGCAATTGACAGAGAACATCTGCCGCTAATAGCACCTGCAAGAAATCAAAGGATTAGCTTGTAAAATTGAACATTCTGCTTTGCATCAAATGGAGTTGCGGCAAACTATTTAGTACTTCGAATTAGCTAAATTATTTTCGCTACGAAAGCTACTGGATAATCATAAAAAAAGCAGAGAATTTAAAATAATACTTATGATTATCCGCAAAGAAAACATAGAACAATTTGAGCAGCGACACAGTGACACCGTACAAAACATCATAGAAACAAAGAAATATAACTACTATTATATTCAGTCTGTTGAATATAAAAAAACACATCAAACTTCTAGCCGGTAGGAGAAGCGTATTTCAGAATTTGAGAATGTTGGATTAGAAGAATTGTTCTATCCATTTTGCAAAGCGCCATTTGCAACAGATGCAATGGTGAAAATTGCGATGAGGTGAGAAGAAATTATAACCATTACCATTAATGGAACAATTTTCATGATAGAAAGTAATAAGCAAGTAGTGATTGATAAAGAGATACTTGAAAAGGCTCAATTTGTTGATTTATACAAGGAAAAAGCGCTAATGAGTGCGGTTCGCGACGCTTATTTTGTTTCTGAACGAATAGTAAGAATGCCATATGCAAAACCTTGATCTATTAAAAATTGAAGCCGAATAATAGAATAGCTGGATAACATTTAAAATGCGTGCGATATGAAAATACTACTCACAGGCGTAACAGGTTATATCGCGCAAAGATTACTACCCGTTCTATTAGAAAATGGGCATGAGGTTGTCTGTTGCGTTAGAGATAAAAATAGATTCAATTGGAAAAATTATGCAACGTCAAATCTCACAGTAATAGAAGCTGATTTTTTAAACAAAGAGAGCTTACAAGAAATTCCAAATGATATTGATGTTGCTTACTACCTTATTCACTCCATGTCGACACAAAGTGGTGACTTTGAAACGATGGAAGAAATATGTGCAGCCAATTTTAAAAGTCGAATCGAACAAACAAATGCCAAGCAAGTCATTTACCTGAGTGGAATTAGCAATTCAAAAGAGTTATCAAAGCATTTGTCGTCGAGAAAAAATGTGGAAACCACTTTAGCAGATTCGAAATTTGCACTCACCACATTAAAGGCAGGTATAATAGTGGGTTCGGGTAGTGCATCCTTTGAAATTATTCGCGATTTGGTAGAGAAATTACCATTTATGATTACACCTAAATGGCTAAAAACAAAATGTCAACCCATAGCCATTCGCAATGTTATTGAATTTTTAATTGGTGTAATTGGAAAGACAGAAACTTATAATATGAGTTACGATATTGGCGGTCCAGATATACTAAGCTACAAAGATATGCTCTTACATTTTGCCAAAATACGAGGATTAAAAAGACGCATTCTTATTGTACCAGTAATGACACCAAGAATATCTTCCTACTGGTTGTATTTTGTTACAGCTACCTCCTATGCACTGGCAAAACATTTAGTGAATAGCATGAAAATAGAGGTGACTTGCAAAGCCAACAATCTATCAACGCTCCTTGGTATTAAACTAATTGATTACGATACTTCAATACAGCTGGCCTTTGACAAAATAGAACAAAATCAGGTGTTATCGAGTTGGAAAGACGCACAAACAAGTAACCTATTCAGCAATGGATTCTCAAAATACATTGAGGTACCCGTTAATGGATGTTTTAAAGATATTCGCTCGGTGAAGTTGGATAACAGTGCTGCTTCTCTTGAAAAAATATGGGCGATCGGTGGAAAAACAGGATGGTACTATGGCAATTGGCTCTGGGAGATACGAGGCATTTTAGATCAACTTGTTGGAGGCGTTGGAATGCGAAGAGGAAGAAAAAACGAACAAGAAATAGTTAGTGGCGAAGCACTTGATTTTTGGAGGGTTATTTTGGCCGACAAGAAAGAAAAAAGATTGCTACTATTTGCTGAAATGAAATTGCCAGGTGAGGCATGGTTAGAATTTAAGATAGACGAACAGAATGTTTTAACGCAAACTGCCACCTTTAGGCCGCTGGGATTGATGGGCCGACTCTATTGGTATGCTGTACTGCCTTTTCATGGATTTATTTTTAAAGGAATGATCAATAAACTTGCTGAATCTTCATAAATTGTTACTTATATTAACACAATCAACCATGAAATTGATCTTAATTACAATCACAATTGTAGCACTGCTACTAATTATTTTCCAAAGCTATCTCATTTTGGCACAAACGGAAACACAACAGTACAAGGTTATAAAAACCGAAGAAGAGTATGAGATTCGACTCTATCCTTCAACCACTATGGCAAGCGTAACAATTAATGCTAAATCATATAAGGAATTAGCTTCCCCTGGTTTTAGAAAATTAGCCAATTATATTTTTGGAGGCAATAAATCGAAAACAAACATTGCCATGACAACACCAGTTCACATGAACATCAACGATACTGGTTCATCTATGAGTTTTGTGATGCCTAGTGAATACACTTCAAACAATCTTCCTCAACCAAACGACTCATCGGTAAGCATTTTTACTAGTGAAGAAGAATTCGTTGCAGTAACCAGTTTTGGTGGATTCGCCAATGATGAACTCATCAAATCACACGCTCAAAAACTTGAAAATGCATTAAAAGCCAACAAAATTGAATATTATGGAAATTTTCGCTTTTTAGGATACAATGCCCCCTATCAAATCGTGGGAAGAAAAAATGAAATTATTGTTAGCGTGAAGTGGAACCCAAAAACAAACAATTAATAGTTTGAAAATAGTACAAGCTTGAAAAGCATGCGCACTGGACTTCTAAAATACCTCCAGAAAAATAAATATGAAATATTGCTATTTGCATTAATTCAACATTTATACATAGGCATTTTTTTAACCGATTTGCCATTCTACACGAAAGTAATTTGGCCCATAAACATGCTAATTCTAGGCATAACAAGCGTTGGTGTTTTTATAGATAAAGGTTATTGGAAAATTTAATTCAGAAAATTCTTCTCCTGCTTGTTTGGAATATTACTCAGTTGTTTTGGTGGGAATTCTAATTAGTAAATTTGCGGCAAAAAATTCAGAATAAAACTTTCAAGTGTATCACCTACATTTTAAAAGGCAAAATTAATCCTTGTTTAATCGAGCACAATTTTTTACTTTTTGCAAAAATTACAAGCGATCTTTTCAGCAAAAAAACAAATGGTATTTAATAAATCAACGCCTGTTTATTTCTCATGAAACTATCGAGCATTACTTTTCTATTTTGGGCTTTTCTCTCTTTAATTAGCATCAATTGCTTTGCCCAAAACGAAAAACTATCAATTTCTACACGCTCAGGAAACGGCATTCTAATAGCATCAGCCGATTCTTCCTATGTAATGGCTATTAATGGTAGAATTCAAAGTGTATTTGAAACTAGAAGTGATGCCAATGCCAATACTGCAACTACCGATTTTTTGCTTCGAAGATGTCGCTTAAACATTGAAGGTAAAGCCTTCAGCCCTTATTTTTCTTATCGCATTCAATTGGGCTTTGCTCATGGCGATATTTTCTCTTCGAATAGTTCGGCACAAAATAATTTAATTCTAAGAGACGCAATGTTATTTTATGAGCCTGTAAAATGGTTGCGTTTTGGTTTTGGCCAAACAAAGCTGCCTGGAAATAGACAAAGACTCATATCATCTGCATCTCTTCAGTTGGTTGAACGGTCAATTTCAAACAACAATTTCACATTAGATAGAGACAAAGGGCTTTGGATTTACAACCAATTCAAGATGAATAAATCGATACTAAAATCAACAATTGCAATTTCAAGCGGTGAAGGTCGAATTGTTTCTGATAAAAACGGAAAACTTTGCTATTCAGCTAGGATTGAATTTTTGCCTTTTGGTGATTTTTCGGGAAAAGGGGATTACACAGAAGCCGATACCGAGAAAGAACTAAAACCAAAACTTGCTATTGCAGGTGTATATAGTTTCAACGAAGCCGCAACAAGAACAATGGGCCAACTAGGTGATTACTTGTACAATTCAGAGTCGGCAAATATTCAATATTATGGAGCCGATCTATTATTTAAGTTCAAAGGATTCTCTATTGAAGCAGAGTATTACAATAGAAAATCTAACAAAGGGGTAATTGCAAATTTGAATGACAACGCACAGCTTAATTATGTAATTTCAGGCAATACTTTAATGCTCCAATCAGGCTATTTCATTACCAAAAAAAATGAAATCGCATGCAGGTATGCTCAAATCACACCAAACAATTCAGTTGCATCCATTATGAAGTCGCAAAAAGAATACGTGGTAGGCTTTTCCCATTATTTCAGAAAACATTCACTTAAACTCCAAAATGATTTAACCTTTTTAGAAAATGGCAGCAGTCAAATTCTAATTTACCGACTTTCTGGAGTTGCAACTTTTTAAATTACAAAGCAATTTTACACCAAATCATGAAAACAATAAACATTCAAATACTAGAGACCATCATAATTGTAATTGGGTATATCGCTCTGCATCTAATTGTGAAAACAGTAATCAATAATTTTCTCAAAAAAACCCATTTAGAGCGAAGCCGACGAAAAATGGCCATTAAATCGGTTCAGCTTTTCACAACCATCACAGCTATCATATTGTTAACAGGTGTTTGGGGATTCAGGCAAAATGAAATTGCTTTATTTGCCAGTACAATTCTAACCGCACTTGGTATTGCATTCTTTGCTAAATGGTCATTACTTTCCAATATTACCTCTAGCATATTAATATTTTTTAATCACCCAGTTAAATTAGGAGACTGGATTAAAATATTGAGCAAAGATGACCAATGTGAAGGGGAAGTAATTGAAATGAACTACTTCTTTGTCCATATAAAAACAAGCCAACAGGAAACAATTACAATACCCAATTCTCATTTCTTCGAAAAATCATTTTCCATTGTCGATAAATCAATAGAAAACCAACAACCAGTTTGAGCAAATGGGTTTAAACGGCATTGATTACGAAAAATGATTCTACCTTTTCTTCTCAAAAAATGTCTGGAGTAATTTCCTACTCTCATCAGCCAAAATCCCTCTAACTACTTCAGTTTTAGGATGAAGCATATCATTACTCAACAAACTATAACCGCGCTTAGGATCGGAGGTGGCAAATACTACTCTTTTTAAGCGAGTCCAGTAAGCTGCGCCAGCACACATGCAACATGGCTCTAGTGTTACGTAAAGAGTGCATTCATTGAGAAATTTTCCTCCTAAAAAATTCGCTGCCGATGTAAAAGCCAGCATTTCAGCGTGAGCCGTAACATCTGTTAATTGTTCGGTTTGGTTGTGCGCACGTGCAATGATTTGATTTTTACAAACGATGACCGCACCTACCGGCACTTCATCTTCTTCAAAAGCACGTTGCGCTTCCACCATCGCCTGCTTCATAAAATAGTCATCTGAGAAAACTGATAATTCCATGGGGTAAATATAAGTCAGATTTTTTTACTGTAGGGGCGCGCCCTTGCGGCCGCCCAATAAAAAAGAAAAATAAACGGGCGAGCGCAGCTCGCCCCTACAAAAACTTATCTTACATTTGCTTCAGCGCAAAAAAACCAAAATTTATGAATTTTATTAATGAACATTTTAATGCGATAAGCAAAACACATTTATTGTTTGTTGGCTTATTTCTAATCTCAATGATTATAAAAGCTATCTTAATTTTCAAAAGCAATGAAAGCTTTGATAATTATAGAGCTAAAACAAAATTTCCAGAAATGGCAGTTACCATCATTTTCCTAATTCTAGGAATCTTTATGATTATTGCTAAAGATGGTAAATTCCATTTCTTATTCTGGATAAAACTAGGCGCTGTAATTGCCGCAATTCCTCTAGGAATTATTGGTGCAAAAAAACACAACAAAGGAATCTTAATTGCTTCTGTGGTTTTGTTTTTAGGTGCGTATGGTTTATCTGAAGCAGCAAAAAAAAGAAGTGCGAATATTGAAATAGCAGAAGACACCAAACCATCTGAACTAGGAAAAGAATTATTTAACGCTCAATGCGCATCATGCCATGGAGAAGACGGAAAAAAAGGATTGGCTGGCGCAGCTGATTTATCGACTTCGTTGGATCAACTTACTATTTCAAATGCAATTTTAAATGGCAAAGGAAATATGCCTCCAATGCCAAATATAAGTAGCGACACAACTAATTTGAACGCTGTAATTAAATACGTTCAAACATTGAAAAAATAATGGCTAAGCAAAAGCTTTACGATACAGCGCGCAGAGACAAAGAAAAAGCGATTTTGATTGGTTTAATTACCGACAAAATTACCGAGCAGCGCAGTGATGAATATATGGATGAATTGGCTTTCTTAGCCGAAACTGCTGGAGCGGAAACCGTAAAGATATTTGTGCAGAAATTAGGCAAAGAAGACCCTAAAACATTTGTAGGGAAAGGAAAAATTGAAGAGATAGCCTTATTCGTAAAAGACAATGGTATTGAGATGGCGATTTTCGATGATGAGCTCTCCCCTTCTCAAATTAGAAATATTGAAAAATTATTGCTGTGTAAGATTCTCGATAGAAACAATTTGATTCTCGACATCTTCGCAAAACGCGCAAGAACGGCCAATGCAAAAACGCAAGTGGAATTGGCGCAATACCAATATTTAATGCCACGACTGACCAACATGTGGACCCACTTATCAAAACAAAAAGGGGGTATTGGTATGAAAGGTCCGGGTGAAACCGAAATTGAAACCGACCGCCGTATTATTCGCGATAAAATTGCATTGTTAAAAGAGAGATTGGCGCAAATAGACAAGCAAACTACAGCGCAACGCAGCAACCGTGAAAGCATGATTCGTGTGGCTTTGGTAGGCTACACCAACGTTGGAAAAAGCACCATCATGAATGCCATTGCCAAATCTGATGTATTTGCCGAAAACAAACTCTTTGCTACACTTGATACAACAGTAAGAAAAGTAGTCATTGGCAACTTACCTTTCTTACTTTCTGATACTGTTGGGTTCATTAGAAAATTGCCACACGACTTGGTAGAATCGTTCAAATCAACTTTAGATGAAGTGCGCGAAGCGGATATCTTATTGCATGTGGTAGATGTATCTCATCCGCATTTTGAAGACCACATTGAAGTAGTGAACGAAACATTGAAAGACATCGAATCACAAGAAAAACCAACCTTCTTGATCTTCAATAAAATTGATAGGTATGTTCCAAAAGTGAACGAAGAATTAGAAGACCCAGATGCTGAAAAAATTGAACCTTTAGAAGAATTAAAAAGGAGCTGGATGGCGAGAACAAATGCCTCTTGCATGTTTATTTCTGCTACCGAAAAAGCCAATTGGGATGAATTTAAAAACTCGTTGTACGAGAAGGTGAAAGAGTTACACGCTAAAAAATATCCTTATAACAATTTTCTTTACTAAATCTTTAAAACATGTTTACAGAAGGTAGATTATATTTCATTTTATTTTTCGTTTTGGTATTTGTAGGCGGACTCGTTTTCGCTTACCGAAAAGACATTAAAAAGAACCCAAAACTATTCAAGGGAGCTTACAAAACGGTGATTGTTATTCTATTATTTTTAGTAGGATTTATGAGCGTAGTAAGATTAATGCGCTTCTTCTAGCGAACTGCAACTTTCTTTGTGTTTTGCGCACTTGCAGAAGAACTCACTACAGTATATATTCCACTAGAAATATTTCCTACCTCTATTGTTCCGTAATACGCGCCATTAGAATCAACAGTGATTATTTGCTCGTGAATTATTTGTCCGCTTGCATCATACAAACAAACCTTCACTTTTTCGCTGGCAGCTAAAGAAGATAAATTCAATTGAATATTATTCTCCCCATTTTGATACACCAGCATCTTGCTTTTTGCGGCACTGCATATTACCTGCACTATTTTAGAGTAAGTAAATTTACCATCGAAATCATTTTGCTTTAATCGGTAATAAGAAATACCATTCAATGGATCACCATCTACGGTATTGTAATTTAGTGAACTATTACTATTGCCCGCGCCATTTAAGATGGCAATGGCCTCAAAATTCTTTACATCTGCCGAACGCTCAACCGTAAAAAAGTCGTTGTTTATTTCGCTGGCAGTAGTCCACCAAACATTCACTTCATCTGATTTCTGCGCAGCATTAAAATCAAGTAATTCTACTGGCAATGGATTATTTCCACCCACAGAATTGGCCAGTGCGAACTTGCTAAACGAAGTAAAGCTGCCAGAAGTAATACTTCCGTCGTTATTGGCCGTTGCAGCAGCAAGCAAGTCAACCCACGCGCCTGCACCATTCGATTTACCTATAGTTAAACCCGTATAATCTGCAACATGGTCATCTGTACCTGTACTTCCATAATAAAACGTTACAACTGCTCCTGTTAAATTTGCAGAAGATGAGGGAGAACGAGAAATATCCCAATAGCTATAAGATGAAACCTCTTCAATAGTAGAAGGTTTAGTAAATCCAAAAGTTTGTGCAGAAGAATTGAATCTTTCGGCAATATAAGTATAGGCCGTTGCAGAATTATGGGTTAAATTAAGAACTGCTGGTCTCCAATCACTTCCTTTACCAACAGGAAAATTAAGCGTTCTTGATCCACTTACCGACATGGTGTAAGCTAAAGGACCGTTCACATAACTTGATGAATTTCCAACGGTAGAAGTCACTGTTTCATCTTGTAGCGTCAAAATATTGGCGGAAGTGGTAACAATGGTTCCACTCGACATATTTAAATCACCACCGGTGCTAATGTTTACAGGAACATTTAATGTAAATACACCTCCGCCTGAAACCGTTAATCTTTTAATTACAGGAGTTTGTGCCGCCGAGCCTGAAATACTTTGCGTGCCGCCATTAATATTGACTCTGCCCGAACCACCAGCTGCAAAATTAATCGCTGTTGAAGTTCCACTGGTTGAAATATTTCCAGAGAAAGTAGAAGTAGAATTGTAAGCTGGATAAAGAGCTCCTGCTCCCGTTTGATTAAAAGTAACTAAGGCATTAAAATCATCGGCCGAAGTGTTGGCCAAATACATTATTCCACTTCCACTATTTTTGATAATAGTAGATGCATTAAAGATATTAGCGCCAGTGCTGGTGTTGTTGGTTGCGCCATTTTTTTCAATGGTTGCTGCAGCGTTAAATGTAGACCCATTCAAAAATATTTGAGGGGCAAGAGCATTGAAGGTTCCATTGAAAGTACTTCCGGATTGAAGATACAAAGAAGCTGTTCCTGTTAAAGTAATACTTTGCGCTGTAGAACCATTTTGAGTGAAATTTTTTAAGTACAAGGCGCCTGATGAAAAACCACCAGCACCAATACTTATTGTTTTTCCAGCAGCTAAAGAAGCTGTACCTGTGCTACTGCCAAAACGAATATCACTCCCGCCATTTGAGTTTACAATAATGTTATCGTTAAAAACATCATTGCCTGTATTATCGATATATAAAATCCCCGTTCCACTATTGGTAAAAGTAGCAGTACCATTAAATGTATTTGCTCCAGTAGATGAGTTGGCAGCACTACCTGTTCGATTGAATGAAGCGGTGCCATTGTAAGTGCAACCATTCAACAAAATTTGTGCAGCAGTAAAATCAACATTTCCATTAAAGGTTGAACCCGTTCCAAGGGTTAAAGAACCCGTTCCGGTTAAAGCTAAAGTTTGTGCAGTACTTCCAAGTTGAGTAAAATTCCTAAGCCATAATGCACCAGAAGAAGAGAAGCCACCTGCACCAATTGACAGTGTTTTTCCAGATGCCAAAATACTAGAACCTCCGTTGTTTCCGAAATAAATACCTCCACTATTGGTATTATTTAGAATGATGTTACCTGCAAAATTTGCTGTTGCTGTAGCATAAGCCAAATGCAAAATTCCAGTCCCCGAATTGTTAAGTGTTACATCGGCATTGAAATTATCGGCGCTACCATTTCCTGTCATAAAATAGCCCGAGCCACTTGCTGTAAGCACAGTTGTGCCATTAAATATATTTCCTCCTGCACCTGCGTTATCTGTAGCGCCATTTTTTTTGATAGTTGCAGAACCATTAAAAGTTGTGCCACTCAAAAAAACCTGAGGAGCAGTAAAATTAACGTCACCATTGAAAGTGTTCCCCGATGCCAATGTTAATGTCGAAGTGCCTGTTAATGTTAAAGATTGAGCTGTGGCAGTAGTTTGCGTAAATCTTCTGAATTGTAAAACGCCAGATCCAGAAAATCCGCTTCCAATTGTAACTGTTTTGCCAGCAGCTAAAGTAGAGCCGCAAGCAGCACCACTTCCTAAATAGATTCCTCCAGATGAAGAAGAATTTACTACAACATTTCCATTAAACTGTACGCCAGTGGCAGAATTCGCCATGTAAATCGAACCTGTTGAAGTGGCCGTTAAGGTAAGATCTCCATTAAAAATATCGGCACTTGTGTTTGCGCTTATTAAATTGGCAGAACCCGAATTTTTCAGAATTGCTACCCCATTAAAAGTATTTCCGCCTAATCCTGTATTGCCTGTTGCGCCAGTTTTTTCAATTGTTGTCAAGCCATTAAAAGTAGTTCCATTCAAATAAATTTGTGGAGCAGCAGCGGTAACATCCCCATTGAAGGTCGCTCCTGTTTCAAAATAAATAATCGATGTTCCGGTTAGTGTAAAGTTTTGAGGTGTTGAACCCAACTGTGTAAAATTTCTAAATTCTAAATCACCTGCAGTAAAGCCGGTAGAACCTACTGTTACTGCTTTTCCTGCAGCCAATGTTACAAACCCAGCCCCTTGTCCGAAACGAATTCCTGTCCCTGCAGTTGAATTTACAATTACATTGTCGTTCAAATATGTACCCGCCACAGCACCATAGGCAACATCAATATAACCTGTGCCAGTGTTGGTAAGTGTTAATGTAGAATTAAAAACATCTCCATTGGTGTTGGCAAATCTAAAATAACCAGTTCCCGAATTAGAAAAAGAAGCGGTGGCATTAAAAGTATTATTTCCAATAGAAGTATTGTTACCCGCACCCGTTTTTTGCATCGCAACAGCACCATTGTATGTGCAGCCGTTTAACAAAATTTGAGGCGAAGTAAAGTTTACATCACCATTAAAAGTTGAACCTAAACCAATGGTTAAGTTTGATGTTCCAGTTAAGGTGAAGGATTGAGCTGTGCTTCCTGTTTGGGTAAAATTCCTAAGTAATAAAGTAGCTGAACCACTAAAGCCAAGCGCACCTACTGTTATAGTTTTACCCGCAGCCAACATACTTAAGCCAGTGCTGGCACCAAAGTTAATGGCTCCTGAACTGGTAGCATTAACAGTTACATTTTGATTGAATGATGTTGTTGCAGTGGCATAAGCCAAATGCAGAATACCTGTTCCAGTAGTAATCAAATCAAGTGTTCCATTAAACACGTCGGCAATACCATTGCCTGACATGAAATAGGCAGTGCCGCTATTTTTTAATGTTGTTGCTCCGTTAAATGTATTTCCGCCGACTCCAGCATTATTAGATGTGCCAGTTTTTTCAATAGTTGTGGTTCCATTAAAAGTAGTGCCGTTTAAAAAAATTTGAGGTGCAGCTGCATTTACATTACCGTTAAAGGTAGTTCCTGCTTCAAAATAAATACTTGCTGTACCTGTGAAGGCAAAACTTTGCGCTGTCGAACTTGTTTGAGTAAAATTTCTTAATTCTAAATTACCTGCAGTATAACCAGTTCCACCAACCGCAATTGTTTTTCCCGCAGCCAAAACCACAGTGCCTGTGCCTTGTCCGAATCGAATGCCTGTCCCTGCAGTAGAATTCACCACAACATTATCATTCAAGTTTGTACCAGCAGCTGCGCCATAACCGACATCTATGTAACTTGTTCCAGTATTGGTAAAAGTAACTGCTCCATTGTAAGTATCAGCAGTAGTGTTGGCCATTCGCAAAATATTGGTTCCGCTATTAATGATAGTGGTTGCAGCATTAAAAACAGCTCCCCCCACACCTGTATTGCTCGCTGCCCCATTTTTTTCGATGGAAGCAGTGTTGTTAAATATTCCACCATTGATGGTTACGCTTGCGCAAACAGCATTAACACTTGCGTTAAAAGCAGTGGCAGTAAATGTTACTGACGACCCTGAAGGGGCAATGGTTCCGTTGTTTATCGCACCTGCTGTAAAAGCTGATGTACCGTTAATCGTTAAAGTATAGGTGCCTAAATCAATCGCACCTGAGCTAATGGTAAAATTATTTACCGCTGTGTTGGACGGCAATACAGGGGCGTTGGTTGAGTTAACAATCGTAACGTTGTCGGTTGAAGAAGGGATTCCATTCGGACTCCAATTGGTATTTGTATTCCAGTTGGATGAAGCTGCAGTAGCTAGCCATGAATAAGAAGTTTGAGCATAAGAAGAAGATACAAGAATAGAACATAACACAGCGAGGAGTGATCCTTTTACTGTGCTAATTTTGTGAAAAATAGTGATCATTTACTCTTATGGTTAGCAATGTTAAGCGAAGATAATGAACATGTGAAGAAAGTCAATACATTATCGGTAAACGGCTGCAAAAATAAGACGAATAGCTTAACATTATCGGTAAACGGCTGCAAAAATAAGACGAATAGCTTACATGTGAATTACAAAAAAAATAAAGTTAGGTCAATCTCCTTTTTATCTCACTTAATTTCATCAAAGCTTCTACAGGAGTAAGTGTATTGATATCTAAACTTTTCAAATCATCTTTTATTTCTTCCAACAAAGGGTCGTCGAGTTGAAAAAAACTCAATTGCATATCCGCACTTTCTTGTTTGGCTAATATAGGAGACCCCTTGGTTTCGCGTTGCTCCTCCAATTTTTTCAACACCGCATTGGCCTTGCTTATCACCAATTTCGGTAAGCCCGCCAATTTAGCCACATGAATACCAAAACTATGTTCGCTGCCTCCCGGAACCAATTTTCTCAAAAAGATAATTTTAGCATCTACCTCTTTCACAGAAACGTGATAATTCTTCACTCTTTCGAAAAGATTGGTCATTTCGTTGAGCTCGTGATAATGCGTGGCAAATAACGTTTTAGATTTAAAGAGTGGATATTCGTGAATGTATTCGGCAATCGACCAAGCAATGGAAATACCATCGTAGGTGCTGGTTCCTCTACCAATTTCATCTAGTAAAATCAAAGAGCGTTCGGAAAGATTATTTAAAATATTAGCCGTTTCGTTCATCTCCACCATGAAAGTAGATTCGCCTGTGGAAATATTATCAGATGCACCTACGCGTGTGAAAATTTTATCGACCACACCTATTTTTGCTTTCTTAGCGGGCACGAAAGAGCCTATTTGGGCCATGAGTACAATCAAAGCTGTTTGACGCAAGAGAGCTGATTTACCCGACATGTTCGGTCCGGTTACCATTATGATTTGTTGCTCTTTATCATCCAAGAAAATATCGTTAGCCACATATTTCTCTCCTAAAGGCAAGCTCTTTTCAATAACAGGATGTCGGCCGTCTTTAATATCAATAATTAAAGAATCATCGATTTCCGGACGAATATAATTATTGTCTATAGCCTGTTTAGCAAAACCCACCAAACAATCTAACATACCAATGACCGATGCGTTTTTCTGCAAAATAGAAATGTAATTTGCTGCTTCAGAAACCAGTTCATTGTATAAACGCGTTTCGATCTCATTGATTCTATCTTCAGCCTGAAGAATCTTAGTTTCAAATTCCTTCAATTCTTCGGTAATATATCGCTCGGCATTGACCAATGTCTGTTTTCGAATCCAAGTAACTGGCACTTTATCTTTATGCGCATGTCGCACTTCAATGAAATAACCAAAAACATTGTTGTATGAAATCTTTAAAGATGAAATACCCGTTTGCTCACTCTCTCTTTTTTGAACGTCGAGCAAATAGTTTTTAGAATCGGTCGACAAAGTACGATAGTCATCTAATGCTTTGTCTACGCCATCTGCAATCAATCTTCCTTTGCCAATCATTGATGGAGGTTCGGGATACAATATTTTCTCTACTTGCTGAATAAAGGCGATACAATCGTTGAGTTCGTGCATTAAATCAGTAAAAACTTTGGAAGAAGAATCGCTCAACAATTTCAATTTTGAAACCGCTACCAATGACTCTTTAAGCAACCATATTTCCTTAGGTGAAACGCGCGCCATGGCAATTTTAGAAGCTATTCTTTCTATATCGCTTATCACACTTAAAATGCGGCGAACATCATCGGCCTTTTCTTTGTTTTGAAGTAAAAAAGAAACTACTTCATGTCGTTGATTTATTTTTTCCTTATCCTTCAAAGGCAACACCATCCATTTGCGAAGCATTCGGCCGCCCATAGGCGTAAGCGTTTGATCAATAATATCGAGCAAAGTAATAGCACCCACATTGGGCGAATAAATCAACTCTAAATTGCGAATGGTAAAAGGATCCAACCACACATAATCATCGCTAACAATACGAGAGATTTTATTGATGTGCTTTAAATTGTCTTGCTGATTGTAATGCAGATAATGAATGATGGCGCCTACCGAAATTACCGATAACGTTTCCTTATCTATTCCATAACCTTTTAAGCTATCGGTTTCAAATTGTTTTTGAATCTGTTCTTTGGCATAATCTTCTCCAAACACCCAATCTTCCAAGCCATAAGTATAATATCTACTACCAAACAATTCGGTGAATTTTTGTGCCTTATTCTTGGCAAACAAAACCTCCTTAGGCTGAAAGCTACTAAGGGTTTTAGCGATATACGCGAAATCACCTTCAGTAACATATAATTCACCTGTACTAATATCCACCAGGGCCAATCCAGCTTTAGCCCTATCAATAGTAACTGCTGCCAAATAATTGTTGCTTTTGTGCTCCAAAACCCTGTCGCTTATGGCAACTCCTGGAGTGACAACTTCTGTAACCCCTCGTTTTACGATGGGTTTGGTCATCTTGGGATCTTCTAACTGGTCGCACACCGCAACACGCTGTCCGGCCTTCACCAACTTAGGTAAATAGGTCTCCAAAGAATGATGTGGAAAACCAGCCAGCGCCACTTCAGAAGCTGTTCCATTAGATCGCTTGGTGAGAACTATTCCTAAAATTTTGGAAGTCTTAACGGCATCTTCACCAAAAGTCTCATAAAAATCTCCCACGCGAAACAACACCAAAGCATCGGGATACTTTTCTTTAACGCCATTGTATTGCTTCATTAATGGCGTTTCATTTTTATCTTTGGTAGGCTTTTCTTGCACGTTGAAATAGTTTGCTTGGTAAATATAGAAAAGCATGCAGTTTAGCAGGGAAATAAGGATACATTTATATTAACATTTTATACAGAAACAATGAAGAAACTTAGCATGGATGAACTCAATCGCTTGAGTGTGGTCGACTTTAAGAAGCAAGAGAAAACGCAGGTAATTATAGTTTTAGATAATGTAAGGAGTTTGAATAATGTTGGTTCAATTTTTAGAACAGCCGATTCTTTTCTCTTGGAAGGAATCTATTTATTGGGTATTACAGCTACTCCTCCTCATCGTGAAATACAGAAAACTGCTTTAGGGGCAACAGAATCGGTAAACTGGAAACACTTCGAAAATCCTCTTGATGGAATTGCAGATTTAAAAATGAGAGGCTTTAAAATCATCTCCATTGAACAAGTGGAGAATCCAGTATTTCTTAATGATTTTAAGCCCAGTAAAAATGAAAAATACGCTATTGTTATGGGAAATGAAGTAGAGGGCGTTGGCGAAGATATAATCAAAGCAAGCGACTTATGTATAGAAGTACCTCAATTTGGCACTAAACACTCTCTAAATGTATCTGTTTGTGCAGGTATTTTGGTTTGGGATTTCTTTGTGAAATTAAAAATGTAGGGGCGTTCCGTCAAGAAAATTTGCACAAACAAAAAACCCTCGGCCTTTCGACCGAGGGTTTTTCGTAATATTTAATCTTGTTCGTATTATTTCGTCATGATGTCAACACGTCTGTCGGCCATCGAGCTTTTCTGTTTTGTTAATAAGTCAGAAGAACCTTTTGTATCAGCAGACAATCTTGATTTATCAATACCGTAAACTTTAACTAAGTAAGCAACAACTGATTCAGCTCTTCTCAATCCTAATTTTTTGTTGAAATCAGAAGAACCTTGAGCATCTGCGTGACCAACAACTACCAATTTCAAGTTACTATTGTTTTTCATTGCTCTAGCAATAGTAGTTACAGCATCGTAAGATTTGAAATCTAACTTAGATGAATTAACATCGAAATAGATAGAAGGTAAACTAGTTGCATTGTAAGAAGAACCTGTTGTACCACCTGTGATAGAAGTTGCACCCCCTGTTTTGATCGTTACACCAGCAACATCCACTTGAGCATCTTTAGCGGTGTTTGGCTCTAAATCTCTGCTATCAGCAACACGGTCAGCGTCAGCATCAGATTCTACACCATTCTCGTCAACTGTAGCTCCAGCGTTAGAGAATTTCTCTTTATCTAAGTAATCAGCAACACCGTCACCATCTGAATCAACTGAAGTACCATCAGCATATGCTTTAACACCCGCTGGAGTATTTTGGTCTTTGTCATATCTATCAGCAACACCGTCACCATCTTTATCACCAAAACCGTCAATTAACTCGTTCATTCTAGCTATATCTTCAACTACTGATTTAGACTCAGGCTCGTCGATTCTACTAGAGAAGCTGTAAAGAACTCCAGCATTAGTATATTGGTAAACATCTTTAGCTTCACCAGCAACAAATGCATCTAATTTATCAGATCTCATGTATCTACCGCTAGTTTCTAGAGTAACAGACCAATTAGAATTCAATTTGTATCTAACACCTAAGCCCATAGGAATAACCACCTCATTCGTTCTAGCCACTTTGCTGTTAGCTAAGTCTTTAGCATTGTATCCTTCGTAAGATAAAATTGGATCAGTGTCCTGATTATCACTCGCTAACTGATATCTTACGGATCTGAATGAAGTTAAACCTGCACCCACAAAGCCATAAACATAATATTTACGCAATTGGTGTTTAGGGTTGAACAATAAATTTGTAATGTTCACATTCAAATCTAATGTGTATTCGAATAAATCACCTGTAAAATAGTGATCGTATGATGCTTTGTGTTTTTTATAGCTAGTACCAGTGCCTAAACGGTGTGTTCCGTTAATTGTACCATAGTTCAACTGACCTTGAACAGCAAAGATAGAGTTCAATGCATACATACCAGTTAAGCCAGCACCCCAACCTAACTCAGAATGATATTTGGTAGCTAAACCAAAATCATATTGTTTAAGATCGGTGTAGGTCAAGTTCGACCCAAAGTTAACTCCGAAAGACAATCTTTCGACAAACTTAAGTTTTGCTGGTTCAGCAGCAGCAGAGGTAGTTGAAGTTTCCTGAGCCTTAAGCGCTGAAACTCCCAATAAAAGAAAAGTTCCCGCAGCTAGTAATGATTTCAATTTCATGATTAAATATTTAAATAATGCTATAATTTGGTACAATGATAAACAATGTTTTAGTTTTCACAAAACATTTGATTTTTTTTTAATGAGAACTATTCCAAAGCCAACACTGCGGAATTGTCATCACAATTTCTTAACAATGTTTCCATGGTGCAATTGTAGTAAGGGTGAAAAAAAAGCGGACTTATTTCTACAACAGGCAAAAGAGCGAACCTTCTTTGATGAAAGCTAAGATGCGGAATATGTAAGTTCTCGGCGGAGAACACTTCGCTATCGTACAATAAGATGTCTATATCGATGATGCGTGACTCATACTGCAAACTACTGGTTGGTACCCTCCCCACTTCCTTTTCGATGTTTTTCACCTTACGAAGTATTTCCAGAGGCTCCAACTCACTTTTGAGCAATACAGCTTGATTCACAAAAGATTGCTCGGCTTTAAATCCCCAGGGCTCACTTTCATAAATTTTCGATATTTTAAGGACCTTCCCCAACTGCACATTAATTTTATCTAAAGCTTGCTTAAGATATTGTTTACTATCGCCTTGGTTGCTGCCCAATAAAAGGTATAAATCTTTCATGAAGCACAAAGGTACACTAATGAATAAACAATTTAACGTACTTTTGAGCAAACATTAAATTCACATGAGCTTTAAACATTCATTTTGGGGAAGTTTGACCGCCTATCTGGTTGGTAAAATCGTTTTTGCAGTAGTCAGCATCCTGATTTTGTTTGCTGTAGTTGGCGTTTTTATCAGCAAATTAGATACTGGAGATAATGACATATCTGTGCAAATTACCGAAGCAACATACCTTAAAATAGCATTAGAAGGGATTATAAACGACAGGAAAAACGACAATCCACTGCAGGTACTAAGCAATGAAAACGAAAATTCATTAGAGGAAATAAAAAAAGGATTGAGCCTTGCCGAAAAAGACGCATTAATTAAAGGTGTTGTGCTAGATTTCTCGGGCTTGTCGGCAGGAATAGCCAACATTAGCGAATTACGAAAAATGCTTAGTGATTTCAAAAAAAAGGGAAAAAAGGTATTTAGTTATGGTAGTTCTTATTCTCAAGCCGACTACTACTTAGCTTCATGCGCGAATGAAATATTCCTTAATCCTCATGGAAATATTGAATTTAAAGGCTTGACTGTAAAACATCTATACTTCAGCAGTTTGCTGCAGAAATTAGGCGTTGAACCTCAAATTTTTCGGCAAGGCAAATACAAAAGTGCTATTGAACCCTTTGAAATGGATTCGATGAGCAGCGCCAATGAAGAACAATCGAAAGTTTTAGTAGGTTCTATTTGGAGCAATATTTTAAGTGAAATTTCACAAGACAGGAAAATCACCACAAAACAACTCAACATTATCGCCGATAGTTTGGTTATTCTAAATGGACAAAATGCCTTAAACTCCAAATTGGTAGATAAACTTTTTTACCGTGATGAACTGGAAAACTATCTCAAAAAATCATCTAACCAAAGCGCACCTTTAGTAAGTATGAATCGCTACGTAAAAAGTAAAGAACTAGAGAATCTTGAAGAAATAGCACCCCACAGCAGCGAAATAGCCGTGTTGTATGCCGAAGGTGAAATAATTGATGGTAAAGGAGACCATGAACAAATTGGCGATGTAACCTTTATTAAAGGGCTAAAAAAAATAAGAGAAGACAGTAATATTAAAGCATTGGTAATAAGAATCAATTCGCCGGGAGGAAGCGCATTAGCATCTGAAAATATTTTGCGAGAAGTAGAACTCACCGCAAAGAAAAAGCCCGTGGTAATATCTATGGGTGATGTTGCCGCTTCAGGTGGATATTATATCGCTTGTAAATCGAACAAGATTTTTGCACAGGCAAATACCATCACCGGCTCAATAGGTGTATTCGGCATCTTATTTAATATGCAAGAACTGTTTGAAAACAAAATAGGCGTGCATTTCGACGGCGTGAACACCAACAAACATAGTGATTTTGCAGCTGCCGATAGAAAAATGACGGAACAAGAAAAAGCGATTATCGCCGCCGAGATAGCGAATGTTTATGAACTTTTTAAGCAAAGGGTAGCGGAAGGCAGAAAAATCTCCGTTGCAATGGCCGATAGCCTGGGAAGAGGAAGAGTTTGGAGCGGAACTGACGCACTTAGAATTGGCCTCATAGATGCAATTGGCGGCCTAGATGACGCGATAGCTTGGGCAGCAAAAGAAGCAAAATTATCTGCTTATCATATCACTAACTTCCCTAAACAAGAATTTCAATGGAAAGATTTACTCAAAGGCATTTCTTCTGTTGAAATAAATAGTGCAATTGAAAAAAACCCCGAACTTAAAGGAAACTACAATGCCATCATGAAATTGCTTTACCAAATGCAATCTATGAAAGGAATTCAAACACGTTTACCTGGGGAAATTATAATTGATTAATGCCTCTGCTCAACTCTATTATAGTGTATATTATGAAGAATCGCCAAAAGCGAATTCATAAATTTATTGATGCCCCATTAAAAACACAAGAAAGGACTTTAGAGCATCTCATTCAAAAGGCTTCAGCAACAGAATTCGGAATAGAATATGGCTTCAACGACATCAAATCTTACGACGATTTTAAGAAGAAAATTCCTTTGCAGAGTTATGAAGATTTCTTTCCATGGATTGAACGCAATTTAAAAGGCGAGCAAAACTTGTTGTGGCCCACAAAAATAAATTGGTTTGCCAAATCATCGGGCACCACCAACGACAAAAGTAAATATATTCCTGTAAGCAAAGAGGCCTTATTTAACTGTCATTACAGAGCAGGAAAAGACATTCTCTCTTTTCATTGCAAGGAGTTTCCTAACACAAAAATATTTACTGGAAGAAGTCTGACTTTAGGCGGAAGTCACGAAATAAATCCACTGGATAAAGACAGCTACATAGGAGATCTTTCAGCAATCTTGATTGACAACCTTCCTTATTGGGTGCGAAAAATGAGGAGTCCGAGCAGAGCCGTTACTTTTTCAGGAAAATGGGAAGAGAAAATTGATAAAATGGCCGAAGAAACCATTCATCAAAATATCACTTCCATTTCTGGCGTACCTTCATGGACGATGGTTTTCTTCAAAAAAGTACTAGAGAAAGCAGGTAAAAAAAATATAGAAGAAGTTTGGCCAAATTTAGAAATGTACATGCATGGAGGCATCAAGCTACAGCCGTTTCACGAGCAGATGAATGCATTTTTCCCTTCAAAAAAATTAAAATGTATCGAAATATACAATGCCTCTGAAGGCTTCTTTGGTATTCAGCCCCAAAACAGCATCAATGATTTTTTACTAATGCTGGATTACGGGATCTTTTATGAGTTTATGCCCTACGAGGAATTTAATCAAAAGGAACCCAAAACCATCACCCTTTCAGATGTGGAAAAAGGAAAAACATATGCAGTAGTTATTAGTACCAACGCAGGTTTGTGGAGATATCAACTGGGCGACACCATCAAATTTACTTCTACTCAACCACATCGTTTTGTAATTGATGGAAGAACAAAACAATTTATCAATGTTTTTGGCGAAGAATTAATGGTGAGCAATGCCGATAAAGCTATTGAAATTGCTGCGGAAAAATGTAATGTAAATGTAACTGAGTACTCTGCTGCTCCAGTGTTTTTCAAAGAAAATAAAAGTGGTGCACACGAATGGATTATTGAGTTTGAAAATGTACCCGCCGACCTCACTAAATTTAATTATTGTTTAGATAATGCTTTAAAATCTTTAAATTCCGATTATGAAACCAAACGATATCAGGATATGATATTGAGAGCTCCTCAAATTATTGCGGTTAAGAAAGGCACTTTTTATGAGTGGCTAAAAAGCAAGAATAAGTTGGGCGGACAAAATAAAATTCCACGCTTGAATAACGACAGAATTTGGTTTGAGGAAATAAAAGCTTTTATAGAAAAATGAAAAAAACAATCATCTATAGTTTTCTTGTTTTGTTTGCATCTTGCTTCATAGCAGCAAACTCGAATACAACAAGCGTTGTAAACACTCGAAGCAACAACGATTCTTTACCTCAACTGCCACTGCTCGCTTCAATTAAAGTAGAAGGAAATCAGGTAAACTCCGACCCTGTAGAAAACTTCTATATCTCTACCAATACTTCCATTTGGAAAACGAGCTCGCAAAACAATCAGAACTTTATTTATGACAGTAAAAAATCGGGTAATATTACATTAATTGATGCTGGTGACCCCATGAAAATATTGGTGTTTTACAAGGACTTATCTCTCATTACCTTTTTAGACAATTTTATGGCTGAAACTAGCTTCAATATCAGTTTAATGGATTTCGGTTTAGACCAAGCAGAAGTGGTTTGTAAATCGCTTAACAACGGCATTTGGGTGTACGACACTAAGCAAGATAAATTGGTGAAAATAAGCAGCGCTTTGAAAGTTGAAATGGAAATATTAAATGTTCAAAGAATCATTGGCGAAGCCTTCTCTCCAAAGCAAATGATGGAGAGAACCTCCGGACTATACCTCAACGATCCGATGAAAGGAATTTATGTTTTTGATAATTACGGCTCTTTTTTACGAAAAATTCCTGAATTGAATATCTCAAAATTTAATGTAATTGAAAATACAATTGCTTTCCGACAAAGCAATGATATAAACACTTTAAACACTAGAACACTTGAGTTTAACAAGATATATTCAGATTCAATAATGACCGACTTCAGCATCAATGAAAAAAAACTATACATTCTTAATGCCGATAGCCTTCATATTTACAAACTAAACCCTTAAATTAGCGCATCAAACACTTTAAGGATTTCTTATGCATATAGCTGTTGCTGGTAATATTGGTTCTGGAAAAACGACTCTAACTTCAATGCTTGCCAAACATTACAATTGGGAAGCAAATTACGAGGATGCAGACGACAACCCTTATTTGAATGATTTCTACGAAGATATGCAGCGCTGGTCGTTCAACCTTCAAATCTATTTCTTGCACAATCGTTTTAGCAAGATTCAAGAAATTAGAAAATCGGGGAAAAGCGTTATTCAAGACAGAACCATTTACGAAGATGCTTACATTTTCGCGCCCAACCTTAATGCCATGAACCTCATGCTTAAGCGTGATTTCAATACCTACAACGATCTTTTCAATTTAATTAATAGCGTCATTCAAGCTCCCGATTTACTAATTTATTTGCGCGCAAGTGTTCCTACACTAGTAAATCAAATTCAAAAAAGAGGTAGAGAATATGAAGCATCTATTCGTTTAGATTATTTAAATCGTTTGAACGAAAGATATGAAGCGTGGATTTCTACTTACGATGCTGGAAAGCTTTTAATCATTGATGTTGACCAAAATAATTTCCCAGAGAACAAAGAAGATTTAGGTAAAATCATTCAAAAGATTGATGCCGAGATTAACGGGTTGTTTTAAGGCGATCCGTTAGCTGACGGACGCCCCTACTTGAACAAATTATAAGGAAAAGGCAAATTATTCAATTTCACAAAAGAATACGGTTTATTTTCTGCAGCAAAACTTTGATAAAATCGCGCTAAATTCTCATCATTAGAACCTTCGAAATCAAAAACAATTTCATTCCCCGCTTGCTCCTTAATCATGTAGTCGATTAAAAAATGCATTGCCCCACTCTTCTTTCCTTCATCGGTATTACCCGAGAAAATAAAAATCACTCTGCCTGCAGTTTTAAGCAAACAAGCTCCTGCACACAAATGCCCTTCTAAAGAGTACACTTCATAATGCTGCACAGCAGAACGTTGCTCACAAGCATGCAGTATTCTTTCCAAACGTTGGTAATCTTGCTTATCTAAAGTTTTTACTTGCGCCCCTCTCCCCTTTCTAAACATGGCTATAATGTTGGTGGCAGATGAAGCTTTTTTAACTTGTAAACTTAAAGCCTCCGCCTTCTTGATATTTCGTCGTGCGTTTTCTGAGTAGTTTTGTAGTGAAAACGAATTCAAATTCAACTCAAAATTTTGTCGAACAGCAAAAGCAGCACTTGCTGAATCAGCAAAATTTAAATACAATTCTATATACTTAAAATGCTTGGCTGCTTCTTTCAACACAGTATCTATCACAAATGAATCCTGTGGCGTTCTAGAAAACAAACCCAATTGCTGAATAAAAAAAGGAGGATACACGTAACGAACACCCCACTTCTTTTTCCAAGGCAATGGAAAAACTGCTTCGTAATTATTTATCACAATAGCATCCCAATTTTCAGCAGCAGCATCTAAATACCAACTATAAGCATAAGGCAATTGCTGCAGACTGGTTGCAATACAACGATCCCACTTTTTTCTATCTATTTCGCTATTTTGAAGGTATTTTATCTCCATTCTATTTGGCGTATTCCACCATTTCTAAATACACTTTCTGCCAACCTTTCCATGTGCCTAAATCGTTCATTGAATCGTTGTGCCACAAGCTGATGAAACAGCCATTTACTTTTTTAACTTCATCAATCAGCGGACGAATATGTTCCATTGCTTTCTCTGGAGACACTTTCTGATAATATTTCAATGTGCCTTCCATCAAAGCAAAAGGAAAAATCTTCAATGAAGTTTCTACTTCTAAGTCTAAATCGTAAAAGAAAAAAGGAGTGCACAACCCAGCTCTAAAGCCATAATCAGATGCATAACCCATGGTGTAATCTTCTTGAATATCCAATTCTATCAAATCTCTGTAGGTATCGGGCAAACGCATTTTAAGAAAATGTTGTCGGCTTTTTTTTACTTCTCTATTCATCACAGAACTCAAACGCAACACCTCTTTTGTTAATTGTTCTCTTTTACCATTCGAACCGTAAGAAGGATGAATACCTACACTGGCGTAATCTCCCAACGATTTTATTAAAGCCCTAAAGCGTTTGCTTTGAATGGAAATATTCTTGTCGTTCTCGCCATAATCACCCAACAAAATGAAATACAAATACTCCAAATTATACTTCTTTTGAAGCTCTAATTGAAAAGCATAGGTATCGTAAGGATCTACTTGAGTGCCCAGTAAAACAGCTATTCGCTCTCTTAACTCTGGAATATTAAGTTGTACTATTGACTTTGCGAATCCGCCAGCCGTGCGCACAAATCCCTTTTCTAAAAAGGCATAGGCATTGTCAACATCAATAGAAGATATGAATCGATACTTCTTTTCGGGAAAAATTAAAGTAGGAAATTTACTTTGCAGCAACTCTCGAAAAGTCTGCGCCCACTTGTTTATCACGGGCTGATGCAAAAAATTGTAATTGTACGCCAAACTAATTGGTGCATCAAATCTATCGTGCACATCTCTAATGTGAGGTAAATATTCTTCATATCTGCTGGCCAAGAAAAACGACGCAGAAAAAATATCGAAAGGCAAACACGATTTAGGTCCAACAGAGAAAAAAGCCTTGGTATCGTTCCAATTGAAAACAGTTATCTCTTGGTCGCTAATTCCCGTTTCAAACAACAAGCCTTTGGCCTGCACAAACAACTCATCACCAAAAGGCTGATAACCATAGGTTAATTTCGCGCCCGAAAAATTCAAATAACTTTCTTTATCTGAAGTCAATTCATACTTCACTCCATACACATCGCGAAACAAAAGGTTAAAAATGTATTTAATGCGTGGTGTTATTTTGGATGTGTAGACGAGAATCATTGGTTAAATTTAAGGAAGATATTGATGATTCACCCGATGATGAAGTTTATTTACTTCGCTTTATTTTTTCTGGGTATTGTCGGCAATCGAAAACATCTACAATGTAAATTTCCTTTGGGGTCACTTTATAAATCACTTTAAAATAGCCACTCACCAAAGAACGATAGTCATCTTTTCTGCCTTTTAATAATTCTTCTTTAGGTGCAGAATATTCAAAGCTTTGTAACTGACTAGTCGATTCAAATATTTTATCTTTTATTGATTGGGCTACTTTAACTGAAGCATTCTTTTTATAGAAATTATAAATCTTGCGCAGCTCTTTATTAGCGGGGATAGTCCATGTGATTTTCATCGTGAACTACCAATTTTTAGATTGCTTTTCTAAATCTTTTTGAGAAATAACCTGTCCTTTTTTAATGGCTTCTTCTGACTTATCAATTCGAGAGTAAAATTCTTCCAATGGCATGGGAGATAACTCAACACTCTTTTTGGAGTTAACAAGCTTTTCAATCTTATTAATTAAAGACTCATCGTTAATATGAATCAATGTTTCAATTAGGGTTAATTTTCTTGCTTGAATATTCATAACACAAACATTTATTCTCAAATATACTAAGAAATGCTTTCGCAGGTAACTGTAATTTCATTCCCTCTTGAAATAAATACCAACCATTCCTATTTTACTTAAAAAGGGATTCTTACTTGGCTTTTAAACCCTAGTAATTTCAAATTTAGTGAAGCGAATTTGAAATCATTTTTTATTCGCTTTCTATTGCTTTTTGTGTTCATATGAGCTGCACCGAACAGGCATTTTAATGCCGATGCGTGCTATTTAAAGTATAACTATCGCGATTAAAAATCGCTAAAATGGGGATTTCAGATTCGCTTTGCAAAATCTGAAATTACGGGATTCTATTTCCATTCTTTCCATTCACATACATTTCTAAAACCCGTCCAGGCATCTTGAGTTTCTAAATGAAAGGTATCCTTTGATAAAATAGCCTCTTTTGAATCATACCATCCACCTCCAACAGCTACATCCTTTTCATTTGTCCATTCCCTAACATTCCCTTCTAAATTATATATAAACTTCTTTTCGAAATCACATGAATATACTTTTCGTATAATATTAGAAACTATTAAAGAATCACCCAAACAAGGATTAATGCCACATTGAATTTCACAATGAATATCATGAAATTTTGAATTTAGATATTTTTTTGATTCTTTATACTCGCTTACGCTTGGCAACCTATAATGAGGATAGTACTTATAATTACTATCAGGTTTTATATTCATATATTTTCCTGCCCAATAATTCTCAATTGAAAAATAACATGCTCTGTTTTGTTCGTAGTTAATTTTTATTACATCTTTTTCGATTAAATACATTTCATAAACTCTATCTGAACGCCATTGAGAATATGAGTTTGCTTGTTTTTGCGAAATTCCAACTACTGGGTGATTATTGTAAACAGGATGTCTGTGAAAATATTCTTCGTATTCAGTCAAACAATTAAATTTCCTCCATACAGTGGAATCTACTGTTGTAGATTTGAACTCTTCAGAATTTGTCCCAAAAACTCGACCAACCCAATACATATATTCTCTCCAATCAACATTCGTAACCTCTGATTGATCATAAAATAAACTGTCATTAATTTTTATTCCATTCGGAGGTGTTTTCTTCAAATAATACAAATTTAACTTGCCACTTTTTACCGAAAATGCATATAACAATATGCAAGAAAAAAAACATAAAAAGAAAATTCTTATAAACTTCAACATTATCGTTCAATTAAATTTTTGATCAACAAAATTCTTTAGACAAACTCTCCATAATAATTCTTACAACCACCTTAAATTCAGCATTACCAAAAATTTCAATTTAACATAACGTAATCTGTAATTATCGAATTTAATGAATACAATCCTAAAAATTCAGCGTAATTTAACAATAACATTCGGTATAAACCTCACATCATCCCCTCATCTGCAAAACTAAAATAGTCATCACCACAAAAAATAATGTGGTCGAGCAAGGAAATATCCATGAGTTTGGCTGATTCACGTACTTTATTGGTGAGGTTGATATCTTGCTGACTCGCTTTTTTATTAGCCGAAGGATGATTGTGCGCTAAGATGATGGAAGTAGCCATTTGATCGAGTGCCAATTTCATTATTACTTTCACATCGGCCACTACGCCCGAAACGCCGCCAATGCCGATTCGTTGTTTGCCAATTACTTTGTTGGCTGTGTTCAACAAAACCAGCCAGAACTCTTCTACTTTGAGTCCGGAAAAATCTTGCCTCAAGCAATTGAAAATATCGTTGCTACAAGTAATTTTCACCACTTCTTCTTGAGCTGAATTGTTGATGCGCGAGGCAATTTCAAGTGCTGCTAAAATATTTACAGCTTTGGCCGGACCAACACCTTTAAAGCGCTGCAAATCGTTAATGCTTGCTTTGGATAAGCGCTGCAAGCTATTATCGCTGGCTTGTAGAATGCGGCGAGCTAAATCAACTGCGCTTTCTTCTACATTTCCTGAACCCAGAATAATGGCCAATAGTTCAACATCGCTTAGACTTTTTCGTCCTTTGGTGAGTAGTTTTTCACGTGGGCGGTCTTGCACAGACCAATCTTTAATTGAGCTCTTTGAGCTTAGTTCGTTAGTTAGGTACATATATAAAAAATTAGGCTTCCCCAGAAAGGAGAAGCCTAATTTACAATTTTATTCGACTGAAGCCTATTTCGCTGCAGCAGTTTTTTTCATCAACTGAGATTTCAAGTTAGCCGCTTTGTTTTTATGGATAACGTTTTTCTTAGCCAATTTATCAATCATAGCGATTGTTGTTGGAGTAAGAGTTTCAACCTCTTTAACGTCTTCAGATTTTCTCACTTTTTTCAATGCGTTACGCATTGTTTTGTGTTGATACTTATTACGATCGCGTTTTACTTCACTTGCTCTCGCTCTCTTTTTTGCCGACTTATGATTTGCCATAACTTAATTATTCAATTTTTCTTTTTGCTAAGATACACTTTACACCTTAACATTCATTTTTTGTAGCCCGTAGGGGAATCGAACCCCTGTTTACAGAATGAAAATCTGCTGTCCTAACCCCTAGACGAACGGGCCATAATGTCTCCTATTTTAAAAAACGGAAGGCAAAGGTACAAGAATTTTTAAATCTACAAAACCTATCCTAAAAAAAAATAACAAAAAGTTCTATTAATCACTCCTTTATCCAATAAAAAGGGCTGTTGAAGCGATTCAACAACCCTTTTTTATTTTTCAAGAAGAAGCAATTACGCTACTTTCTCCATATTATCTAACACCGCCATCACTTCTTTAACTGCAACAGCTGAGTCAGCCAACAATTTTTTCTCATCAGCATTCAATTGCAATTCGATGATTTTCTCGATACCATTTTTTCCTAAGATTACTGGCACACCTAAATAAACATCTTTCATTCCGTATTCACCTTCTAACCATGCACAAACAGGAAACACTCGTCTTTGATCGCGAACGATAGCTTCAACCATTTGAGCAGCAGCTGCACCTGGCGCGTACCAAGCAGAAGTACCCATTAGGTTTACCAATTCACCACCACCTTTTTTAGTTCTTTCCACGATAGCATCTAATTTATCTTTAGCTACTAATTCAGTTACAGGAATACCACCAACAGTTGTATATCTAGGAAGTGGAACCATTGTATCACCGTGTCCGCCCATCAAGATAGCTTGAATATCTTTAGGAGAAACATTCAATTCTGTAGCTAAGAAAGCTTTGTAACGCGCTGTATCTAAGATACCAGCCATACCCATTACTTTATTTTTGTGCGTTTTAGCTGTTAAGTAAGCGCAGTAAGTCATTACATCTAATGGGTTTGAAACCACGATGATGATAGCGTTTGGAGAATTTTTAATTACATTTTCAGTTACCGATTTAACGATACCAGCGTTGGTAGCGATAAGGTCATCACGACTCATACCTGGTTTTCTTGGCAAACCAGAAGTAATTACAACAACATCAGAGTTAGCTGTTTTTGTGTAATCGTTAGTTGAACCAACAACTCTTGAATCATAATTGTTGATTGGGGCAGTTTGCCACATATCCAATGATTTTCCTTCAGCTGTTCCTTCTTTTATATCAAGAAGAACCACTTCATTAGCCAATTCTTTGTGAGCGATAACATTGGCGCATGTAGCACCTACGTTTCCTGCTCCTACTACGGTAATTTTCATATTAATAAATTTAATTGTACGTGATTTTGAAAGGCTTCAAAACTACATCATTTCCACAAAAAATCACAAAATAAAACGAGAAAAATAATATGATGTAAGGCAACTAATTGATAAATTAACGTCCTTATATAGAATAAACCCACCAAAATATTACATATGATCTCAAAAAGAATACTTCAATTTGCCTTTATAGGAGGTGTTGCCTTAAGCGCTTGTAAAAAGAAAACAGCTGCAGATGACAATACAGATGATGGTGGCAAGAACACCACTACCGACCCCTGTAGTATGCAAATTACGAAAACCAGCGGTCCGGCTGTAGGTGTAAAATATGTAATGGGCACCGACACCAATTTTGCTGGCGATACCAACAATTACGCTAAGATAGGAACCAGTCAAACCTGGCTTTTTGGCGCAATACAAAGTGACCAAGAAGAAGAATTCGACTTTGCCAACCCAGTAGGTGAAAATTTAACTAGCTATTTCCCAACCTCAACTTACATCATTAAAGCGCAAGATGCAGAAATTGCCGGAGCATCAACAGATTCAGGTATTGTGTTCACAGGAGCTAAACTCCCTCCTTTTATCGCAGGAATAAATATCTACCCTGAATTTACTAATCCCGCAACCTTTATCCCTTATACCTTGTCGATGAATATGAGCAAAACCGACACTTACAAGGCTATAGCGAAAGTAGCTTACGACACCACTATCACAGTATTGATGACCTCATTACACTTCGATTCTATGCAGGTCACTTTATCCGGCAAAAACACGCTTACAGCTAATGGATGCGGTAAAATTACTACTCCAACAGGAACATACGACTGCATTAAATATGTATTGACTCCTGGAGCGGTTACCGACAATTACAAAGGACATTTGGTAGGAACAGGATGGGGAGATTATACTTGGGCTAAGGCTATCATAGGCTTTAAAACGCCAAAAATCCCATACATCAATTCTAAAACATATTTCTGGGTTTCTAAAGACAAAGGTTTCCCGGTTTGCATGGTGAGTTATGATGATAGCGGAAATGCAAC
>CAMBXP010000014.1 GCA_945871895.1 Chryseobacterium gleum | reverse complement strand
TGGCTACTAAGTGAACGTGATTGCTCATTAGAACCCAACTATAAACAGTTAGTCCTTTATTTTGAATACAATAATTTAGACTTTCGACAAATATTTCGCGATATCTGTTTCGGGTGAAAATATCAATCCAGCCAATGACAGAAAAGGTTATAAAATAAATGCCTTCTGGGTTAGAGAATTTGTGTTTGCCTTCCATGATGTTAGTTTAGTTAGAGGGGTGAAATTATAAAAATTTAGAGGAAGCTGAAAGCTTCGGGAAAAGATTCAGCAAAGTTCGCTGCGCTAAACTTAGCAGAGGGGGGGGGAATAAGGAAGCTGAAAGCTTCGGGAAAAGATTCAGCAAAGTTACGCTTCGCTAAACTTAGCAGAGCGAAACAATCAACTTTTTGCTTTTGACTTTTAACTTTTTACTTTTCCAACACACCACTCTCTCGCATTCACAAAAGCTTCCACCCATGGCGTTACCTCATCTTTTCTATCGGGATAATTTGCCCAATTCCAAGGGAAAGTAGAACGCTCTAAATGCGGCATCATCACTAAATGTCGACCATCATTAGAAGTTAAAACTGCGGTGTTGAAATCAGATCCATTTGGATTGGCAGGATATGCAGCGTGGCCATATTTACCAACGATATTGTATTTCTCTTCTGCATAAGGGAAAGAGAATTTTCCTTCACCGTGCGCCGACCAAATACCTAGCGTGCTGCCTTCTAAAGAAGACAACATAATAGAATGATTTTTTTGAATCGTAACACTTGTAAATACACACTCAAATTTATGTGAATCGTTGTGCAGCATTTTTGGTTTTTGCTCATGATCTGGATTGATTAATCCCAATTCAATGAAGAGCTGACAACCATTGCAAACCCCCAACGACAAAGTATCTTTACGTGCAAAGAATTTTTGTAAGGCATTTTTCGCTTTCTCATTGTACAAGAATGCTCCGGCCCAACCTTTAGCAGAACCCAGCACATCTGAATTAGAGAAACCACCAACAGCAACTATCATTTGTATGTCTTCCAAAGTCTCTCTTCCAGTGATTAAATCGGTCATGTGTACATCTTTCACATCAAAACCAGCAAGAAATAAAGCATTCGCCATTTCTCTTTCTGAGTTCGATCCTTTTTCGCGAATTACTGCTGCTTTCGGACGAACACTTTTCGCATCTACCACCGGTTTTTTACCAGTGAAAGATGGTAAGAAATTAAAGTTTAAAGCCTGATTTTTATAATTGTTGAAACGCTCGGTAGCTTTTTTAACTCCCGATTGTTTTTGATCTAACAAGAAAGAAGTTTCATACCAAACATCACGCAATTGTGCGATGTTAAAACTTAGATTTTCATTGCCATTTTTAACTTCTAAAGATGCACCTTCTTTGGCTTCACCAATGATATGAAATTCCACTTTAGCATTTTTCAACACTTCTTCTACGGCAGCAGCATTAAGCGTTTGAAACACTACACCACTATTTTCAGAAAACAATAATTTCACAGAATCATTTTCTTTCAAAGCACTTAAATCTAAAGATGCAGAAAGATTAACATCTGCAAAACACATCTCTAAAAGAGTAGTGATCATTCCGCCTGAAGAAATATCGTGTCCGGCAGAAACAAATCCTTTTTTGATTAAAGTCTGCAATGCATTGAATCCGCTTTTGAATGCAACATCATCTTTAATAGTTGGAGTTTCTTTACCAATTTTATTGTTCACCTGCGCGAAAGAAGAACCACCTAATTTGTAGGCATCTTTCGATAAGTTGATATAGAATATTTTGTTGCCTGCTTTTTTAGTTAAAACAGGTTCCACCACTTTTTGAATATCGTTACAATGTCCCACTGCAGAAATCACCACAGTACCCGGAGAAATAACTTCTTGGTCTTTGTATTTCTGTTTCATACTTAAAGAATCTTTTCCTGTTGGAATGTTGATTCCTAAGTTGATGGCAAATTGAGAAACTGCTTCTACCGCAGCATACAAACGCGCATCTTCACCTTCGTTTTTACAAGGCCACATCCAGTTGGCAGAAAGAGAAACCGATTTTAAATCGTCTTGCAAAGGAGCCCAAACCAAATTGGTTAAAGCCTCAGCAATAGCATTTTTAGAGCCAGCAGCTGCATCAATCACAGCGCTTAAAGGAGCGTGTCCGATTGACGCTGCAATACCTTCCTTACCATTGTAATCTAAAGCCATTACACCCACGTTGTTCAATGGCAATTGTAGCGGACCGGCAGCCTGTTGTTTAGCCACTTTACCTGTTACACAACGATCGACTTTATTCGTCAACCAGTCTTTACACGCAACAGCTTCTAATTTTAAAACTTGCTCAACATAACTTTGAATTTTTGTAGCGTCGTAAGCAACATCTTTGTATTGTCTCTTCACCGAAACATCGTTCATCACCGTTTTTGGAGAAGAACCAAACATATCGTCGAGTTCTAAATCCATTGGTTTAACGCCATTGCTTGAAGATTGAAAAGTAAAACGATGATCGCCTGTCACTTCACCCACCACATACATTGGCGCGCGCTCACGTTCGGCAACTTTTAACAGTGCATCAACATCTTTGGCTTTAATGACCAAGCCCATTCTTTCTTGCGATTCGTTGCCAATAATTTCTTTAGCAGAAAGAGTTGGGTCGCCCACAGGCAATTTATCTAAATCGATTCTACCACCGGTTGCTTCCACCAATTCAGAAAGACAGTTTAGGTGTCCGCCAGCCCCATGATCATGAATAGAAACAATAGGATTGTTACCACTTTCAATCATACCACGAATAGCATTCATGGCTCTTTTTTGCATCTCTGGGTTTGAACGCTGAATAGCATTTAATTCAATGGCATTGCTAAAAGCACCAGTATCGGCCGATGATACAGCAGCACCACCCATTCCAATTCTATAATTTTCACCACCTAAAATCACTACTTTATCGCTCACTTGTGGCTCCTCTTTCAAGGCCTCTTCTTTTTTACCGAAACCTATTCCTCCGGCTTGCATAATCACTTTATCGAAACCTAATTTTCTTCCCTCCTCTTCATGTTCAAAAGTGAACACAGAACCGGTGATTAGGGGTTGTCCGAATTTATTTCCAAAATCACTTGCACCATTCGATGCTTTGATTAAAATATCCATTGGTGTTTGGTACAACCATTTTCTTTCGGCCATTCCATTTTCCCAGCTGCGATTGTCTTTCAAACGAGAGTAGGATGTCATGTACACCGCTGTTCCCGCCAATGGTAATGAACCTTTACCGCCTGCTAATCTATCGCGAATTTCCCCGCCCGAACCAGTTGCAGCGCCATTGAAAGGCTCAACAGTAGTAGGGAAATTGTGTGTTTCTGCTTTTAAAGAAATTACAGAATTTATTTTTTCAACTTGGTAGAAATCGGGTTTGTCGGCTGTTTTTGGCGCGAATTGATCGATGCTCGGACCCTCAACAAAAGCCACGTTATCTTTGTAAGCTGAAACAATGGAGTTCGGATTTTCTTGCGAAGTTTTCTTGATTAATTTGAAAAGAGAAGTTTCTTTCTCCACGCCATCAATCACGAAAGTACCATTGAAAATTTTGTGACGGCAGTGTTCTGAATTCACTTGTGAAAATCCGAAAACCTCTGAATCGGTCAATTTTCTATTTAATTTTTTCGATAAGCCATTCAAATATTCCACTTCTTCGGCATTCAAAGCCAAACCTTCTTTTTGGTTGTAGGCAGCGATATCATCGATATATAAAATCGCTTCTGGCTTGATATTGATATCGAAAATATTTTGTTCTAATGCAGGAAATTTATGTTGCAACATAGGGTCGAAAGCAGTGAAATCGGCAGCTACTGCATCAAACTCTTCAATTCTTATGATACCCGTAACACCCATGTTTTGGGTAATTTCAACGGCGTTAGTGCTCCATGGTGTAACCATAGCGGCACGCGGACCAACAAAAGTTTTGTTGATGCTATCGCCGACAATTAATTGCACATCGCCAAACAACCAGTTGAGCTTTTGAATATCTTGATTAGACAGTTGAGCAGCGGTTTGCACTGCAAAAACTTTACTTGAAGAATCACCAAAAAATGAAATCATTTCGCACTTGTTTATGTATGCGCGAAAATACTATTTTTTTGTAGAATGCTGAGTTTGATTTATTAGGCTTTTTCAACAAGACAAAAAAGCCCCCACCGGTTAAAGAACGCCGATCTAAGCATACCACCATATGAGATGGGGCTTGTGAGGAGCTTTAATATCATTTCAAATGGCTGAAGAGTGCAATTAGGTTAAAAAGCCTTATAGAATTAGTTAGAACTAAGAGTAAAAATATACAATGTGACTAAAAACTAGAAAACAAAATATTCGAATTCTGGCAAATTAAAATTTGGTAAACAGTAAAAAAAATAGTCACCAGTAGGCCGACTGATGACTATTCTAAAAAATGATATAGACTAATTCAGTTTATAAGAAACAATATTTCCTTTTTTATTTTCCATGAAAATTTGCCCAGTTACATCATCCACTGTGTATTTAGGAGTTTTTTCTCTTCCCAAATTCACCTCGCCCATAATTTGTCCGCTTGTTTTACTCACCATAGCCAACACATTTCCATGATCAGTATCGGTAAGGATAATCACAAAATCTCTTCCTTGAGATGTCGCTTTAAATCGCGCTTGAGCTTGTTGAATCGATTGCAGCGCAAAACCTGTTGCTTGTTTAGAGTAATCTCCATAAGCATCGCCAAAAGCACCCAAAACTTGCTGTCCGGTAGCATTATTTGTTTGACGAGCAGCATCATTAAAAGCAACAGAGGCTTGTGCAGAACGAACACCAATATAAGCAGCTCTTGCAGCTTGCGCATACAACAATGCTTGCATTAAACCTGATTCTTTTGGAGCAGGAAAATATTTGCTAAACACTGTTGCCCCTTCTTTAGAAATGAAAGCAATGTTTTGAGATGACGTTAAAATAAATCCATCTACACGAAGTTCTAGTGCAGTAAATTCTTCTTTACCATCGGCATATACACTGTTTTGTGAAATGCTAGTAATGGCGCAAGTCATCAAATCGATAGCAACAATTTTTCCTTGTGATTTATCGTAAACAAAAAGTTTGTCTTCAGTCGCTCGGCAAAGAGAAGGATTGGTGTAAATTGATTTTTCAAAACCCAACACTCCTGTAGAAGGATCGATCACATTGATTTCGTTTGAAGTTTGATACAAAATACCTTTTGAGGTTAAATATGTTTGAGAAATATCACCAATAATTTTGGTAGGTTTCTTGAACGTTGGTAAGCCAGTATTTACATCTAACAAGTACAATGAATTTTTACCATTTTTGCTCGTTACAATCATCATTTTATCATTGGCTAAGTAGCAACCAGTAACACCACCATTCACTTTAGTACCCTTACCTTTTTTACCCCATTTACCAAAGCCAGTATTTAAATCGAACATGTTCACTTTAGTAGTCAATTCATCGCTTGGCATAATGATAAAATTATCGTTGTAAAAAGCGCACTGACTAATCTTTCCGTCTATTTCAATGGCAGCATTCCAATAGCGTTTTCCATCGACCATGTTGTAAGCGTGGTAACTGTTTTTGTAAACAACTACAGTTGTTTTACCATCGGGAGAAGGTTTGTTTTCCTTTTTTTCTACGCCTAAAACAAAAACAGTTTTAGTTGGATTTTCGAAATAACGAACCACGATATCACTTTTATCGGCAGCAGCATTAGCGATATCTTTTACCAAACCACCTAAAGCACCACCCATGTTGGCTACTTTTTCACTCTCTGCAGAAATTGCATTTTTCCAAATAACAGAACCGTTGGTAATATTTGTTTTGTAGTTATTGAAAACAGTAACCAATAACAATTCTGTTTTAGAAAGTTCATTGATAGAGATGATGCTACCAAACTCTTCTTGCATCTTCCACATCACTTGTCCTTTATTGATATCAACCAACAAAATGATTGGTTTTTGAGCAAGATCTTTACCCGAAAGAAACAATCCGTTAGATTTATACAAAACAACTTTGTCTTTCAATTCAGAAATACCAGAAGCTCTTGAATCAAACTTAATTTCTCCAGTAAAAGGATCAATTAAGTAGGTAGCGCCTTCGTTCACTACTGATAACAATGAAGAACCTTGCAATTCATCAACGTTCTCGATAGCGATATTTGGAAATTGCTTAAGCGTCCAAATGGTTTTACCTGTTTCGTTGTTCACCTTCGATAAGCCTTCTGCATTGGTGTATAGGAAATTTCCCGATGTAAATACTTTTTGCCAAAGAAAACTCCCCGGTATGTCTTTGGTCCAAATTTCTTTTACTTGTGCATTTAAAGAAGCAGCTGAAAATACTGCTACAAATGCAAGTAAACATATTTTATGTAATGTCGTTTTCATGAATTTTTGTTTTTCAATTTTAAGTAGTGTAATGTTTTGATTGTATCCCCTATTTTGCTTTCAATATAATTCGAATCACACCAAACATGCCTGTATTTGTGCTAATTGTTAAATCACTTTCAGTAAGTGTTTCAACTGTCCATGTGTAATTGTAATTCCCTCCATTGTTATCTGTATCAACAATTGCTAAAGAGTTACCAGCATCATTTAAAGTGTAGGTGAAAGCGCCAGTAGTTTTGTTTGAGCCTTTGTAGTCAGATCCCTTATTATCGGCATTAAAGGTTAAGGAAGATCCATCGGTTAATGGCACCACACTTCCCAGTATTTCTTGCGAACTGGCAATCCAAGTTTTTTGAAGAAGTTGAGCTGGAGTTTTTTCCTTCTCGCAAGAAGTTAAAGCTAGACATACAATCGATATTAGTAGTAAAAAGATTTTTTTCATAATAAAAAGATTTAAGTTAAGAGTGGCTTCCCCTTTTCAGAAAGCGTGCCAAAAGAACAAAATCGGTCAAAATGAAATAGGATAAAAAATTGAAATTATGGCAAATCAGAATATAAAATGTTCCTTCAAGTAGCCCCGAAGGAACATTTACCTCATCTTAAAAAGCGAATTACTATTGTATCTTAACTACTTTGAAATTCTTGCAATCATCATTTTGATAGACTTTAACTGTATAGGGTCCCGAAGCTAAATTTGAAATATCAATACTGCTTTTTCCAATGCAATTCCACTCACCCATATTTTCACCCAATAGATTGTATATAATCACCACAGAATTTATATTCTCTGCGCTTTGCACAAATAATTGATTGTTGGCCGGATTAGGAAATACCTCAATATTACTTGTCTTTAAGGTATTCACCCCAGTTGTAAATCCGGTAGGAATAATTATAGAAGTAACCGACATGGCAGGTAAAGTGATAGAAACACTTCCCGAAACTAAATTTACATTACTCTTTGCTAAAGCATTGGTGGTATGCGATACAAAAGTTTCAGTGGATGGTAATTGTTTTAGTTGATAGCTTTCGAATGTTCTATCGCTAAGATTTAAATTATTCAAATTCAAAGTAACACTTTTACTTGAACTGGCAGAGCGATTGATCAACAAAACCGTTGCAGAGTCATTTGCATCATTGATAGAGGTGTGCGCTGAAACATTCAATTCATCGCTTGAAACAGAAGGTAAATAATTGTCGTGATTGTAGCGACTAAACAAGTGCACCGTTTCCCACATTCCTGTTTTCCATGTCCATGGAGTTAAGTATTCTGCATCTTTATTGCGCATAAATTCACCCAAAAGAGAAGCATACCACATGGCGTTGGTGTTTGCGTCGGATGAGTTTATATCGGTCTCTGATACTCCAAACTTTACTCCGTGACCAGCACCTAAATATAGGTTGAGCCAATCGTTGCAACGCACAAATACTTTTTCGGTAGTGATGGAAGCATCCCAGCCTCCGTTCACCTTTTTCACCCCGTTGGCCTCAGGAAAAACATAAGTGGGATCGAAGTAAACACGATGGTATTGCATAATATTACTTTGATTGGTGCCGCTAGGATAGTGATGTAAGTCAATCACATCAAGCAAACGAATGCCGCTGCTTATTTGCTCTTCGGCAATACGTTTAATAAAATACTCCAACCATGAATAGTTTTTACCATTGTTATTAATATTGGCGTCATTCCAAGCATACCATTGCCATTCATTGGCAGCAATTGGGCCGGTTAATTTAATATTTGGATACAAAGCTCTTGCTTTTTTGGCGGCGGCGATATATTTCTGAACATAAAATTCAGCATCTATATTAGCACGAAGTACATCATCGTGGGTACCGTTCCATATATCTGGCTCGTTATCGAGGTTCCAGTATTCGATAGCAGCAGGGTTGATAGTCAAATTGTTCAACCAGTGATCAAGAATCGCCACAGAAGAATCAACAGGCCACGACTTTAAATACTGGTTGGTATCACCTTGCGTTAGGGCAGTGCTTCCTCCACCTGTATTTATTACTCCACCACCTGCTAAATTTTGGTGTACACCCGACCAATACTGAGAACTATTGTAATTCCAATCATTAAAGTTTTTGGTATTGGTTTTAGCTACCATTCCCAAAAGTTGAAAACCGTACATTAATTTCAAATCGGGCATTTGAGTTTGCGCCGAAGTTATTTCATAATCCCAATCGGCTGCGTAAACATTATTGTACCAATCGGGATGGCTGCTCATTTTCAAACGCCAGTTGTACTTAGAACAATTATTTCCCGAATTTTCACGTGTAAAACGAATGCCCGCTTCTTTCAATAAATTCCAATCATTGGTGGCAGTTGGAGAAGAAGATGTACTCGATAGGGAATTGTTTCTTCCATAAATCAAAGGTGAAATAGGAGTTGTGCTTTGTGCAAAGTCGACAGTAACAGTTACTTGAGCAAAAACAGAAAAAGAAGAGCTCAAGAAAAGGAGTAGTAGTTTTTTATTCATGTTGTTACATTTTATACTGGTTGTAATTTAGAAATAAATTGTATTTTAAAAAATATTTATCGTAGTTTGCTGAAGATAATCTTAACAATGAGCTGTATCATTATAAAAATGGTGATCAAGGCATTTCACTGTTCAATGGATCACTAAAATAGTTGAGCTAAAATTATTCTTGCACAATTTCTCCGTTCTCGTCTACTGCCTGTCCGTTAATAAAAAAACGAGTGTCGTCATCAAATTCTAATAAGACTCTAAGCTCATCTTCATTTTCTTCCAAAACATCTGCCTCCACATCTTGGTCTTCCCATTCAATGAGCCAGGTGGCATGCGCAGGAAGTTCAAACCAATTGCCAAAGGGCTCTACCTTTACCGATAAGGTCTCATTGCCATTTTTAAATTGATAGGTTTTTGTTTTCATCGTACTAAGCTGCGTTTTGTTTTTCCTCTAACTTTCTAATTAACGAAAAAAGCATTTTCGAAAGTTCTTCTAATCTACAATAATAATATTGAAAAGATTCTGGAGTAATGGCATTTACTTCTTTCAAATATTCCAGTATAGCGAAGCATTCAAAAACACTTCCTCTAGAAATTACCAAAAAATTTCTTCTGTCTTTATTGCTGTAACGCGAAGCTCCTTCTGCAATATTTAGCATTATACTGAATGATGCTCTGCGAAGCTGATCGTTGGTGGTACGATCGAATTTTTGCGCAGTAATGGTTGTGGTTATGTCTTTACAAAATGACTTAGCCTTTTGATAGACATCAAGTTTTTGGAAATCGAACACAGAAAATAAATGTTATTTAGGTTTAGTTCTTCGCTCCTCTCTCACTCTAAACACTCACTCTGATGGAGAGTGGTTTAGTTTTCCTCTCACACTCTTCACACTCACTCTGATTGAGAGTGGGAGTGAGTTTTGAGAAAAATCAGAGCGAGTGTGGTCGCTCTCGCTTCTCACTCTCACTCTGATTTTTAGTGGTGCCTGCTGGAATTGAACCAGCGACACGCAGATTTTCAGTCTGCTGCTCTACCGACTGAGCTAAGGCACCAATTATTTTTAGAAGAGCGGAGGGCAAAAGTAAAACTATTTTTGAAATAATGAAATCCTCATGCACAATTGTTTACAAAATGTAAGGAATATATTATGAGGATAACATTTGACCTATCGAAAAGAGAAACGATTTACAAATGAAATTTTAAAGAAGATTGTATCTTCGCGCCATGTTGTTACGCTACTTCCATACGCTTCGATATCTTAAACTAACTCAGGTTTATTTTCAGCTGTATTATAAGCTGCGTAGGGTTTTTAGGAAATTAAGAAAGCATAAATTAGCCTTCAATTACTACAAGAAGGGGGCAGCGTTAAACTTTAATGAGGCTATGCCCAAGGCTTACGAAAGCTATTCTTTTAGAGATAATCAGCATCATTTCTCCTTTTTGAACTTGCAAACCTCCTTCGACTATATAGATTGGGATTACGCTGCACATGGCAAATTATGGACATACAACCTCAACTATTTTAACTTTTTAAACCAAGAATCTATTCATAAAGAAGAAGGATTGTTGCTCATTCGTGATTTTATTCCGCAATTACCTCAGCTCAAAAATGCCAACGAGCCCTATCCCATCTCATTGAGAGGAATAAATTGGATTAAGTTCTTATCGAAACACAACATTAGTGATCAGGCCATTGATAATGCTTTATACAGTGAGTACTTAGTGTTAATGGACAATTTAGAATATCACTTACTGGGAAATCATTTGTTAGAAAACGGCTTTTCACTCTACATAGGCGGATGCTATTTTAAAGACGAAAAGTTCATCACTAGAGGATTCGATATCATTTCTAAAGAATTAAAAGAGCAAACATTAAACGATGGCGCACATTATGAATTGAGCGCCATGTACCATCAAATATTATTAAGCAGATTACTTGATTGTATCAGCATAGCAAAAGAAAATCATGTTGACGTATTGAAAGTATATGCTCAAAAAATGAGCTCTTGGCTGCAAGTTATATCCTTTAACAATGGCGATATTCCTTTGGTGAACGACGCAGCAAAAAACATTGCGCCTACCACTTCCGAATTGATTGCTTACACCAAAAGTCTGGGCATTGCGGCTGCAAAAGGAAAATTATCTGATTCGGGTTATCGCAAATTTGATTTCGGTAATTCGGAATTGATTGTGGACGCCGGTAAAATTGGGCCCAGCTATATCCCTGGCCATGCCCATGCCGATATTTTTAATTTTGTTTTTTACGACAATAGCGCACCAATTATAGTAGATACAGGAATTTCTACGTACGAGAAAAACCAACGCCGACAAGATGAACGTTCTACCTTTAGCCACAACACGGTAGAAATAAATGGCGCAAACCAGGTAGATGTGTGGGGCGGATTTAGAGTAGGAAAAAGAGCAAACGTGAAAATTGATCAGGAAAGTGCTACAGAAATTACCGCTTCTCACAATGGCTATGAAAAAACAATACATCAAAGGAGCTGGAAAATAAGTGAAAGGGGATTCGATCTTTTAGATACAGTAAAAAATAAAAACGTTTCAGCTAAAGCCTATTTGCACTTCCATCCTTCATGCACAGTTGTAATTGAAAACAATTTGATAAAAGTCAATAACTGGAGCATACATTTCAATCAATCAAAAAACCTATATTTGCAGCCATTCGCTTATGCGGAAGAATACAATAAACTTAAGGAAAGTACTGTGGCTGTAATAGAATTTGAGAGTTCGTTGTTAACTTCCTTTACCAAAGCGACTAACTATTAAATGCGCATTTTATTTATCACAGATAATTTTCCCCCAGAAGTTAACGCACCTGCAACGCGCACCTATGAGCATTGTCAAGAATGGCTTAAACAAGGTGTTGATGTTACTGTAATCACTTGCGCCCCCAACTTCCCAAAAGGTAAAGTTTACGAGGGCTACAAAAACAAAATCCGGCAGGAAGAAATGATGAATGGCATTCGCGTCATTCGTTTATGGTCGTATATCACCGCCAACGAAGGTTTTGCAAAACGTATTCTCGATTTCATGAGTTTTGGTTTCATGTCTTTTTGGGCAGGTTTGTTTGTTAAATCAGATGTAATTATTGCCACCTCTCCTCAATTTTTCACCACACCAAGTGCATGGTTGCTTTCTGTGTTTAAGAGAAAACCATGGGTTTTTGAGGTTCGCGACTTATGGCCAGAATCTATCAAAGCGGTAAGTGCCATAGACGAAAGTAGCAGAATTTATCGCTCTTTAGAAAGATTAGAAATGTTTTTGTACCGCCGAGCAGATCAAATTGTAACCGTTACTGAAGCCTTTAAGAAAAATATTGCCGGCAGAGGAATCGACGAGAAAAAAATTCATGTGATTAAGAATGGGGCGAATCTCGTACTCTTTCAACCTAAAGACAAATGTGCCGAACTGCTTAAGGAACATGGCTTAGAGAACAAATTTATTGTGGGCTACATTGGCACCCATGGTATGGCCCATAAACTCGATTTCTTTCTCGATTTCATTAAAGAAACAGAAGGTGACAACATCCACTTTCTATTTATGGGTGAAGGTGCCGAAAAACAAAAACTGCTTAAAATCGCCGCAGAAAAACAGATTAATAATGTATTGTTTTTAGATAATGTATCGAAAGACAGAGTAATCGACTACTTATCTATTGTAGATGTCGCTCTGGTACATTTAAAACGTTCCGACACTTTTAAAACTGTGATTCCTTCCAAGATATTTGAATCGGCAGCCATGAAAAAACCAATTCTATTAGGGGTTGAAGGTGAATCGAAAGAAATAATTGAAAACTTTAATGCTGGCTTGTGTTTTGTACCCGAAAACAAAGAATCTTTTCTTAATTGCCTGTACGTAATTAAAGACGATACCTCACTCTATCAAGAGTTTCAGAAAGGGTGCGAAGAACTAGTGAAAGAATACGACCGTAAAAAACTAGCCGCCAAAATGCTTGCACATCTTAAAGAACTGAACTGAAACTGCCTCTGCACCTTCCTTTTTAAATTTTTATTTGTGTTTTTAATTGATATTTTTACGTGACGAAAGAGTATGACAACAATTAGCACCACTGAATATATACTGTTAGCTGCACTTACCGCTTTTTTGGTGTGCATCTTCTCCATTCCCTCTATCATTAAGGTTGCCGACATGAAACACTTGTACGACGAACCCGACGAAAGAAAATCCCATTCGAAAAAAATTCCTACTCTTGGCGGTTTGGCAATGTTTGCAGGTATTATGATTGCCATCACGCTCTTCTCTGGCACAGAATTTATGGAACGCAGGTTTATTACCTGCGCTCTCATTATCGTTTTCTTTATTGGAATGAAAGACGATATCATTATGATCGCGCCTTTAAAGAAAATGATAGGACAAATCATTGCCGTTTGCATTGTTGTAATTTTAGGAAAAGTAAGACTAACAGGGTTTTACGGTTTTTTAGGTATAGAACAAATACATGAATCTTTGAGCATTACGCTTTCAGTTTTTACTATTCTGGTAATTATGAACGGCCTAAACCTAATTGATGGAATTGATGGCTTAGCGGCCTCGACTGGCGTGGTAATCAGCACTTTTTTTGGTTTTTGGTTTTTCATTAATGGGGCCGAGTACCAGCAAGAATGGGCTTTGTTGTCGTTTGTTTTGGCGGCAGTGCTTTTAGCATTTTTGTACTACAATCTAACGCCTGCCAAAATTTTTATGGGCGATACTGGCTCGCTCATTAGCGGACTAATCATTGGAATTTTGACCATAAAATTTATTGATGCTAATCCTGTCGCTTCTAGAATCCGCTTCAATTCAGTGCCAGTAGTAGCTTTTGGTATTTTAATAGTTCCTCTTTTCGATACCTTGCGCGTATTCACCCTTCGCGTATTGTCTGGTAAATCGCCATTACATCCCGATCAAAACCACGTTCACCACAGACTATTGGCGCTTGGTTTAAGTCATTTGCAATCTACTTGCATCTTGGTAATTTCTAACATCTTAATCATTGGCTTGGTCTACCTTATGCAACCTAATGTTAATGCGCTTGTTATGCTAATCATACTAATTGGTCTTTGCAGCTTTTTAAGTTATATTCCTTCTTTGATTTTGAAGAAAAGAGCTGCTGAAAATGAAATAAATGTTTCTTGATGAAAAAACTGCTGTTCCTTATTTGCATTTTTCTTGCTGCAAAAAATTATTCTCAAAGCGTTTATTTCCCTCTCAACCACTCTTACAATTCTATCATTGACAAACAACTAAACGCTAAGAGCAACAGGGCGCACACTGGCATGCGTCCTTTTATCTACCAAGATATTGATAGCGTCGCTATTGATAGTTCATTCGCGCAATTTAAAAGACAAAAACACCTTTATCTATTAGGGCAATCGTGGTGGAGCAAAGCTGCTTTATGGACGGAAAGAAAACTACTAGATGAGGACTTATTTGTGCTAAAAAGTGAGGCTTTTAAACTTAAAATTAATCCGCTTTTCGATTTCGCCTACGGAAAAGATACCGTAAGTCAGCAAACCACCTACACCAACACAAGAGGGGTGTATTTGGAAGGTCAGATTGGGAATAAGTTCTTTTTCAATAGTTCGTTTTTAGAATCGCAGGCTACACTGGTACCTTATGTGCAATCTATAGTTGCAAGCAGTGGCGTAATACCTGGACAAGGACGCTACAAAGGCTTCAAAAAAACAGGTTACGATTTCAACCGCGCTTCTGCATTGCTTTCTTATAGTCCGAACAAATACTTTAATTTTCAATTCGGACAAGATAAACTGTTCATTGGAGATGGATACCGATCATTATTACTATCAGATAACTCATTTAACTATCCATTCTTTAAGGTAACTGCCAAATTCTGGAAAATACAATACACCAACATCTTCACTCAGTTGGTAAGCGCTGTTACTGCTCTTGACCAACTATTTCCTAAAAAATTCAGCTCTTCACATTACCTTAGTTACAACGTCACCCAATGGCTAAACATTGGTTTGTTTGAAAGTATTATGTGGAGTGGCAGCAACGGCAGAGGTTTCGATTTTCAATACCTTAATCCAATTATTTTCTTAAGACCTGTAGAATACGCCAACGGATCTTCCGACAATGCTTTGATTGGTGCAACAGCAAAGGTGAAACTTACAAATAAATGGCATTTGTATGGTCAGCTATTGATGGACGAATTCAATTTAAGTAAAGTAAAGCAAGACAAAGGCTGGTGGGCTAACAAATGGGGAATTCAGGCAGGAACAAAAGTTTACGACTTATTTAACATCAAGAATTTGAGCGCACAATTAGAGTTCAATATGGTTAGACCATATACCTATAGCCACAACGATAGCTTGAGCAATTACAGTAATTTCAATCAAGCTTTGGCTCATCCACTAGGGGCCAATTTCATGGAAGGATTAGGCTTCTTAAGATACAACTACAAACGCTTGTTCTTTGAAGTGCGCGGTAGTTATGCAGAATATGGAAGTGATAGTAGTATCGTAAATTACGGTCAAAATATTTTTCTTTCTTACAATAACAACAAAGCAAAAATTAGCGGTGAGAATGGAGAGTTCGGCCACACCATTGCTCAAGGGAGAAAGAATTCTATATACTATACGGACTTAAAAGTAAGTTTTTTGGTGAATCCTAAAACCAACATGCGCATTGAAACTGGGTGGATGAGAAGAGCTCAAGAAACCAACACCACAAACAATCTTACTCAATATTTTTATATCGGATTTAGAACAGCCCTGTTTAATTACTATACCGATTATTGAGTTTAACATTTTAGCACATTCAATTTACAACAATTATGGTTACTTTTGTTGAAAGTTAAATTTCCTTCTTGGCTGAAAATACCGAAATATCAACTCCTGCTAAGCATTCAAAGGTTTCCGACTACATTCAGTTCGCGAAATTACGCTTGGCTTCATTGGTGGTTTTCTCTGCAGTGATCTGTTACATCATTGCTGCAAAAGGGGATTTTACATGGCAAATTCTGGGTTGGCTTACTTTAGGTGGATTTTTAGTAACTGGCGCTTCCAATGGATTCAACCAAATCATTGAAAAAGATTTGGATAAATTGATGACCAGAACAAACAACCGTCCGCTCCCTCAAAGCAGAATGACAGTTGCAGAAGGTTTAGTGTTTGCCGCTATCATGGGAATCACCGGCGTGCTCATTCTTTGGATAAAATTAAATGCACTTACAGGCATCTTGGGTTTAATAGCCATGATTCTTTATTCCCTAGTATACACGCCTCTTAAAAGAAAAACACCCTTTGCAGTTTTTGTGGGTGCTTTCCCTGGAGCCTTGCCTCCACTTATTGGATGGGTGGGCTATTCTAACGAAATTAATGTGCAAGCGTTGATCGTATTCGCCATCCAATTTATGTGGCAATTCCCTCACTTTTGGGCCATTGCATGGAGACTGAACGACGATTATCTAAAAGCGGGCTTTAAAATGCTACCTTCTTCTGGTGGCCGCGATAAACAAAGTGCTTTTCAAATATTACTATATGCTTTGTTCTTAATTCCAGTAAGTATGTTGCCTGCTTCATTTAATATGGTAGGATGGTTTTATGTGACCGTCACTTTAATGGCAGGCGCGCTCTTTGCCATGCAAGCCTATACTCTATTTAAGAAATGTGATAATGATTCGGCCAGCAAATTAATGTTTGGCTCTTTCATCTATTTACCTGTTGTTCAATTGGCGTTGTTAATCGATTTATATTTAAAATAATGAACAAAATATCTAAAGAAGAAAGACTCGCGATGAATCGCAAAACCCACAAACCTTTGGTGTGGCTGGGTATCATGTCGATTGTTATGTTGTTTGCAGGCTTAATAAGCGGACACGTAGTAGCAAAAAACGATTCGATGTGGGTGAAAATCACCTTACCTCATGAATTTTTGGTGAGTACTTTCATTATAGTAGCCAGCAGCTTAACTTTCTTTGGCGCCGTGTGGAGCTTGAAAAAAAACAAAATGGGTTTAAGCAAAATTTTCATTGCTCTAACGATGGTGTTGGGTATCTTTTTCATTAAATCTCAGCTAGATGGCTATGAAAAACTAAATGCAAAAGGAAATTACTTCACCGCTGGTAAAATAGATATGGTAATCAAAAATGGCAAATATGGCGACGATTACAAACTTTATTCAGGCGGAATTGAACTAGAATATGAGAACGGATCTTTCTATGATCCGATGGATAAAGGACGCATTAATCCACTGAACGATAAACTCGATTTTGAGAAATCTAACCGAGCTGCAAGCTACTTAGTGGCGCTTTCCGGACTCCATATTGTACATTTATTAGGAGGAATTTTATCACTTATTTTTGTGTTTATCAAGACTTTACGAAATAAATACACCCCCGAGAACTATTTAGGGCTGCAAACAAGTTCAATTTATTGGCACTTTTTAGATTTTTTGTGGTTATATTTGTTCGTCTATTTAACATTTTTTTAAAGAATTTGTATGTCAGCAGAAGCAACTAAAGCTATCGAACCTAAGGTTCTCTGGGGCGGTGGAAGATCGCCATTCAGTTTGAGTTATGGTAAAATGATGATGTGGTTTTTCCTTGTATCGGATGCCCTAACCTTTGGCGGTTTGTTGGTTTCCCTCGGATTCGCCCGTCACGCAGCCGTTACCAACGGCTGGTCTTGGCCGCAATCAGACCAAGTATTTACCCACTTCCCTGGTACCCATGCTCACTTGCCACTTTTGTATGTGGCTTTAATGACTTTCATCTTAATTATTTCTTCTGTTACCATGGTATTGGCTGTTGAGGCTGGTCACCGTATGGATAAAAAGAAAGTTACTCTGTGGCTGGCTCTAACAGTAGTTGGAGGCTTGGTATTCGTTGGTTCTCAGGTTTGGGAGTGGAGCACTTATATTGCCGGACCGGATGGAGACATCACTACTTGGGCTGACAATGCTACCTTAAAACAAAACTTCTTCTTAACTGATGCAAACGGTAACCTTGGCGTTGCTGGTCCGCAAGCCTACGCAATGTTCTTCTTCTTTATTACTGGTTTCCACGGTTTCCACGTATTCTCTGGAGTGGTCATTAACTTTATCATTTTGATGAATGTAATGGGCGGCACCTATGAAAGACGCGGTCACTACGAAATGGTTGAAAAAGTTGGTTTGTACTGGCACTTTGTAGATTTAGTATGGGTATTCGTATTTACCTTCTACTATTTACTCTAATTAACTTTGAACATTGAACGTTAAACATTAAACGCTATTTTGTTATGGAAAGAGACGATATTATAGAATACTCATTACACGCTCATCACTCAGAAGAAGAAGGTGTAAAAATCAGAAAAAAGATTTACCAAGTCACGGCTTGGATGACCATTATCACAATTCTTGAAGTAATTGTCGGTATATACTGCTCAAGAACAGCGCTGATGAGTAACGAAGACACCAAATGGATTTGGGAATCTATCAAAATTGGTTACATAGCTTTAACTCTTTTGAAAGCAGGTTTCATTGTTTTGATTTTCATGCACTTAGGCGACGAGCGCAAAAACTTGAAGTGGATGATCTTGGCTCCTTACATCGCTTTTGTAATTTACCTCATTTTCATTGGCTTGTATGAAGCTATTGCTATAGGAGAAGTAATGTACTAATGGAACTAGAAGGGAAGAAAAAAAGATTCTTATTTATTGGATTATTTATAGTGCCATTCTTAATTGCAATGGCACTAATTTTTTATGGTAAGTCGGTGGATGGCTTGCCTAAATTCTACAAAGTAGAAAACACAAAAGATTACTTCCACCCTAAATTACGTTGTGGTAAAGATATAAGCACTTCTGCACAAAATTGCATGAAGGAAAATACCACCTATGTTATCACCTTCTTTCCTCAAAAAGACAAAGACCAATGGGAGAAACAGTTGCTCTTCGTTGGTGAATTGGCCGACAGACAAAAAGGTGCCAATATCGTCTCATTTTTCGAACCAGATAGCAGTGGTAAAGTAACCTGGAATGAAGGTAACCCAGCAAAATTTTTAGAGAAATATCCTAAATGGAAAACCCTTCAAATTCAAAGTAATGAATGGGATTCACTGTACGCCAATTACAAGCTTAAAACAAAAGAAGTAGACAGCCTCTTCTTCCCTCCCTACATCATAGTTGATCGTGATAATATTATTCGTGGAATGGTTACCATCACCGATTTAAAAGCAACACGAGAAATTACTGCCCGACTCAAACGCTTGAACAACGAATATGCATCTGAAAAGAAAGAAATCATTCGTAAAGAGCAGTAAACTTCGTTTAATGTTTAATAGCTCGTCCGACTTTCGGCGGATTCAGTGTTTAATGTTAGCTGTGTTTGCTGCTGCGATTTTTTCCTGCACTACAAAAAAGGCTCCTCTTCCGTTCATTGGTGAAATAGATTTCGACGCCAAGGGAGATACTGTTCACCACACTATCCCTACCTTCGAAATGATCAACCAAGAAGGTAAAACCATCACCAATAAAGATTTTGAAGGCAAAATATATGTTGCCGATTTCTTCTTCACAACTTGTGGAAGTATTTGTCCTGTTATGACCAACAACCTTGTGAAAGTGCAAAACGAATTCATGCACGACAAGAACATTAAAATTCTTTCTTTCACAGTAAACCCAGAAACTGATTCGGTTCAAGTATTGCGTGATTATGCTAAGAAATATGGTGCTTTGAGCGATAAATGGAGTTTCTGTACCGGATCAAAAAATAAAATATATAAACTAGCCCAACGCGGATTCCTTTTGGTACCGCCCGATGTTGACGTTAACGATTCTTCACAATTTATTCACGACGAAAGATTTAATTTAGTCGACGCTAAAGGAAGAATTCGCGGAACCTATTCGGGAACAGACTCTATAGAAGTACAACAACTAATTGAAGACATTAAAACTCTTAAAGATGAATTACATTCAGCCGAACAAAAAAATTGAAAAAGGAATTTGGATTTTCACCATCGTAGTTTTTGCGCTGGTGCTTGCTTTGCATGAAATTCAAAAAGCACAACTGTCTCTTCCTTTCACTAAAATTTTACCTCAAGTAAATGCCACGATTAATGGCACTTGCTTCATTTTACTTATTCTATCGCTCATTGCCGTTAAACAAAAGAAATTTTCCTTACACATGCGCCTCAACACTTTGGCAATGCTTCTTTCTGTGGTGTTTTTATTGTCTTATGTTTTGTATCATGCATTCAACAGCGATACTCCTTATGGCGGAGAAAGCAAAGGATTGTACTATTTCGTTTTATTCTCGCACATCATTTTAGCAGCGGTTTCACTGCCAATGATATTATTTTCTTACTATCACGGACTTTGTAATCAAACTCAAAAACACAAAAAACTGGTGCGCTTCACCTACCCTATTTGGTTGTATGTAACGCTTACTGGAGTTTTGGTTTACTTATTTTTAGCTCCTTATTATTCTTGAAAAAATTAGGCATCATAGTACTCTTAATCTTGCTCAATGGCAATCGTTTGCTAGCACAATGTTCTCAATGTAAAATGTCTTTAGAATCAAGCAAACCTGCTGGAGAAGGCTTCAACTCGGGTATTCTTCTTTTAATGATAATCCCCTACCTGCTGCTCGCAGCAGTAATTTGGATTTTCTTCAGAAAAAAAATAAAAGAAAAATTCACCTCTATTTTACATCGCAAGTAGTTTTTCATTACATTTGCGTCAACGTTCTTTATCACTATAGCTTATTAAGAAAGACGGAGGGATTTGGCCCTTTGATGTCTTGGCAACCATCCTTAAACAGACAGGTGCTAAATCCAACCCTAGCAAGGGCAAAATAAGACACAGTAAATTTTAAAAAGATTTATCGAATTAACTTATACAGCCCTTCTTGAATTTCAGGAAGGGCTTTTTTTTTTAATACGTTCAATGTTCAAAGTTAGCATTCTTGAACATTGAACATTGAACATTGAACTAATTTTTATGAATAAACCAGATGTTAGAGAAGTTTTGAAAGAACGTATTCTTGTGCTTGATGGCGCAATGGGGTCTTTAATTCAAACCTACAACCTCACCGAAGAAGATTTTCGCGGTGAACAGTTTAAAAACCATGCGCATTCCCTAAAAGGAAACAACGACTTGGTGGGCATTACTCGGCCCGATGTACTCAAAGAAATTCACTGCCAATATTTAGAAGCTGGCGCAGATATCTTAGAAACCAACACTTTTAGTGGAACATGGATAGCGCAAGCCGATTATAAATTGGAGCACGCTGTCTATGACATCAACTTTCAATCGGCTAAAATCGCCAAAGAAGCGGCTGATGAATTCACGTTGAAAAATCCGAACAAACCGCGTTATGTGGCGGGTTCTATCGGTCCGACTAACAGAACTGCATCCATGTCGCCCGATGTAAATGACCCAGGTTATCGCGCCATTACTTTCGATCAATTGGTGAATGCATATAGCGAACAAATAAAAGCTCTCATCGAAGGCGGAGTAGATATTTTATTGGTAGAAACCATCTTCGATACACTCAACGCTAAAGCGGCAATGTTCGCCATTAGCGAGGTGCAAGAAGCATTGGGAACCAACCTTCCAGTGATGATTTCTGGTACTATTACCGACGCATCTGGTAGAACATTATCCGGACAAACAGCTGAAGCATTTTTAGCGTCTGTATCGCACATGGATTTATTAAGTGTTGGTTTCAACTGCGCCTTGGGGGCGAGTACGATGAGACCTTATTTAGAGGTTTTATCGGCCAACACTCCTTTCGGTATCAGCGCGCATCCAAACGCTGGTTTACCCAACGAAATGGGTGAATACGATGAATCTCCTAGTGATATGCAAAAGCAAATCAAGGAGTTTTTAGATAAAGGCTTGATGAATATTATTGGTGGTTGCTGTGGCACCACTCCTGGGCACATTAAAGCGATTGCTGAGATTGCTGCGCAATATAAACCACGAAAAGTACTTAAATTAAATTTTGAAACTGTAAGTTAATCCCGTAGGGGCGTGCCCTTGCGGCCGCCCACAACAACAATACAGGGCGGCCGCAAGGGCACGCCCCTACAAGAAAAAAATAAAAAAACATATGTCCATCCATCCCGATTACAAAGGCAAATACCAATACAAATGGCACAACTATCCCTTCCTTCGCTTAAGCGGATTAGAACCTTTAGTTGTAACTCCCGAATTGAATTTTGTGAATGTTGGTGAGCGTACCAACGTAACTGGTTCAAAAGCATTTTTACGCTTAATCAAAGAAGAAAAATTCGATGAAGCGTTAGCCGTTGCGCGAGAACAAGTGGAAGGTGGTGCGCAAGTCATCGACATCAACATGGATGAAGGTATGATTGATGGCGCAGAAAGCATGAAACGCTTTTTGAATTTAATTGCTGCCGAGCCCGATATTTCGAAAGTGCCTATCATGATCGACTCTTCTAAATGGGAAATCATTGAAGAAGGTTTGAAATGTGTGCAAGGAAAATCTATTGTGAATTCTATCTCATTAAAAGTTGGTGAAGAGCGTTTTATTTGGGAAGCCAAGCAAGTCAAAAAATATGGTGCAGCTGTTATTGTAATGGCTTTTGATGAAATCGGACAAGCAGATAACTACGAACGAAGAATAGAAATAACCAAAAGATCATACGATATTTTAACCGGACCGAAAGTAAATTTCGCACCGCAAGATATCATCTTCGACTTAAATATTTTCCCCGTTGCTACAGGAATGGAAGAGCATAGAAAAAATGCTATCGACTTCTTTAAAGCTACGCGTTGGGTGCGCGAAAACCTACCAGCAGCGCACGTTAGCGGCGGTGTGAGTAACGTGTCGTTCTCTTTCCGCGGTAACAATCCGGTGCGTGAAGCCATGCACTCTGCTTTCTTGTATCATGCCATTAATGAAGGTATGGATATGGGTATCGTTAATCCTTCTATGATTGAAGTGTACGATGAAATCAATAAAGATTTACTGGAACGTGTTGAAGATGTTTTACTCGATAGAAGAGACGATGCTACCGAGCGCTTGATGGAGTTTGCCGAATCGGTAAAAGGTGGTAACAAAGAGAAAAAAGCAGATGATGCGTGGAGAAGTGAAAGCGTTGAAAAACGTTTAGAACACGCCTTGGTGCGCGGTATTGCCGATTTTGTGGAGATTGATGTGGAAGAAGCTAGAGCAACTTATAAGCGTCCGCTGCATATTATTGAAGGTCCGCTAATGGACGGAATGAACGTTGTTGGCGACCTATTTGGTAGCGGAAAAATGTTCTTGCCTCAGGTGGTAAAAAGTGCGCGTGTAATGAAAAAAGCTGTGGCGTATTTGCTTCCTTTTTTAGAGGCTGATAAAAGTGAAGCTGCTAAAAAACAAGGAAAAATTTTAATGGCTACCGTGAAAGGTGATGTGCATGATATTGGTAAAAACATCGTGGGCGTTGTATTGGCTTGTAACAACTACGAAATCATCGATATTGGTGTAATGGTTTCTTGCGACAAAATTTTAGCTGAAGCGAAAAAACATCAAGTTGATATTATTGGCTTAAGCGGATTAATCACTCCGTCGTTAGATGAAATGGTTTATGTGGCAAAAGAAATGCAACGTGAAGGCTTCACTATTCCATTGTTGATTGGCGGTGCTACCACTTCTAAATTACATACTGCGGTAAAAATTGAACAGTATTATACTAGCGGACAAGCAGTGCACGTGCTTGATGCATCGCGCGCTGTAACCGTTGCCAATTCGCTATTGGGCGATGGCAAGAAAAAATATGTAGAAGATATTCAACAAGAATATATTCGCATGCGCGAAAATTATGCGAAGAAAAAAAGCGAGAAAGATACCATCTCTTTAGAAGAAGCACAGGCGAATAAATTTCCTATTGAATGGAAAGCAGAAGACATTCACAAACCAAAATTTTTGGGTGTAAAAGTGATTGAAGATGTAACGTTATCACAAATTGTGGATTATATCGATTGGACACCCTTCTTCCAAACTTGGGAATTGCATGGTAAGTTTCCTCGCATCTTAGAAGACGAAGTAGTAGGTGTTGAAGCAAAAAAATTATTTAGCGACGCACAAAAAATGCTACAACAATTGGTACAAGAAAAATGGTTGACGAACAAAGCTGTAATTGGTATTTGGCCTGCCAACTCGGTAGGCGACGACATTGAAATTTACAGCGATGAAACAAGAAGCGAAGTGATTGCAAAACATCACATGGTGCGTCAGCAAAGCAAAAAAGCAAAAGGCGAGCACAACATGTCGCTAGCCGATTTCGTTGCGCCTAAAGAAACTGGATTGGCCGATTACATGGGCGGATTTGCAGTAACTGCCGGACTAGGAATTGAAGAACATATCGAACGTTTTGAAAAAGACCACGACGATTACAGTTCAATTTTATTGAAAGCATTAGCCGACAGATTAGCAGAAGCCTTCACAGAATTTATGCACGAAAAAGTGCGTAAAGAAATTTGGGGTTACGGTGCTACCGAACAACTAACGAACGACGATTTAATAAAAGAAGGATACAGAGGAATTCGTCCGGCACCAGGTTATCCAGCTTGTCCCGACCACACCGAAAAATGGACGCTCTTTAAATTATTAGATGCCGAAAAAAATACTGGAATCACTTTAACCGATTCATTGGCGATGTACCCTGCCTCATCTGTTAGCGGTTGGTATTTCGCACATCCACTAAGTAAATATTTTGGTATCGGCAGAATCGAAAGAGACCAAGTAGAAAATTATGCGAATCGTAAAAAACAATCGATTGCTTATATTGAAAAATGGTTGTCGCCGAATTTGAATTATTAGGGAAATGTCTGAACACGATTTTATAGATTATAAGATGGACAAGATTTGAAATAACACCCTTCACAACATCCTGTTAATCCAAAAATCTTGTAATCGTGTTCAGACAGCGAAGATTAAAATGAAAAAAGATGGACAAGATTGTTGACATAAATGATATAACAAGGAAAATCATCGGTTGTGCAATGAAAGTTCATTCTGCACTTGGCAACGGATTTCAAGAGGTAATTTATCAAAGGGCATTGGCAATTGAAATGCAAAAGCAGAGTTTAGAATTTCAACGAGAAATGGAAATGACAATCTTTTATGATGGTATAGACATAGGCACCCGCAGAGTAGATTTCTTTGTAGAAGATAAAGTAATGGTAGAATTAAAAGCCCTTGAAAAATTAGAAGACGTGCACAAAGCACAAGCAATAAACTATTGCGAAGCATATAATATTGCCGATGGCTTATTAATTAATTTTGGTGCTAAAAGTTTAGAATTTAAGAGGGTTTACAACAAAAAATTAGTTGCGCCAAAAAATAATCCTGTTAATCTAATAATCAAGTAATCGTGTTCAGACATGGGGAGCTAATAACCCAGTAATTTCAGATTTTTAATCTGAAATTTTCTTTGTCGATATTTTCAATTGAATTAATACATTTAAAAGAAAAAATGAAACAGAAACCAATTAAAAATATAGCAATAGTCGGCGACATCAAAGCCCTTATTGAACAAAGCAAACAGCAAATTTCCATTGCTGTAAATGCTACAATAACACAGCTTTATTGGCAAATTGGCAAGCGAATTAACACTGAAATACTAAAAGATGAACGAGCTGAATACGGCAAAGAAATTGTTAAAACACTTAGCGCACAATTAACAATTGATTACGGGCAAGGCTGGGGCGAAAAGCATTTAAGACATTGTCTCCGCTTTGCAGAGACAATCAAAGATGAAGACATTGTCTCCGCACTGCGGAGACAATTGAGTTGGACCCACATTAAAAGCATTATTTATTTAGAAGATGAATTAAAAAGGGCGTTCTATTTTGAAATGTGCAAAATAGAAAAATGGAGCACAAGAACATTGCAAGAACGAATCAATTCAATGCTTTTCGAACGAACTGCCATTAGTAAAAAACCAAAGAAAACACTCGAAAATGAACTGCAACAATTAAAAGAAAACAATCAAATCACACCCGATTTGGTTTTTAGAGATCCTTATTTTTTAAACTTTTTAGGATTAAAAGATACTTATTCTGAAAAGGATTTAGAATCGGCAATTGTCGCAGAATTACAACGCTTTATTTCTGAACTGGGAAATGACTTTGCATTTTTAGCTCGTCAAAAAAGATTGATGATCGACAATCGCGATTACCACATAGATTTACTTTTTTATCACAGAAGATTAAAATGTTTAATTGCTATTGATTTAAAAATTGGGGAATTTGATGCAGCCTACAAAGGCGAAATGGAATTGTATTTAGGCTATTTAGAAAAATACGAAACAGTGGAAGGAGAAAATCCACCTATAGGTTTAATTTTATGCACCGGCAAAAATCCAGAACATATTGAGCTATTGCAACTACACAAAAGCAATATTAAAGTAGCCGACTATTTCACTATATTACCTTCGAAAGAAATATTGTTAGATAGATTAAACAAAGCCATAACAATTGCACAAAATCAAATGAGCGCAAACCAATGAAAAACCTACTCTACCTCCTATTGATTTTCCCCTTCGTTTTGAATGCTCAAAACGATTGTACTTCACCGAAATCAATAGGTGCAAATGATTCTGTTTTAAGCAGCGGTTGGTATGTTTTCACTTCTACTTCTGATAGAGTAAGCATCATCGTTCAAAACAAAGATGCCGTTTATCAGCTTTATGAAAAAAGCACTTCTTGCACAGAAATTTCTGCAGGAAAAGTTATGCCTCTTCTCACCAACGAAAGCGTGATAGACATCACTCCAGCCATGATGGATTTAGCCATGAGAACCGGAAGATGTTTTTGCGATAATTGTTTGCGTTCTTTTCACAAACACGATAAACCAGAAATATTTGTTGGCGCAAACACTCAGTTTTTAGTGCATGTAGAAACAGCAACTCCCACTAAAGTATCTTTGATTTTTAAAAACAATGTTGTTGTAAATACTACTTCAACAGAAGTAAAAAAGAAAAAAGATTTTACGTTAAAGGATGGCATTGCAAATTTAGATACCGGACAAGTTTACATTCTTAAATATGTTCGTTTTGTGGCCGAGCAAGATGTTTTTTTAGATTATAGCGCAACCAAAGAATTAGATGAATTGGCCCTGTTCCTCAAGAAAAATCCTACGGTGCGCATAAGCATTAACGGCCATGTGAACGGTCCGGGAGTACCCAACAGCGATTACTACCAAAACCTATCAGAAGCGCGTGCGCATCGCGTGCAAATGTTTTTAATGAACAAAGGGATCCGCAGTAGCAGATTAGACAACAAGGGATTTGGTAATCGATTTATGATTTATCCTGCACCCAATAACGAGGCGGAAGCAGAAGCAAATAGACGCGTTGAAGTTGTAATTATTGCAAAGTAATCTTATCTCTGACGCCCGTTTCCAGACGGGGGACTTGCCTACTCCGACAATTTCATTGTCGACTAACAACTGATGAAAAAGCAATACAATTGCTGGAGTAAATACGTCCCCCGTCTGGAGACGAGCGCCAGGGGAGGCAAAGTAAACTAAGCGAACACTACAGTTTTATTTCCTTCCACAAAAACACGATCATCAAAAACCAATTTTAGCGCATCAATCAATGTTTGTCGCTCAACATCGTGTCCGGCAGAAATCATTGATTCCACAGTAAAACTATGATCGATAGGCACAATTTTTTGGGTGATAATCGGACCCTCATCTAAATTATTATTTACAAAATGAGCGGTAGCACCTATCATCTTTACACCACGTTCAAATGCTTGTCGGTAGGGATTGGCGCCCACAAATGCCGGCAAAAACGAATGATGAATATTTACTATTTTATCATTAAAAGAGGATACAAATTCGGGACTAAGAATTCGCATAAACTTCGCCAAAACCAAATAATCGGGCGAATGCGCTTTCACAATTTCCATGATTTCCTTTTCAAAAACTTCTTTGCTTTTGTTGTGATGATTCACATAGAAAAAAGGAATGCCAAACTTAGAAGTTAAATCACCTAAATTCTCATGATTGGCAATCACGCATTTTATACTGGCATTCAATTCTCCAAAGTGATGTTTAAGCAACAATTCGCTTAAACAATGGTATTCCTTTGTGGCCAAAACAATAATGTTTTTGGGCTCCTTCAAACTTATTTTCAAACTAGCATTGGCAGGCAAAGAAGACAATAATTCTTGTTGAATAACATCGTGATTAATTTCTCCACTCAGTTCTAAACGCATGAAGAAATTACTCAACTGCCTGTCTACATACTCCCTCATTTCTTCGATGTTAACGCCATGCTTAAATAAAATGCTGGTGATGTTGGCCACCAAGCCTTTGGCGTCGCTGCAAGCGATGTGTACTATGTGATTCATAAAAATAAATTAGCTCACTAAATATAACTCATTTGCGGATAGCGCGAACTTTATTTAATCTTTAACAAATGCTCAGGCAATTCAATCCCCTCACTAAACTGATCGGCAATTGGCGTTAATCTTTTAGAAGGAATAGGAATCAATCCCGACCAAATTGGCAATTTCGTTATTTCACTCTCTTCTGAATACGGCATTCCTTGTCGGATTTTAGCCGAAGCCTCTTTCACATCAAAAGCAATCAACATGGTTTTATCCACTTCACTTTTCTTCATTGGTCGCAAATAATCCCAACTTCCTGGCACTACTTTTTCGGTTAACAATTTGAAAAATTCTGCTTTCATTTCGTAATCATCAATCAATTCACTTTTAGAAAAAACAACTACCGAACGGTAATTCACCGAATGATCGAAAGCCGATTTCGCCACCACCAATTCATCAGTCAACATAACGGTAATACAAACAGAAGTGCCAGTTGGCAAAGCTCTCAAAAAATGGCTGCCTACTGAACCATGAATATAAATTCTATCATCCTTGCGAACGAAAGAAGTGGGTATAGCAAAAGGTTCGTTGTTCACGCTATAACTAATAGTACAGAACAAAGCTTCATCTAAAATAGAATAGATAACTTCTTCACTGTAATGAGCGCGCTGATTGGCGTAGCGGCTTGGGATTGTTTTATCGGTTTTTTGGATAAACATAGTAGTTTGATTTACTATCAAAGGTATAATTTTAACCACAGAGGTACAGAGATTTTTCACAGAGGTCACAAAGTTTAGATAGTTAAGAGCACAAAGACGCTTTGCTTAATTGAGTTCACAGAGTGCGCTACCTCGATCGTATTGCACTTTTAAGTGGCGCCCTCTGTGTTCTCTGATGAATGCAATGACTCTGCGTTTTTAAGGAATATCTCTCTGCCAACTCTGCGAAAAAATCTCTGCGCCTCTGTGGTAAAAAATATAAATACTATTTGCTACTATGATCAGTAATCAATTTAGAAAATGAAACCACTGTATTGTATCTATCTCTAAAAAACATTTTATCTCTCAACTCCCCTTCTCTCACAAATCCATTTTTGAGAAGCACTCTTTGAGAAGCAATATTTTGAGGATCGGTTTGCGCTTCCACTCTATGAATTTTTTGTACTTCAAAAGCATATTTAAGAACAACTTCAATAGCTTCAGTCATGAGACCTTTTCCCCAATAAATTTTGTTTAAATCGTAGCCGAAATTTGCAATATGCCTTTTCGGATGCCAAACAAAACCAATCGTTCCAATCAATTTACTATCTAAAGAAATTCCCCAACGAATTCCAGCTCCTTCTGTATATCGCTTTTGATAGCTTTGATTATGTAGCAAAGTGCTCTCTTTATCTAGATGAGGCCATATATCGTAAAACTTCATGGTCTCTTCATCAGAAAATATTTCAAATAAATCATCGAGATGAGATTCATTGATTTCGATGAGGTTTAAACGGGTTGTTTGCAGTGTAGGGAAGTTCATAGTTATACTTTAGTTGAATTTTCTAAATCGATTCTCTCCAAATAATCTCTAACCACTTCACTTATCTCCCTTACAGTCTCTTCTTCAAACGGACTCTTTAAATCGGCCCCTTTTAGCAAGTTTAAGAAAGATTTGCTTCCGCCAAGTTTACACAGCGTTTCATATTTACGCCAAGCACTTTTCATATCCACTTTACTTTCTAACCAAAGCTGATGAGCACAAATTTGCGCCAAACCGTAATCAATAAAATAGAAAGGAGCTTCATAAAAATGCATTTGTCGCTGCCAACGTCTTCCGCATTTTAAATACTCGCTCGTATTGTTATAAGATACTGGCATATATAGCTTTTCTAACTCGAGCCATTTCATATTTCTTTCTTGTGGGGTGCAAAAAGGATTTTCGTAAACCCAATGTTGAAAGTGATCACCGCATGCAGTGTAAGCTAAAGCAGAAATTGTGCTCAACAAATGTGAATACCTAAATTTATTTGCCTCTTCTTTAAAATATTTCTCTGCCCATGGTAAAACAAACAACTCTAAACTCATCGAGTGAATTTCTGCCGATTCTGCGCTTGGAAAAACATATTCTCTTATCGGATAATTCATACTACAATATTGCTGATAGGCATGTCCCAGCTCATGCGTTAACACATAAACATCATCTGCAGTACCGTTGTTGTTAGAAAAAATAAAAGGCGCATTATGCTGCAATAGCACGGTGCAATAACCTCCTGGCATCTTATTAGCCTTAGCATTCAAATCCATCAACTCATTACTGCGCATAAATTCAAAAAACTTCGAAAGTTCAGGGGAAAGTTCTTTGCAAATTTCAGCCGTTTTATCACTCATAAATTCATGATCTCCTTTTGGCGTAGGATTCCCGTCATTAAACTGATAGGCCAAATCAAAATAATCTAAATACTCTAGGCCGATTCGTTTCGCTTGTGCCTTTTTAAACTGAACGACAACAGGTACAATATGTTTAATTATAGCATTATGAAAATTTGTAGCATCGTTTTCATTAAAATCAAGACGCAACCTATTTTTATACGCCAGCTCAATATAATTCTTATAGCCCAACTTCAAAGCCATATTATGACGCAATTTTACCAATTCATCAAAAATAGAATCGAGCTTTTCATTATGACTAGCGTACCATTGATAAAAGACATCTTTAGCCTCTCTTCTTAAGTTTCTATCGTCGTGAATATCAAATTTCTCTAATTCAACCAAGTTGTACTTCTCGCACTTAAATTCAATTTCGGCTTTTGCTTTAAGTTCATTGTATTCACCAATCAATTTATTTTCTTTTTGTAAATCTTCAATAATGGCTGGACTAATGGTTTCCGACTTACATCGCAGCAACATCAATAAATGTTTACCAAATTCAGCGTTGATCTCATTTTCAAAAGAAGATTGAAGTAACACATCGAAATATTGCTTTTCTAATTCTTGAAACTGAGGCAAAACGTTATCTGCAATTTCCTTTTCAATTGTATAAAACTCGTCGCTTACATCAATAGAATTCCGAATAAATGCCAATTCCAAATTCCCCAAAAAATCTCTTCTGATAATTTCTATTTTAGTAATTCCTTCTCTAAAATCTTCGTAATTGCTAGCATATCGCATGCTTTCCAACAGAATCTCAATTTTCTCTGTCACAACTGAGAAACTAGGGCGCACATATTGCATTTCACTAAACTTCATAAACTAAACTATTACAATTTCAAACTTACTCAATTCTCGTTTCTCATCATTGTGAAAAATTTCACCACAATAAACTCCACCATTAAATTCAATAGTTTTGATGGAGGGAATATTTTCCTTCGATGTGGTTAAAATCACTTTTTCAATTCCTTCTTCCTTTAGTTCTTGCAATAACATTTGCAGCATCAATTTACCGTAACCTTTGTTTATGTAGTGTGAAGAAATTTCGTAACCAATATTTCCGTACTCTTCAGGAATGTTTGCTCTGTGGCGAATAGTACCAACAATTTCAACGGCATCATTCAAAAACCAATAGAATCGAACAAAGGGCTTATTTTCCGCTAATCGTTTTTCCTCACTCAAAGCAACCAATTTTGTGAGAAAAGCATCGTAATCAACCAATGCTGAAGCATACAATTTTGAATAGTCTTCTCCGTAAACTGGTGTTTGTAAAAGCCAATCTTGAGCATATTTTATGAATGCTACTGCGTAGTCTAAATCTTTATTGAATCGAATTAATTTCATTGATTTATCTACTCAAATTTTTCAACATCCAATTCAAGCAATCAACAGGTTCAGCAATCGACCAAGAGTGCGGATGTCGCTGTCCATTCAAACGATAACCTTTACCTAAAGCATTAACAAATTCAGCTTTATGATTCCCTTTCATTTGAAGTTGATTAATCATTGCTGTTTGATCTAGTGCATTCATATCATAATAATCTGCTTGTCGGTTTTTCATCCACCAATCAATATCAGGGTCGCAATAAATTCTAATTGGAACAGTCAATAAATATTTGGCTTTACCTCCATCAATCATACTTCGGGAATATGCCGAATACTCATTATATTTTTCAGGAAATGATTTTGGCGAACCACCAAATTCAGTATTCATCTTGTACAAGAAGTCTTTAGCTTCATTTACCGCAGGTACAGAAAAATTTAATGCAATAGTCCTTTCAAATATACTGTATGTGTTTGCCCAATCTAATGGAGGGTCAACCCCATACACAGCAGCGGGTTTAATAGTGGTACTGCTGTCATCTTCGTATGCAGCCTCTGCATATCTAATTGCGTTTATACCACCCAAGGAAAAGCCTCCTATCACGAATTTACTTTTAGGTGGATTATATCTTTTAAGAACATCGGAAAAGGAAGTATTTAAAAAACTTAAAGCAACTTGATTTAAAGCAATGTTATAGTTGATGCTTGGTACAATGATCAACATACTACTATCACATGCTAATTCACATAATTTCTTATTGTTGTTAAAAACACTCTCCACCGATTCCCATACAGATGGCAGCAAAATTAACGTGCCTTTAATCTTATCTTTTGGAACCAACGCGTAATAAAAAAGTTCTTTCGATTCTCCGTCTCCAAAATATAAATTAGTGCTATCAATCATTGAAATCTTATTTTTTTCGATGCTCTTCATATAAGACGTGCCTAAACTCAACTGAGCTTTAATCGAAATAAAGGAAAAAGAAATAATCAGTAAAAGAATTGTTCTCATTGCTTATATAAATTACGCATTTAATTTCTTCGATAGATAATAACGATTGTGTCCTATTGGCGAACCCTCTAATGTTCCAAACAATTGGTAGCCTAACTTCTTATAAAATTCAGGCGCTTGAAAATCAAATGTATCTAAATGAATAAGCGTGCAATTGCGTTCAATTGCAATAGTCTCAACTTCATTCATCAATCGTTTTCCCAAACCCTTGCCTCGGTATTTTTCTGAAACCCATAAAATAGAGACTTCCATGGCATTCCAGCCATAAATTCTTGACATTACTGCACCCGCAATTTCTCCATTTTCATCTTTCAACATCAAATTTACTGGATGTATTCCTTTTTCCTGTTGCATGGGAACATGACTGGTATTGTAGGAAACCAATCCCTCTCCAATTACTTTATAATCATCTCCTTCAATGCCCTTTATCAATTCTAAGCTTTCCATATTTTTTACTAATCTATAATTAAAACTTTCGCTCCTTCTTTTGAAACCGCCATATGCGCCATCGAATCATCGCCCACCAAATATGTCATTCCCTCATTTACAAGATGAGATGTTTCGTTTTGATAATGAATCTCTAATTCTCCCTCCAACACGAATAAAATATGTCCTTTATCGCACCAATGATCGGCAGTGTAATTGGCTGAATATTCTACCAAACGAATTTTAGTATCTCCCATCATTTGCAATTTGGAAATTGTAAAACCTGTTTTTCCTTTAACTTGATCAGAAGGAATATCTTGCCAATCGACAAGAGTGGGTAATAGCTTTTCTAGTTTCATGTTAGGCGTTTACGTAAAAATAAAAATATTTCAGCACAAATTGTAGGGGCGCACCATTGCGGTCGCCCAGAAATATCGAATCAAACTATTGGGCGACCGCAAGGGTACGCCCCTACAAGCGAATGGTTAAAATTCACCCACCAAATCCATAATCTCTCTCCACTTTACAAATTCTCGTTTTAAAAGATGTATACCATTCAGCTCTTCCTTTTTCGCGTGCTATAGAATGCTCGAAATTTTCTCTCCAATTTTTTATTGATTCCAAATCTTTCCAATAAGAAACAGTAATTCCAATTTCTTCTCGAGCAGATTCAACACCTAAAAACCCTTCTTGTTGTTGCGCTAACTCTAGCATTTTTTCAGCCATTTCATGGTAACCATTATCGCCTTCTGTTCTTGTAGAAGTAAATATTACAGAGTAGTATGGAGGATTTGGTGTTTGTGAAATCATAATTAATTTTTTGCGATAAAATAATCCCAGGCCGCCTTCGAAATCTCCGCAATAATTGAAGCATTCACTTCATCACTTTCTGTTGAATTGGTAATGAAAACAGAAATTACAAAATGATTTCCGTTGGGAAGAGTTACAATGCCCACATCGTTAAAAGCGATGTTCAAACCATTGTCATCGGCACCCGATGTACCAGGCTTATGCATTACAATTGTTCCTTCTGGCAACAAGCCCTTGATTCTGTTTGGTGCATTTTTAGTTTCTTTCATTAACTTCCAAAACAAATCGCGACTGCCATTAGATAGAAATTTCTTTTGATCAATTTTAATCAACAAGCTATTCATTGCTAGCGGAGTTGAACTGTTCTTAATATACTCTGTTAAACCATCTTTACCTGTTGCATTGATAAATATTTCATGTTGCATCGATCTTGAATAATCACTCACAACTTTTATTCCGCCTGCCAATTCTACTAATTTTTCAAAGGCGATATTATCACTTCTTGAAATAGAATAAGAAAGCAAATCACGAATGGATAAATCAAACTCAGCTTTATCTATTTCGTCTCTAATCGGACTAAAAGTATTAGTGTCCAAAAATGAATGCACAAAATGAATACTACTATCTAGAGCCAATTTTTTTGTATCCACCAAATGCAAAACCATTAAAGCAGTTGGAATTTTAACTACACTAAATAAAGGAAATGATGTTGTTCCATTGATGCTTAAAGTATCACCATTTTCTAATCCACGAATAGCAACGCCTACCTTTGCATTCTTGTTTTGAATGATGTGATGAATGCGATGACGCAGCGAATCAGTTTGAGAAAAAGCTGAAAGGGAAATAAATAAAAAGAATAAAAGAAATGCCTTCATGAAATCGAAATTGAGCTTAAAAGTAACTCAATTTCGATTTCAATCAAACTAGTTAAATCATTTAATTTAAAATCCAAATATCACCTTTTTCTGCAGCGCCACTATCGTACCCACAAGTAATATAAATTTTTGAGTTGAATACTGTCGCCTGATGAGCTGCTCTACCGCCATAGCTGCTTCCCGTTAGAGTTTGTTTGGTCCAATCTTTACCATTCGAGCTTGTCCACACTTCATCGGTGGTGGTGCCCCACGCTCCGGTTTGACCAGCAATTACATAAATTTTGTTGTTGTAAAACAGCGCTTCATGGGCGTACATTGGTAAGAACTTCGATCCAGTAGTGATTTCCTCTGTCCAATTAATTCCATCACTGGTCGACCAAACATCATTTCTGAAACCAGTTAAAGAATAGCCACCAATCAAAAACATCTTGTTGTTAAACACCACCAATTCGTGTCCGGCACGAGCACTAAACTGCGTGCCAACAGTAGTTTCTTGCGTCCACACAATACCATCTGCACTCGACCAAATATCGCTTTTAACTCCGCCTGCATCACCACCAATAAGCCACAATTTATTATTAAAAACCACTACTTCGTGGTTGTATCTCGAACTAAAGGAAGTACTAGCTGTTTCTTGAATCCAGTTGGTGCCATCCACACTCGACCAAATATCAGACACACCCGAACCGTTGTTCACTCCTCCAATCACCCACATCTTGTCTTTAAACACTACCACCTGATGCGCATTGATAGGTGTGAAAAAAGAACCTACTGGTGTTATTTGTGTCCATGATGCACCATCACTACTGCTCCAAATTTCATTTCTAGAATTGCTACCAGATCGGCCACCTATCACCCAGAGTTTATTGTTAAATGCTACAGATTGATGATCATACATATTCGAAAAATGATTTCCTGTCACCATTACTTGTGCAGATGCAATGGTATTCTCCGTTGAATTTATAACAGTTTCTTCCTTCTTTTCTTTTTTACAAGATGTAGCTAATAGAATCGCTGAAAGAAGGAAAATAAAGTTTGGTTTTAGTGCTTTCATAATTTTTACTGACGTTAATTTTAGTAACGCTGTAAAAATGCGATAAACAATGCTTCGAAGTATCCCCCAATGTGGGTAGTTTATTGCCGGCGATGAATGGTGAAATAAATCAATTACAACTGCGTCGTTTTTTGAATTTTATCCAAATCAAATCCTTTGCTTTTCAAGCGCAAAAGAATTTGATCATAAACTTGTGAATCCATTTGAGCTGTTCTAGATAAAATCCACAAGTATTTCTTATTGGGATGACTCACCACGGCATAACTATAATCATCGGCCAAATCGATAATCCAATATTTGCCTCTAAAGGGCCAAAAAAATTGCACTTTCAATTTCGCGTTGCCTGAGTCTTTCTCTACAAATGCTTTTCCTTTGATGTAAGTTTGTTTGCCGTTAATACTATCGCGATTGCATCTATTCTCCACAATTACATAACCTCTATCACTCAATGTATATTCAGCGGTGGTGCAATGACAACCCTTTTGAAATCGTTGCGGATACGAAGCAATTTCATACCATTTACCAGCATATCTCTTTAAATCAACATGAGGGAGCGAATCAATAGTTTGTGAATTCACAAGTGCCGGATTTGAGCAAATAAAAACATAAAGTGCGATGATAATTTTCATAAATAAAAGATAGCTTTTCTTATTCAAAAATGATGGATGAAGGAGATAAAAAGTTTGCTAAATAGGGTTTCAATGTGCGCAATAATTTTTCTGCCACTTTCAAATCATAACTTTGCGGAGTAATTTTCTTTATTTCTTTTTTTGCATAATACTCTCCCGATATCAATTTACTTTTATTTTCCTGGGCCAAATACACAAGAGTTTTCGCCCCATTTTCGGGCGACATTCCCAGTAAGCGAAAGAACAAGTTAGAAAACCAACCGGCATCGCGACCTAATTTCGTGTCGACTAAACCTGGGTGTTCGCAGTACACGCCAACACCTAATTTTTGAAGTTTTTGTGCCAGCAAGCGCGTTAACAAAATCACTTCCAATTTCGATTGTCGGTAGGCTTTAAATCCGCTAAAATTATTCTTGAATTCGAGGTTCGAAAAATCTACTTCTCCTTGATGCAAAGCCGACGCAGCAAAAATTGTTTTTGCATCTTTAGAATTCTTCAAAAGTTCCAGCAGTAAATCATTTATTAATAAGGGAGCCAAAACATTTACATGAAATATCTCTTCGATTTTATTACTCGATTCTTTATAGGAGAAATTCCAAATTCCAGCATTGTTTATGATAACATCCAAGCAATCGATTCTACTTTTTACTTCATGGCACGCCTTAACTACCGACTCGAATGAACTTAAGTCACCCAGCACTATTTCTATGCTTCCTTTGCCCTTTGGATATTTGCTTTTGTAATGCGCCAACAAAACGCCACCCTTCTCTAAAGATCTAGCCAAAGCCAAAATTGTATTTCCCTCTGCAGCAAGTTCGCATGCAGCCACTAATCCAATTCCAGATGTTGCCCCTGTGATAAAAATATTTTTCATCATATGTTCTTAGATTTCTCGCAATAAATATCGAAGTAAAAAAGTTGGAATACTATGAGAAGAAGACGATGAAAAGATGATTCATGTCACAAATCAGAAACAAGAATGAGAGTGAGAGCAAGTTTAGAGAAAATCAGAGTGTTCACGGTCACTCTCGTGACTCACTCACACTCTGATTTTTGCGGAGAGTAAGAGATTCGAACTCTTGATACCCTTTAGAGGTATACACGCTTTCCAGGCGTGCTCCTTAAACCGCTCGGACAACTCTCCAGTTTTTAAGGATGGCGAAAATACGAATTTAAAGTGAAAAATCTCTTTCCGCTCAGTTCATAAGTAGGGGCGAAATGCTTTCGCCCGCTTTATATTTGAATTTTATATTCACGGGCGAAAGCATTTCGCCCCTACGGATGCACAAACTAGTTTATTGTCATCTCTCCTCGCAGCGACTGTTTCAACAGATTATCGATTTCTTCTTTTGAAGTATAATTTCCCAATACATGCATCATTTTAGTAACTGCCGCTACCGATGTCATATCATGAGCCGAATGCACCTTCATTTGTTTTAAATCTTCACTGGTGGCATAGCGCCCCAATTCAACGCTTCCCTTGATGCATTGCGTAACCACCAACACATGAACACCTCTTTCGGCCAATCGTTGCAAGCCGGCCAACAAATGCTTGTCCTGCGGAATATTTCCTGTACCGTAAGTTTCTAAAACCAATCCGCGCAAATATTGATTATCGAAAACGCTTTGAAAAACCTTAGCCGAAAAACCTGGAAATACTTTTAGCAACGCTACATCGGGACTCAATTTATCGCGGAAAGAAAACGCTGCTTCACTTTTATGCACCAAGGCTTCATTCAATTTAAAATGAACACCAACTTCCGCTAATGCAGCAAAATTAGGCGACATAAACGCATCGAAATTTTCGGCGTTTGCTTTTATCGTTCTGTTGGCGCGAAATAATGAGTTTTCAAAATACACACATACCTCAGGAAAAATTGCTGCGCCTGTTGCATTTTGCATAGAAGCCAATTCTATCGATGTTAATATATTTTCTTTGGCATCGCTTCTCAATATTCCAATAGGCAATTGCGAACCAGTAAAAATTACAGGCTTGGTTAAACCATCAAACATAAAGCTTAATGCAGAGGCGGTGTAGGCCATCGTATCTGAACCATGCAATACGACAAAACCCGAATATTTTCCGTAATTATCGGCCACCGCTTTACCAATTACTTTCCATTCATCGGGACCGATATTCGAAGAATCTAAAGGTTTTTCAAATACAGAAATGGATTCTATTGGCAATTGAAATTTAGATAACTCGGGAATGGAAGTCAGTAAATTTTTGATGTCGAAAGGCAATAAAGTTCCATTTCCAGAATCAATCATTCCAACAGTTCCGCCAGTATAGATAATTAAAATTGACTTGCTCATAAAATTAAGTTCAATGTTTCGTGTTCAATGTTCAATGTTGAAGATCTTATTTGCATTGGCAGTTGTTGTATTTGCTACTTCCTCTACAGATAGGCCATAAATATCGCACAACTTCAATGCTACTAGCTTAACGTAAGAAGATTCATTTCGTTGCCCTCGGTGCGGAACAGGAGGCAAATAAGGCGCATCGGTTTCGAGTACGATATGCTGCAAATGTACATTTTTCAATACTTCTGGGAGTTTTGAATTTTTGTAAGTCACCGTTCCACCAATACCCAATTTGAATCCGTACGAAATGATTTTTTGCGCATCTTCTGCTGTTCCACCAAAGCAATGAAAAATTCCTTTGAGTCCGTCGCGGTATTCTTCATCTAATATTTGAAAAATTTCTTGCAACGATTCACGCGCATGAATAATGATGGGTAATTTCAATTCAATAGCCCAACGAATTTGTGTACGAAAAGCATCTTGCTGTTGAATGAAATGCGTTTTGTCCCAATGCAAATCAATACCAATCTCACCCACTGCTGCGTACTTTCCTTCGCGCAATTCTTTTTCAATAACAGCCAATTGCTCTTTGTAATCTTCTTTAACATAACAAGGATGTAAGCCCATCATGGGAATAAATAAATCACTGTTTTTGGCAACCAAATCTTTCACTTCTTTGACGGAAGAAACATCTACATTGGGCAAATATATTTTGCTCACGCCATTCTCTTTTGCACGTGACATGATAGCTTCAATATCAGCCAAGAAATCTTCTTGATAAATATGTGCGTGGGTATCTATTAAATTCATGAGGCTAAAATAGGATTCTTCTTTTCTAAAGAAGCAAAGACTTACTTTTTTCTTGAACAAAAAAGTAAGCAAAAAGTCAAGAGCCAAAGTATGCTCCTACCCGCTCTCCCCAAATAGAAGCCTCCTTTTATCCGGCTTCTATTTGGGGTTCACCGCCAACACAGGCCCGCACTTTGGCTCAGGCCAACACACGATACAGAGGCGCT
>CAMBXP010000013.1 GCA_945871895.1 Chryseobacterium gleum | reverse complement strand
TATAATTTCCTGCAGCAGCATAAATATGGTTGGGCTGAAAATCGGTAGAGGTATTTCCATCACCAAAATCCCAAAAGAAGGAAGTATTCTTCTGAACTAAACTCGTGTTTTTAAACTGAAAAGATTGAGAAGAACACACTGTTTCCGACTTAAAATCGGCGATAACATTAGGGATTAGGAAATCCATTTTAAATACTCCATTGTTGCAATTGCTTGAATTATTGGTGGGAGAAACGGCATTTGCAGGAAAAATAGGCATATCACTATTGGCGCCACAGCCGGCACACATCGACTGATAAATTTTTCCTTTTCTATCGAAACGACTTGTGCCGCCATCTACATGTTCGTGACTTAGATTTCCACCGAAAAAACTTGCATACGAAATGGCAGAAGCATCATCTTCTAAAACAAAAATATAGAAATCGTTACCATCGGTAGTTTTTTGAAAAGCATCTGGTGTTACTGGCAAGCCAGTTGTTCCCCTACCTCCATTGTGTCCTGCAAATCCCGAAGGATCGTACAAATAATTAGGTATTAACTCAAAACCTATGTCGCTCGAGCCCCATCCGCTTAAATACACTTTACTGCATAAATCAACCATAAATGCAGTAGGACTCAAATTGATCACGCCTGTACCCGAGCCAAAAGTAGTTGACCACACAATAGTCTTTAAATCGTTGGTGAGCTTAGTAACAAACAAACCACTATTCACCGAATAATAAGCTGCATTTTTAATCAAAGAACTATCCATACTAGCACTTTGGCCGTACACAAAAATATGATCGGCTTTATCTACCTTCACAAAATAAACCTGATCATAAACTGAAGTTCCAAAATAGGTTAGTGTTTTTAAAGTCGTTCCATCCATTGAAATCTTACCGATAAAGCCATCGGAAGGATTGCCCTGATAAGTAGCATAAACAACACCAGTTGTGGTAACTAAATCATTAGAAGTAGTTCCTCCAGCAACCACTAAATCGCCACTATTGTCAATCACCACAGAATACACCGCCTCTCTAAGCGACCCACCTAAGTAAGATGCCCATGTTAAATTTTGAAGGTCGGCACTAAATGTAGCAACAACTCCATCTACTATTCCGGCCAAGTTGTTTTGAAAAACTCCGGGTGTTGCTAAGCCTGTGCTATAGGTATTTGAAACAATAATGATGTTGTCGTTTTTATCACAAATAACTTCGCCTCGCATTTGATCGGCATAATTGTAACTCAATCGTAAATTTAATCCGTCATTACCATCGCCACCAAAATAGGTAGAGCCAACAAGAGCACTTCCATCGGCACTTAAAACTGATAAAATAATGTCGGAACCATTAACATAATTCACATTAATTCCTCTCGACAAATTGGCTTTAGCACCGCCAGCAAAAGTAGTATCGTAGGCTGTTGAAGTAACAGGAAACTTTGTCGACCCTGTTGTGCCATATATCACCAATTCTCCTTTAGAATTAACCACCAAACTATGAGGCACTTCGCATAATTCTCCCCCTAAAAAAGTAGAATAAATTCGTTTTGTTCCAGAAGTATCGTACTTAGTAATGGCGATATCTGAATTTACATAGCCTGCATTTACCCAGCCATAATACGCATCATACACAATATCATTGCCGCCTAAAGGATTACTATTAAATGACACATCATAGGCTCCTATCGTAGTGGGATAGCCCACACCTAAAGCCGAGCTTCCAGCATATAAGAAGCCATCTTCATCGTACGTTGCCGTATATCCAAAATTATCGCTTGTTGCTCCTGAATAAGTAGAGAAAATCAACACAGGGTCAATCACCAATTCTTTACTTTTATCATAATCACCCACTTTAAAAACAACATCGCCATCTTCTATAGCATAAGAACAAAATATGCGCACTCTTCTTCCATTAATATATTGATAAGCCAAAGGAATTTGCTCTATTATTTCGCTAAACGATAACTTTATTTTAAGTTCATTATTCTCTAAAACAACTTTCTCTGCCCCTTTGTAATTCAACCTAATTTTTGAAACCTCGGCACCAGGATGAACGACAAAATCATACTTGAGTCCGATATCTGATGTATAAAACAAGAAATCTATTCCTTGATAGAGATTACTGTATTTCACCTTTTGATAAGAAGACAAATTGGAAGCCCATTTTTTAGGGTCGGAACCTAAAAAATAATTGTATTTATCATCTGATGCGCCAATACTCTCTTTGATACAACCTTCATTCGAATTTTTAAAAATCATTTGAAAAGCATGGTAACGCATCAATGAATCTTGTTCTGTAATTCTTGCTGCATGGCCATGCATCTTCTCCGCATCTTCTGGATGAATAAAATTGTAAGTAAGTCTGTCTTGCTCGAAAAACATCACTCCGCCAGCCACCTCTGCGCGATGCAATATTTGCCCCGGCCACTGCCCCTTATTCGGTATAAACTGAGCCACCAAAGCACCACTCACCAAAAGAAATAGAATAACAATTTTCAATCGCATGGCTAAATTTAACTTTCTTCGGCAAATAGTCAAAACTTAATTTCCATCATTGAAGCTAACACAATTCAACACTTGCGTCTTAATAATTGTAACCATTGCGCGTTGTGAATGTTCTATTAATGAAGTAATATTGATAAGATGATTTTTTTGCGTAAAAACATACTGTTGGGATGGAGCTTATTGCTTAGCCAATGGTTATGTGCGCAAAACTTTGTGATGAGTGATGGGGTGACCGACAACACTTGTTCGGGCGTTTTTTACGATTCGGGCACACAGGCTGGCTTAGGCTATTCGGCCAACGAAAACACAACTTATACTTTGTGCACTGATGGCAGCACGGGCGTAGCTGTAAAAATTAATTTCGATGCTTTTAATCTCGATTCTAAAGATACGCTAAGGGTTTATGATGGTGCAAATACGGCAGCTGCTTTGATAGGTAAATTCACCAACGACGATCTTCTCGGACTCACACTCTCCGCTACAGCTGCCAACGCTGGAGGTTGTCTTACCTTTAATTTTACCAGCGATAATGCTGTAAATGGATTTTGGGAAGGTAAGATAAGTTGTGGCAACAAATGCGTTTATCCTGTGGCTCAAATAAGTGGCAACGACATCATCAAAATTTGTCCGGGAGAAAGCGTTTCTCTCGATGCCATTAGCTCTTCTGCTGGTAGCGGAAGCATTGACGAATACAAATGGCTAAGTAAAAAAGATACAGTGGTTGATGATCGCTATACCAGTTTGTTTCAAGATGCATCGGGTTTATACATAGAGCTTAGAGTGACCAATTCCTCAGGCTGCAGCAACATCAACAAAGAGAGAGTAAAAGTGTTGGTGAGCACTCATCCTCATTTTAACGGAACGACTGGCGACGATGAAATTTGCCTTGGTGAACAAGCCTGTTTAAACGGAATGGTTACGTCTACGCCTTATCAAGAACCAAAACCTACCTATACAGGAGGATCATTAGCACTTCCCGATCAAACGGGTGTTTTCTTTACGTCGAACTTAGACTATTCTCAATTTAAGACCGGACAAAAACTTAGCAACATCAATGATTTACAAAGTATTTGCATAGATATTGAACATTCCTATATCTCCGATTTAAAGATTACCATAATTTGTCCGAACGGCCAAACAGCCAACCTTCACAATGAATCGGGCGGGGGCCGTTTATTGGGTATTCCTGTAGATGATGACACCAAACCCAATGATATGGGAACATGCGGCAACTATTGCTTTACGCCCAGTGCAGCCAACGGTTTTTTGTATCAAGCAGCATCAGAAGGTCAAACCATACCTTATGGAAATTACAAAAGCATCGATCCTTTAACTAATTTATTGGGCTGTCCGCTTAACGGAAATTGGACTTTACGAATCGGCGACAAGTTTCCTTCCGACAATGGTTTTTTATGTTCATGGAGTTTAGATTTTAATCCTACTATCATTCCGCAAGGCATTACTTTCACGCCCACATTTAATGCTATTTCACCAGATTCTACTGCATGGGTAAATGATGCGAGCACCATTTCAACTTCGGCCGATGGCGATGCTATTTGCGCTGTGCCTTCTGCAGCAGGCAACAAAGACTATATCTATCGTGTGATAAATGATTTTGGCTGTACTTACGACACTACTCTATCTGTGCGCGTTTTTGATTTCCCTGTTTCTAACTTAGTTGACACCTTAAATATTTGCGAAAGCACCTTGCTCGCCCCTCTTAATTTAAATGTGAGTCCGAATGCCATTGGCATCTACAACTTCCTGTGGTCACCCAATACTGCACTTAATAGTGTAAGCGATCAAAAACCAATTATTGACGTACCCAACACTGCCGCTTTTTATATTGTACAAATAACCGATAGCGGCACTCCTGGATGCACGCTAAGCGATACTGTTCAAATAAAAAAAATACCGGTACCAACAGCACAATTCACTATGGACAAAAGCTTTGGTTGTGTGCCATTAAACATCGTTTTTAAAGATAACACCTCACCAAAGCCCAATAATTTTCATTGGATTTTTGGCGATGGCAATGAAACTAGCGGAACAGTAGATACTGCAGCACATTCGTTCTCCATCTACGGTGCTAAAACAGTGCAGTATATCATTACCACCAGTGATGGTTGTTCTGACACCACATCTAGTATTGTGAATGCTAGTCCCACCCCTCTTGTACTTTTCAACATCACTCCTCCCTACGCTTACAGAGATTACCCCTATTTCTGTTTTCAAAATGTAACAGAATTAGGAGGGAACAACAACACATGGATTTTCGATAATATCGCCACATCAAACAATGAAAACGACTGTTTCATGTTTGCCGATACCGTTGCCTGCTATAATGTATCACTCATTAATACCAATAATTTTGGATGCACCGACACCCTTACCCAACAAGTATGCGTGCGCGATTACCAGCAAAAAGTTTTTGCACCCAATGCTTTTACACCTAACAGAGATGGAATTAACGATGTATTTACCATTGAAAGCACTTCTATTCGAAGCGAAGGCTACCATCTTTATATCTTCAACAGATGGGGAAATGTAATTTTTCAAAGTACCACACCTAACGAAGGTTGGGATGGTAAAATAGCTGGAGATTATGCCCAAATGGAAGTATATGCGTACATGTTGTATTACAAAGATGAATGGGGAAAGGAGCAAAAATACATCGGACATGTTTCTTTACTAAGATAAATTTATCTTTGACTCTTAAAACAACAACACGTGAGCTTTAAAATCATTTATATGGGAACGCCCGATTTCGCTGTTCCTTCCTTACAAATATTAGTAGACAACGGTTATGATGTGGTGGCGGTGATTACTGCGCCAGATAAACCGGCGGGTCGCGGACAGCAATTGCAAATGTCGGCGGTAAAAAAATATGCTTTAGAAAAAGGATTAAATATTCTTCAACCCACCAATTTGAAAGACGAGAATTTCCTAAAAGAATTAAAAGCACTCAATGCCGATTTGGGAGTTGTTGTTGCATTTAGAATGTTACCTAAAGTAGTTTGGGCGATGCCTAAGAACGGAACTATTAATTTACATGCATCTTTATTACCGCAATACCGAGGCGCTGCTCCTATCAACTGGGCAGTCATCAATGGAGAAAAGGAAAGTGGCGTTACTACCTTCTTTTTAAACGACACTATAGATACAGGCGCTATCATATTGCAAGAGAAAGTAAAACTAAGCGACACAACTACTGCAGGCGAATTACATGACAGCCTAATGGATTTAGGAAAGAAAGTAGTTTTAGATACTGTATATAGAATACAAACCAATAATTTGAATTTACTTTATCAAGAAGATTTGTTGGTAAGAGCCATGAAAGCTGCACCAAAGATTTTTAAAGAGACTTGTAGAATAAATTGGAGTGAGGGTGTTGATGCTATATATAACAAGATACGCGGCCTCTCGCCTTACCCAGCAGCGTGGACTAACTTGCAAAAGAACGGACAAGAAATATTGATGAAGATTTACGCTTCAGAAAAAAGCGATGAAAAAATTGAAGTCGGAAAAATAGTTAGCGATCAAAAAAACACTTTGCTGATAGGCTGTGGCAATGGCGCTATAAAAGTAACGCAACTCCAGTTGGCCGGTAAAAACAAGATGTTGGTAAGCGACTTCTTAAAAGGATACAATGTTTCTAACTGTTTGGTGAAATGATTTTAATTTAAGCTGCGCCACCATTCACATTCCCTTAACACACCCCCTGAAAAGGGCGAATTCAGTACGTTTTAGACGCAAGTTATTAACAATACCCCCCATTTTTCAACATTTTAGGGCTTTTCAGCGCATCGCGTTTGGAGAAACACAGATTACATATATATTTGAACCGGATAGTCAATTTATTCATTAACCATTAAATGTTTTAATAACATGGCAAACAAAGCAGAATTAATCGAAGCAATCGCAGCTGAAGCGAAAATCACTAAAGCTGATGCAAAAAGAGCGTTAGACGCTTTTGTAACTGCAACTACTAAAGCTCTTAAAAAAGGAGACAGAGTTGCTCTAGTTGGTTTCGGAACTTTCGCAGTAGCGAAAAGAAACGCTAGAAAAGGAAGAAACCCACAAACTGGTAAAGAGATCAAAATCGCTGCTAAAAAAGTGGTTAAGTTCAAAGCTGGTGCTGAGCTTTCTGGTGTAGTTAACAAGTAATTGTTACTGCTTCAAAAAATTAAAGCCTCGATGAAAATCGGGGCTTTTCTTTTATCTATTTTTACAATCTAGTTCTTCCAATTGCGCATCACTAATCTCCTTCTCCCTTTTTAAAGGGAGAGTGTGTATAGGCTTGAAGCGTAAAGGCAAGAGGGATTTTGAATATTAGTTTTACCTAAAAAAATCTTTCATGAAGAATCATTCTATATATTTCATATTAGCTTTAGCAACATTTTTTAGTTGCTCAGATTCTGAATATAAATAATTGTTCCTAATGGATATGTGGGTGAGGTGTGCTTAATTAAATCGAACGTCAGCACTAATAAATTAACAATAGATAGCAATGGTATTGGATATATAAACGAGGACACTTTTGATGATTTACTTTATCAACCTTCTGTTTTCAGTTCCTCTGGTAAAGATTTATCACAAAACTGCGTTGGTTTTAGTCCATCTGCTTTTTGGGGACTAGGTGAAGCTGAATCCGAGACAAAGCTTAAAATAAAATACATGTCATTTGAGATTGTACCAGATAGCTTGATTGGGAAAAAACAATATTATAATACAGATTTATTTAAGGTAGTTGATACTTTAATTATTAGATAAGAAAACAAAATCCCTCTTCCCTCCCACCAGCATTTTCGCACTCTCCCTTTAAAAAAGGGAGAAGTTAATTAGTGCTCCATAACTCAAAAAAAATAGATCGACTTAACATAATCGATCGTCTCGCCATTTCCACATTTTGTAAAACTCGCTTCGCAGACAAGAATGCCTTCATAACACTTTAAAAAATTTCCTACTTCTTGCTTTTATGTGTCATTACATTCCCCATGGATAGTCAACTAACTAATTCATCTTTTTATCGACTAAACCTCTTAACAATTTCGTAATCATCTGTTGTTGTTGTCGTAATTCGTTTTAAAGTTCTATTGTGTTTCTTTGATACATCAAGTTCTTTAAAACGTACAGATGAACATCTCAAACAAAATATGATAGCAACCCATGCAGTATTCGTTTATAAAGATGTTCTATTTTAAAAAAGTTAAACAAAAATAAAAAACCCCAAGCTCTTCGTCAGACACTTGGGGTTTTCTATTTATATTAAAGATTAATCAACTAATTGAACCCATCCTGTTAATTCGTATTTAGCATTAACCGAGTCGGTGTAAGTAATAATCCAATAGTACACTCCACCCGACACTTTTTTACCATTGTAGTTTCCATCCCACTCAGGGAAAACGCTTACAGACTGAAACATTTTTACTCCCCATCTGTCATAAACTGCAAAGTTGATGTCAAGAATATTGTCCATGATTGATTTGTACTCATTATCATTTATCTCTTTCATCTTGTCTTTACAAGGCTTAAATACATCGTTCACCCCATCACCATTTGGTGTAAATACGTTAGGCACACATAGAATTATTGAATCGCAATACTCACCAACTTTCATGGTATCAGAATCTACGCAATTGTTGTTATCTGTTACTGTTACGATAACTTCGCTAACACTGCTCACCAAAGCGAAAGTATCTACGCTTCCAGTAGACCACAATTGTGATGCATAAATATTTGGAATCTGAGCAGTGTACGTTTTTTTACCTGTAAAACAAACATTCACATCGGCTGGCAAATTCACAGCTGTTGACACATTTACATCAATGTTTACCGTATCGCTACCTGCACAACCGGCGCCATCCATCACCAACACACCATAATCGCCAGCCTGGTTAAGCGTTCTTGACGAAGGCTGATTGTTGCCTGCAAGATCATCCCAGGTATAGGTAACTGGAGCTTGGAAAGGACCGTACTGCGCTGCATCTAATGTTACCGTTTGATAAGAACAAATGGTTTTATCTGCACCAAAATCTACATGTAAAGTATCGCCCACAGAGATGTTGGCTGTTGCTCTTTGCACACAACCATTAGCATCTGTTACATCTACCCAAACCGCTGTATTTGGAATGTTATAGTGAATGGTATCGTTATTTGAACCTGTACTCCAAGTGTGCGCTGTCCAAACATTTGGAGCTGGAGCAAGAATTATGCTTCCTCCCGGACAAATCTTAGCATCGGCTAAAGAAACAATAGGAAGATCGTTTACCGTTAAAGTTGCCGTTTCAAAATCACTGCATCCCGTTGAAGGATCTGTATAGGTGTAAGTAATGGTTTTAGCTCCCGATCCACCTGGGTTTGCAGGATCAAAACTACCACCAGAAACACCGTTACCCGAATAAGTTCCTCCTAGAGGAGAACCACCACCTAAAGCGAAAGCGGCTTCATCGATACACGCCGCATTATCACCCAACACTAAGGTAACTGTAGGTAAAGGATTAACCGTCATTGTATCTGCGGCAGAAGTAGTACACCCACTTCCATTGGTGTAAGTGTAAGTAATGAAATGATCGCCTGCACCAGCCGTTGCCGGATCAAAAGTAGGCGACACCGTAACACCCGTTCCCGAATAAGTTCCACCGCCAGGCAAGCCACCAGTTAAAGTCAAATTGCCTTCATTAATACAAATTTGGTCATCAAGTAAATTAAAAGTTACCGGAGTAGTATCGTTCACAGTCAGCGCATCTGTTGCAGTTGCTATACATAAATTTCCATCTGTATAAGAATAGGTTATGGTATGCAGACCAAGGCCTGCCGTTGTTGGATTGAAGCTAGGCGAAACACCAACACCAGTGCCCGAATAAGTGCCACCGCCAGGCGAGCCACCGCTTAAATTAAAGGCCCCTTCGTTGATACAAGCAGCATCATCGGTGAGCGTTAAAGTAACGGTAGGTCTATTTACCACAATTGTTCTTTGCGGATTATTACCGCAACCAACACCTTGGCCAGCAACAGTATATTGCACTACATAATTTCCTGCAGAGGTATTGTTGATATTAAAAGTATTACCTCCGGTGATGTTTGCTGTTCCACCACCTGAAACAATAGACCATGAACCAGCAGCTGCCGTGCCTTTATACAAAGTAAGATTGATGGTTCCGTTTGTGCTACATACCGCAGGGATAGAAGGTGCTAATGCTGTATCTAAACACCCTCCACAGGGACCAACTGCGATCGTTAAAGTATCTATCATTGCGCAAGCAGCCCCATAAGAATAATAAACTTCATGCGTACCTTGTCCGGCAATTACTGGATTAAAAACCCCATTGGCAGCATCTGTAATACAGCCTCCGCAATTGGAAGTCCAACCATTTGGATTTCCTATAGGATCTTCAGCATTCGTGCCTTTACAAAACCAATTAACAGCTAAATTAACAGGGGCATCATTACAATCCATAGCTACTGGTGTTTGAATATCTAAATAGTCAATTGGAGGAACGAACATATTTGAAAGTCCTAAATTCGAGTTTTGAGCCAAAGCCAAAGTGCCAACGCTAATGTTGTTACCAGCATTCATATCTGCAGTTGATGGAAAACTATAGGTATTTAAAGAACTGGTAAAAGTAGCTTGATACAATCGACCATCACCCCCCAACTTTAAATCACCTGGCACTGCCACAGTGTTAGTTACTACCTTAATAGAGGAATATATTGCATTTGCTGTGGCCAAGGAGGCATCCATCCACAACAAACGAGCTGTACCTCCGGCAGGCACTATATAGATTCCTTTGCTATCGGGAGCCCATTCGCAATCGTACATTGCTTCATAGGTTGCTCCACTCCAGCTAAAACCACCCCAGTTTCCTGAAACCGCTTTACCATCAGATAATATTCCGGAAGCGTTATTAAAATCATAAACACTAATTGCCTCATCGTATGAGGCCCAGTCGTTCACGTGATTTACAGCAACAGCTCTAGTGCCATCCCAAGAAAACTTCAAAGCCCCTCTTTCCCAGTTTTGCGTCCAAGTACCTTTCACTGGTGGTCCGGCAACTGATTTCACTGGCACTGAATTTAAACCCGAACAAGTTAAAGAATAGGCATAAAAATTTTGAAAATTCGCTGAAGTACCATTTCCCGATTGACGAACAACCAACCAAACATCTCGGCCATTGGCATGGAAAGTTGCTTCCACTTGCTCTGTAGATCGATAATCATTACCCAAATCATCCTTTAATCGCACTGGAGCAGAAGATGTCATGGTATTTAAATCAAGAATAGTATAATTTACGCCAACGTTTGCATTGGTTAGCGCATCATCAGATGTGAAAATGTAAATTTTACTAGGATTCACTGGATGGCGCACTGCCACAATTCCTTGCACTGCCGATGATCTTTGGCCAACAGATCCGCCTTCGTTTCCTGCTAATAAATTGTTTGCTATTAAGCTTGCATTGGCTTGCCATAACGACCTACCATTAGAATACGCCAGCAATGTTCCTGCATTATCGTTGATTGCTGCTGTACCTTCATATCCTCTATTATCATCACCCATAACAGGCTTATAGCTTAATACCGGAGCACCAACACCACCAGGAAAGTTTAAAAACACTCCTTCACCAAAAAACCAAGTAGAGTGAGGTCCCCATTGCCATGGATTATTATAACTTGGAGAACAGACTTGGGCAGATAGCTTAGATTGAAATATTACAGTTATAAGCATCGAAAATACCAATAACTTAAGCGAAGCGATCCCCATCGCTAAAAATTTATTCATAAAATGTAGTTTTCTAATATGGCTTTAAAAATATGATATTGATTCGTATTAACAAAATTAATGTTCGGCGATAATTTACGCACGTTCATCTACTTAAGGGTTTTGTCTTATACTGAGGGATTTAAGTAATTAATTTTATATTTGCTTCACATGATTTCTAAGAAAACAAAATACGCTATTAATGCCTTAGTTTACTTGGCAAAAAAGGTAGATGAAGGTCCGATTTTAATCAGTGAAATTGCCACCGCAGAAAAAATTCCACAAAAATTTTTAGAAGCGATTTTACTTGATTTGAAAAAGGCTGGAATTTTAGCCAGCAAAAAAGGAAAAGGTGGAGGTTATTATTTATTAAAGCCCACTTTTGAAATCAATATCGCCGATGTAATGCGGTTGTTGGAAGGTCCGATTGCCCTTTTACCCTGCGTATCTTACAAATTCTACGAACGCTGCGATGAATGTAAAGATGAAGAAACATGTGGCATTAGAGACACTTTTTTAGATGTGCGCAACGAAACCGTTCAATTGCTAAAAATGGCCACGCTTAAAAATATTCTCGACAGAGAAACCAAGCTTAAAATGAAAGTAAAAAAGTAAAAAAAACCCCGCCCGTCAGCTGACGGGCGGAGTTTTTTCATTTAACTTTTAAAACTAAAAACTACTTTTTCGCAGTCAATGCAATAGTTAATTGAATATCATCAGAAAGAATCATGTCTTTCATGAAGTGAACCCAAGCAACACCATATTTTTGTCTGTTGAAAACCAATTTACCAGCAGCTGTAACCACTCCGTCTTTGTTTTCAAAAGATTCAACATTTAAAGTTTCTTCGTTCGTTTTTCCTTTTACTGTTAAGTTACCTTTCACAGTTTTTCCTTCAACCTTTGTAATTACGAAAGTTGCTGTTGGGAAAGAATCGGTTTGGAAGAAATCTTTCGTAGACAAGTGACCTTGTAAATCTGCAATTCCATGCCCTTTTTCGGCAGTGTAAGAAGCTGAATCTAATGGAACGATATTCTTTAAATCAACAACAAATTCACCACCTACTAAGCCACTATCGCTTACTTGAAGTGATCCACTTGTAAAGTTTACATAACCATTGTGTCCGTAAACACCTGCTACTTCGCCTTTCCAGTTCACTTTTGATGTAACTACATCTACGTTGTAAACTGCCGATGTACTGTCGTTTACTGCTGTTCCTACTTCTGTTGTAGCAGCATCGCCGCATGAAGTTAATAATGTAGCTGTTAAAGCTACTGCTGAAAGAAATTTGATTTTCATAAGATTCATATATTTTTTAATTGTTGGTGCAAATGTATATTAATTTTAATTGTTTGCAAATTAATTGTACATACATTTAATTAAAATTTTACATCTAGATATACACATCATGGCGCGGGTCTACCGACCCGTGACTCTCCTACTCCGACAATTGCATTGTCGTTTAACAGTTAAAAGTGATTTACAATAAGAGGCAATAAAATTGCCGGAGTAGAAGAGTCACGGGTCAGGAGACCCGCGCCATGAATACCAGGAGGGCACCCGGCATAGGAAAAACTACTTCCGTATTTCCATATCCACCACCACAGGGTAATGATCAGATAAATTCCTTTGGATGGTTCTGTAATTAAAAGAGGAAATCTTTTCGTCATGTAAAATATAATCTATTCTAAGTAGGGGCAATTTGCCATTATATGTTTTACCATAACCAGATCCACTCTCCACAAAAGCATCATTTAGTTTGTCTCCCAGCTCGTGGTAAGCATAAGATGATGCTGGATCGTTAAAATCACCACAAACAACAACTTTGTATGGCGACATTTTAATCACTTTAGAGATGGTATCAATCTCTCTCGCCTTTTCATTGTACGCCACTTCAAAGCGTTTAAGAATGCTCATTGACTGCACCGTTGAAGGCATTTCGTTACTATCTAATACAATATCAAATACTTTTCTTTCCTCATGATTAAATCGAAAAGAACGCAGATGCACATTAAATACTCTAATGGTATCGTTCAAGACTTTTATATCACAATAGGTTGCAAATGGATAAGATGGATCAAAATAAAACGACTTCTTATTTACGATTGGATGTGTAGAAAAGGTGACTAATCCCCAGCGAGAATCATCATGCCATTTCCCCATTTCATTCACATAAATATTCTTTTTTGTTTTTCCATTTAAGAGCTTTTCAATCACGTCAAACTTCTTCGATTTGATACTAAAAAACTCCTGAAAACAAAGAATATCAATTTGTTCTTCGTCTATCAAAGCGCAAATACTATCGCTTACCACACCTTGTTTGGCAATGTATTCATAGAAATCATTTCCACGCACATTAAACGTCATCACACGTAATCCTTTCTTTTTTTCTTCGTCACCAAAATCAATTTGAATAGTGTGTGAAATCGTTGGAATACTAACAATTAAGAGAGATGCCGACAATAACACCAAATAACTTTTAGCCAATAACCACACTAGTACGAAAACAAAATTCACCACCACCATCAAGGGAAAAAGCAAACCACTTGCAGCTATCATCCAAGAATCGGCTGGAGAAACAGACGAAGCCATTAAGGTGAGTACCATAGGTATAGCAGCAAAGATGTTGACGATGAAAAATATTATTTTTAGTATCAATTTAAACATTACATTCTACTTGATTTGTGCAAGACATCTTTTTCTTCTTTGGTTAAACTATCGTAGCCGCTTCTACTAATTTTATCTAGTATTTCATCCACCTTTTCTTGTATCGTTTTTTTGGTGTAGTTGTACTCATAGTCATCCATTTGGCGAACCTTTGAATGAGACACGTACAGATTTGATTTCTTTTTGAAGAGTGAGAAAAACGAATCTAAAAATTTGGTAAATCCTTTTGTGATATCTTTTCCTTTCAAATATTGTGTTGCAAAATAAAATCCAAAAATAGCACCCCCCACGTGCGCCAAATGACCTCCTAAATTTTCGGCGCCTGAACCAATAGAAAGTAAATCAAGCATGATAACAATCAAACCAAAATATCTTAATTCTAAAGGGAAAACTCCAAATAAATGAACTTTAGTCCGCGGCGAATAGCTGCACACCGCAATAGTTATAGCCATTACGGCAGCGGACGCTCCTAAAGCGATGCTATTCACATCTTTAAATGCTGGCAAAAAAGCGGTAGCAAACAATAATATCAATCCGCCAGAAAAACCACCCAATAAATAAACCGACAATGATCTTTTCTCTCCAAAAAACTGCACAAACATTTGTCCCATAAAATAAAGCATTAGCATATTAAATAGAATATGCATCACCTCTACTTGGGTAAACATATGCGTAATTATCGACCATGGCTGAATTATAAAAGAACCAAAAGAGGTAGGCATCATGAATAAATCTTGCACCACTAATATAGATTCAAACAAAAACAATCGTGCGATAATACGCACCAACAACAGCGAAATAAAAACAGCAACATTTACATAGATTAATCGAATAATGATGTTGCTCTTTTTAAAGTTGTTTTTTATATCTTCTATAATCGCCGACATGCTACAAAATAGTTGTTTTTTTCCAATATTTAATCAATAAGAATCCGAAAATTGCTCCGCCAACATGCGCGAAATGCGCTACGTTATCTCCTTCAAATCGTGAAAAACCAGAAAACAATTCTATTGCTCCATAAATCAAAACAAAATATTTTGCTTTGATGGGAACAGGCACAAACATCATCATTAATTCTGTATTTGGAAACAACATTCCGAAGCCCGCCAACAAGCCAAACAAAGAGCCCGAAGCACCCACGGTAACTGCATCTAGATGCTGCTGCACTTCGGCGATGGGATAAGCATCTAAAAATTCTTTGATTTCGAAATGATACACACCCAACTGCATCAAACCAGCACCTATACCTGCCACCAAATACAAGAGTAAAAACTTTTGCGGCCCCAACCTTTGTTCTAACGCACTACCAAACATATAAACCCCAATCATATTGAAGAGAATATGCATGAAGTTACCATGCATAAACATATAAGAAAACAACTGAAAAGGCTTAAAGGTGCTGAATCCGAAGTAATGCAAACCCAGCATATCGTTCAAATCTTTGTCCTTCAAAATGAAGAAAGTGAGCACATACATCAAAGCATTGATGATGAGCAAATTCTTCGTTATGGGCGGTATATATCTATTAAACATCTTACTCGAAATTATTCATTAATTCATCATGATCAATATTCCACAATACCTTGTTTCCACTTGGGTCAACAGTTGGTTTTTCGCACATAAACAATTCACTCACCAACATTTGCATTTCTTCCTTTTGCAGTTTTTGTCCCGATTTTAGCGCCGTTTGATTCGCCAACGATTTAGACAAATTTTCTCTTCTGTCTAATTTATTCGATTGATTTTCTTTGAACTCTTCTAGCAAACCTTCCAACAAATTTTTCGGATTTGCATCTTTAATATCGGCAGGTAAACCATTCACCACATACGTACTTTTTCCAAAAGGAGTAATATCAAAACCAATGTTTTTAAAATCCTCTTCTAAATCTTGCATCAAAGCAAAATCAGAAGGATTCATCTCTATCGACTCAGGAAATAAAATTTGTTGTGAAGCACCTTGATTGTTTTCTAATAAATCGTAAAAATATTCGAACAAAATTCTTTTGTGAGCACGATGCTGATCGATAATCAACAAGCCTTCGCCAAAGGAAGTCAGGATGTATTTATTTCTAAATTGATGCATGAAAGAAACCTCCTCCTTCTTCTCTTCAAACACAGCTCTCTCCTGCTCTACCTTTTGCGGCATATCTACTTTATACAACTCTTCCCATTGTTGTTTAACTTCTTTGTGTTGATGTTCTGTTCTTTCTCTAAAAGGATTGTAATTATGATCAACTTTGATTTGCGGCGCACTTAAAATATCGCCCATTTTAGGTTCTGGCGCATTGTCAAAAAACGTCTCTCTTTCAAAATCTAACGAAGGAGCGACGCTGTATTTGCTTAAAGCCATTTTCACCGCAGCACGCATTATCGCGTAAACAGAACGCTCGTCTTCAAACTTAATTTCTGTTTTCGTTGGATGAATATTGATGTCGATACTTGCTGGGTCCACTTCTAAATGAATGAAGTACGAAGGAAAAGTATCGCGTCCCAACAACTCATCAAAAGCGGTGGATACAGCGTGCCCCAAATAATTGTTTTTGATATATCTACCATTCACAAAAAAGAATTGCTCTCCTCGTGTTTTCTTAGCAAACTCGGGCTTACCAATAAAACCACTCACCTTCACAATCGTATTCGTATCTTCTTCAACTGGCACCAATCGCTGGTTGTAAGACGCACCCATCATAGCAACAATGCGCTGCCGAAAAGTTCCTCTTTCCAAATGATACATTTCATCATCGTTGTTGTAATAAGAGAAAGCGATGTCGGGATGAATTAAAGTCACGCGCTGAAATTCATCAATGATATGTTTGGTCTCTACCGAATCTGTTTTCAAAAATTTTCTGCGCGCCGGCACATTGTAAAATAAATTCTTCACGCTCATGCTTGTGCCTTCAGATGTTGCGCATGGAAACTGATCAATGAATTTACTTCCTTCAATTCTAAGGTGGGTTCCTAATTCTTTTCCTTCTTGTTTTGTTTTTAAATCAACATGCGCAATGGCCGCAATAGAAGCCAAAGCCTCACCGCGAAATCCTTTGGTAAGAATACAAAAAAGATCATCGGCCGATTTTATTTTAGAAGTAGCGTGACGCTCAAAACTCATTCGCGCATCGGTATCGCTCATTCCTTTGCCATTGTCGATAACTTGAATCAGGGTTTTACCAGAATCTTTTACAATCAACTGAATGCTCGTTGCACCGCTATCAATTGCATTTTCCAACAACTCTTTTACCACCGAAGCCGGACGCTGCACTACCTCTCCCGCCGCAATTTGATTGGCTACCGAATCGGGCAATAATTTTATGATATCGCTCATGAGCGCTAAAATACCAATAAATAGGGAATAGCGACTAGCCAATAGCCAATTGGTAGCAGAAAAAATGTTAACAGGTTATTCACTGTTTCTTCCGTAGGGGCGAGCTGCGCTCGCCCGCTCTTTAACACATTTGCTGCGGGCGAACACAGCTCGCCCCTACGGAAGAAAAAATAAACTATCTTTGCCGCGCAATGAATCAATACAAAAAAGTAGCATTTTATACTCTAGGCTGTAAGCTTAATTTCTCGGAGACTTCTACTATCGCTAGAGGCTTTGAAAAAGGAGGCTATGCTAAAGTTGATTTTGATGAGCATGCCGATATTTACATTATTAACACTTGTTCGGTAACCGACAATGCTGATAAAAAATGTAAACAAATTGTAAAGAAAGCCCGCAAACAAAATCCCGATGCCTTTGTGGCCATCATTGGTTGTTATGCTCAACTCAAACCTCAAGAAATTGCAGCCATAGATGGCGTTAGCTTGGTTTTAGGCGCCAACGAGAAATTCAATATTTTAGAACACGTTGAGAAAATAGACAAAGAAGAAGGCGCTAAAATTTTCGATGGAGAGATTTCTCATGTCAATATTTTTCATCCATCGTATTCTTACGGAGACCGCACACGCACCTTTTTAAAAGTACAAGACGGTTGTGATTACTCTTGTTCTTTTTGCACCATTCCTTTGGCACGCGGAAAAAGCAGAAGCAACACCATTGCCGAAACCATGAAAGTAGCGCATGAAGTGGCTCAAAGCGATGCGCGTGAAGTGGTGCTTACAGGTGTGAACATTGGCGACTTCGGAAAAAACAACGACGAAACTTTCGGCGACTTGGTAAAAGAGTTAGACACCTTAGAAGGCATCGACAGAATTAGAATTTCATCTATAGAACCAAATCTGCTAACTACCGAAATCATTGATTTTGTAAGTACTTCAAAAAGATTTGTCCCTCATTTCCATGTTCCCTTACAATCGGGTTCACCTGATATTTTAAAAGCAATGCGCCGCCGCTACAAACGCGAGGTTTACAGCGACAGAGTAGAGAAAATAAAAAGCATCATGCCGCATTGCTGCATTGGTGTTGATGTAATAGTTGGATTTCCGGGCGAAACAGAAGAGTTGTTCATGGAGACTTACAACTTTATCAATGAACTCGATGTTTCTTATTTACATGTGTTCACCTACAGCGAGCGCGACAACACGCACGCCATAGAATTAGGCGGAGTGGTAAGCGCTCAAGACCGCGCGAAAAGAAGTAAAATGCTCCATATCCTTTCCGATAAAAAAAGACGCGCTTTTTACGAGCAAAACATTGGCAAAGACGCTACAGTTCTATTCGAAACAGAACGTGATGGCGATGTGATGTATGGCTTTACAGAGAATTATGTGAAGGTGAAAACAGCGTATGATGAGGCCCTAGCAAATCAAATTGTGAATGTGAAATTGAGTGAAGTTGATAGAGATGGAATTATGACATGTGAGTTGGTGTAGACACGCATCCGCCAGCTGACGAACGTTTGATAAAATAGATTAAATTCCTTTTCTTTTTTAATTCTTGTGTTCACACCCAGTTCGTCATTGCGAGATTTTTGTACCCAAAAATGAAGCAATCTTATCTTTCATATAGCCAATAACTGCTAAAATGAATTAATTTAAATAAATTAGATCGCCTAATAATTCATTTAAAAATGAAAGAATTTAATAAGACAGGATTTCCAGTACTCAAATTGCACGAAGATTATTTTGAAATAAAAGCAATCGACTATTGGGAATTTAGAAGTTTTAAATATTCTGAAATAACCAAAATTGAATTTTCTAACGAAACAGATATGCCATTTTACGCACCTATCTTATCAATTTTTATTTCTCGCAACGAACCTTACAGATTGAAGTTTTTCAAGAATAATGGCGGTGATTGGGAATATTTATCATCTCCAAAAGTCGATAAAGAATTTGTTTCTATCATTAATGAAATTAAAAAGCGTTGTGGACTAAATTTCACTAAATAAGATTGCTTCATTTTTGGGTACAAAAATCTCGCAAAGACGAACTGCGTGTAGAAAATGCAAAAAAAAGCCCCCACTAATACCCCAATAACTCTTTCAACTTCCCTTCCAATTCTCTATTCGCTAAAAACTGTTTTTCTAAATCTATTTGAAAAGGAACTGCAGTATCTAAACTGGCTACACGAAGCACTGGCGCATCTAAATACTGAAAACAATGTTCGGATATCAATGCGCTAATTTCGGCGCCAATTCCACCTGTTAAAGTATCTTCATGCAATATTAAAGCTTTGCCTGTTTTCTTCACCGAGGCATAAATTGTTTCTGTATCTAAAGGAAGTAAAGTGCGCAAATCAACAATCTCCACATCTAACTCTTGTGCCAATTTCAAAGCCCAGTGAACGCCCATTCCGTAAGTAATGATGCTCGCTTTTTTTCCTTCGCGCAACACTTTTGCTTTGCCAATAGGAAGCGTAAAATAATCTTCGGGCACATCTTGCTGCAAACTGCGATACAACACTTTATGCTCGAAATACAAAACCGGATTAGGGTCTTCAATCGCTGCATTCAGCAAGCCTTTGGCATCGTAAGGAAAAGCGGGATACACAATTTTTAATCCGGGTACATGAAAAAACCATGCTTCGTTGCTCTGACTATGAAATGGTCCGGCACCCACGCCAGCCCCTGTAGGCATGCGCACCACCACATCGGCATTTTGCGCCCAGCGGTAATGACTCTTTGCCAAATTATTTACTATTTGTGTAAAACCACACGTCACAAAATCGGCAAATTGCATTTCAATCACCGATTTCCATCCTTTAATGCTCAAGCCCATTCCAGCGCCCAATATGGCCGATTCGCACAAAGGCGTATTTCTAATTTTATCTCTGCCAAATTCTTCAACAAATCCTTCTGTCACTTTGAATGCTCCACCATACTCGGCAATATCTTGTCCCATTAACACCAAATTATCATACTTGCGCAAGCTTTGTTTTAAAGCCTCGCTAATGGCATCGATAAATCGTATGTTTTTAGAATTGCCTTTTGGCTCATGAATTTCGGCACTGTGAGGAGCATAAACATCCTCCAATTCTTCATGAATATTTGGAATAATTTCTTCTTCGTCCAGCACTTCATTTACTGCATCGCTAATTTCTTTTTTGATGCTTTCGTGAATCGTCTCTTTCTCTGTTTCACTAATGATTCCTTGTTTTAACAATTCATTCTCAAAAGTAAGAATAGGATCTTTTTTAGCCCATTCTTCAAACAAATGTTGTGGAATATATTTAGTGCCCGATGCTTCTTCGTGTCCGCGCATTCTAAACGTTCTACATTCCACTAAAAATGGTTGCGGATTTTTACGCGCTCTTTCGCTCAATTGCAGCATTGTTTGATACACTTCTGCTACATTATTGCCGTCGATACTCACTGCTTCAATGCCATAAGCATTTGCTTTTTCAACAAAACTGGCGTTTAAAAATTGCTCTTTAGATGGCGTAGATAGCGCATATCCATTACTTTCTACAATGAAGATAACCGGCAATTGCCACACCGCAGCTACATTTAAAGCTTCGTGAAATTCACCTTCACTGCTTCCACCATCGCCAGTAAAAGCAACAGTTACTTTTCTTTCTTTTTGCAATTTATTGGCTAGTGCAACACCATCGGCCAGCGACAATTGGGGGCCTAAATGCGAAATCATGCCCACGATATGATATTCGTTAGTACCAAAATGAAAAGAACGCTCTCGTCCTTTAGTAAAACCCGAAGCTTTACCTTGAAATTGAGCAAACAATCTATTCAAAGGAATTTTTCTACCGGTAAACACCCCTAAATTGCGGTGCATGGGAAAAATGTATTCGTCGTTTTGAAGCGCTGCGGTAACACCTACAGAGATTGCTTCTTGTCCGATACCCGAAAACCATTTCGATATTTTACCTTGTCGCAACAACACCAACATCTTCTCCTCAAACAAGCGAGGAGTAAGCAATCGCTCGTACAAATCGAGCAAGGTTTCTTTGGGAAGTTGCAACAAGTTCATACTATTATTTTGGGGCTACAACGCTATCAGCACCTTCATTAAACGCACCTTCTAATTCTTTTTCCAAATCGTTTAATTCGGACTTATTTTCAATTTTTTCTGGCTCCATTTTCTTTTCTGCTTCTTTTACTTCTTCTTCAGTGGGACCGCAAGAAGTTAGCGTTATAATTGGCAAAGAAAAGGCTAATAACAAAAGTGCTTTTTTCATATGTATATAAATTTACTAATTGTCATATGGAATTCGCCTTAACTCGAAGGTGTTTGTTCCAAACTTGTCATGGCTCATTTCATAAAATGAGTTTATCGTTTAAAAATATGTAATAATTGTGTGAAAATAAATAGGCGAAAGAATTCTTTATCTTCTTATTTTCGCGCAATGGCCTTACCTAAAATAGAACAAGGAAAATTAATATTGGCAGAACCATTTTTGCACGATCCTTATTTTAAGCGTGCGGTGGTGCTGTTAACCGAACACAGCAAGCAGGGCACCATGGGCTTTGTGGTAAATATGCCTTCTCAAATCGTGGTATCAGATGCCATTAAAGATTTCCCGAAAAGTAATTTGAAAGTTTTTTATGGCGGCCCCGTTGACCAGGATGTTGTTTTTTATGTGCACACCTTTGGTGAAAAAGTACCCAACAGCATTAAAATCAAAAAAGGAATTTTTTGGGGCGGCGATTTTAGTAAGATTCAGGAACTGGCAAAAAACAACGAATTGAGCAACGACAATATTAGATTTTACATAGGTTACGCAGGCTGGGGACCCACCCAATTTCGTGAAGAACTAAAGAAAAATGCTTGGTTCATTTATCCAGCTAAATCAGAATATGTTTTCACCAAAGCACCTAAAAGGGTGTGGGGTAAAATTTTACGCGACAACAAATCACCTTTTTCAGTGCTGAGTAATTTTTATGAGACACCTAGTTTGAATTAGTATTATACTCATTAAAAAATCTTTATCACCCAACACTTGTATCATTAAATGTATTTCTTAAATTTACTGCATGGCAATGAACTCAGAATACATCAATTCAATGAAAGAGTGGGACTTGGAAGACATCGTCGACCATGTTAAAAGTACTCATCATGCATACTTAAAAGCTAACTTTCCTGTAATCGTTCGATTGCTAGAGAAACTGGTAGCTAAGTATCCTAATCAATACCCCGAGTTGAAAGAGATTCATGATATTTTCGTTGATTTTACCGATGATTTATCGCGCCACTTGGTGAAAGAAGAAGAAATTCTTTTTCCCTATTTCGAGAAATTAGGTTCTTATTTAAATAACCCCAAATCTTTCGAACCTGCTTTCTTTGGTTCTTTGCAAAAACCAGTGCAAGTAATGGAAGAGGAGCATGACGATGAGCATATCGTAATTGAGAGAGTGAAGAAATTAAGCAACAATTACACACCTCCAGCAGATGCCGACCCATCTCACAAAATGCTTTATTTTAAGCTGAAAGAATTCGAAGACGACATCAATATTCACCATACTATTGAGAATGAAATCTTATTCGCAAAGGCAGAAGAAGCTGAGAAGATTTTAAAGGTGTAATCGGTTAATAATTCAATTGCTCTAACTTTAGTACTTCCCCCGATTTCAAATCTCCTAAATGGATCTTTCCAACACGCACTCTAATTAAGCGCAAAACGGGATAACCAACAGCGGCGCACATTTTACGCACCTGTCTGAATTTACCCTCGGTAAGCGTAACAGAAACCCATGATGTGGGTCCGTGCCTATCATCTCGAATTTTCTTTGAACGCAAAGGAAAAGCGGGAGTCTTTTCCAAACGAAAGGCTTTGCACGGAAGCGTAATATATTTCATATCGAAAATGCCAATTTCTACCCCTAGTGTCATGCTGGCTATTGCTTCCTCACTAATCAATCCATCCACCTGCGCATAATATTCCTTCTCTACTTTTTTACTTCTCACAGCTTCACTTACATTGCCATCTGTGGTGAGCAATAAAAGTCCCTCACTCTTTTCATCCAATCTACCAATTGCCATAGTACCTTCAGGAAAATCATACAATTCGCCCACCAACTTCTTTTTAGGAAGCTCGCAAACGAACTGACACAAATAACCAAAAGGCTTATGCATTATAAAATGTTGGTGCATGAAGCCAAGGTACTATAAAATGTAAATTCATCCATAAAATCTTTTTACGATTTTCATTTATCCTATTATCTTTAATAATGCGCTATTCAACAGCTTTTTTATTGTTAATTGCTTTTTTCTCTTGCAAAAGAGACGAACCTGCTGTTGATACCAAAGCTTCGGGCTACCCTGCCAATATTTCTAAATTAATGCTAAGTTCCTGCGCAACGCAAGGTTGTCATACCTCAGCAAGTAAAGATGCTGCAGCTGGATTATCTCTTTCTACCTGGGATGAAATGATGCAAGGTGGAAACGGTGGCGCAGTTACTATTCCTTATTTTTCAGCATTAAGTAGCCTTCGCTTATTCACCAACACCTACTCCGCTTTTGGCACTTCTGTAAAACCTACCATGCCATTGTATCAGCATCCACTAAGTGAAAGCGATGTTAAAATGTTGATTGATTGGATCGACAGCGGAGCGCCCAACAACAAAGGTTTTGTGAAATTTTCTGATCAGCCAACACGAAAAAAAGCGTACATAGTGAATCAAGGATGTGATAATGTTGCTGTTGTTGATGTCGCATCAAATTTAATCATGCGCTACATCTCGGTGGGCAACAACCCTAACCCCGAAGCGCCACACATGGTAAAGATTTCACCCAATGGCAAATATTGGTGCGTTTGTTTTGCGGCAGGCGATGTGTTTCAAATCTTCTCCACTTTAGATGATAAATTGGTCGCTACTGTTCCGCTTCCCGCTGGATCGTGGAATACCATCGCTTTCTCATCTGATTCGAAAATGGCGTACACTGTGGATTGGAATTCTAGCGGACATGTAGCTTGTATCAATTTAGAAACTAAAACTCTTAAAAAAATTATTGGCAATGGTGCTTTGGAATTTCCACACGGCATTGCGCTTTTGAACGACACCGCAATGTATGTTTCAGCCAACAAAGGAAACTATCTTTACCGCGCCAATATTGAAGATTTAGATAATGTAGATTTTCAAACTGTGGTGGCCGAAAAAAATGCTGCGCTCAACAAAAACTCATCTTTAGATATTCACGAAATTGCATTTTCTCCTGATCAATCGAAGTACTTTTTATCTTGTCAAACAAGCAATGAAGTTCGAGTAATGGATACCAAAAAAGACACTTTAATTGCTGTCATCAATACAGGAAAATATCCGGTTGAATTTTCTTTTTCGACTAAATATCATTTGCTCTTTGTTTCTTGCATGGAAGACGACACCTATATTTCTGAAGGAATTAAAGGGTCGATTACAGCTATTGATTACACCAACAACACTAAAATAACAACGATTAAAAGTGGCTATCAACCGCACGGACTGCAAGCGAATGACAACAAAGATCTATTGTATATTGTAAATAGAAACATAGCTTCAGATGGCCCAACTCCTCATCACTCCTCTTATTGTGGCGGAAGAAATGGCTACTACCAATTTATCGATTTGAAGACTCTTAAATTAATTGGGGGAAGCAAAAGGGAAGTATCTGTCGACCCCTATTCTATTGCCATCACTCATTAATAGAATGATGCTCGTGTTCAATCAGCTTTTTACTTAATGATACTATCAATATTTCCGCTTGCTTTTAGCAAATCTAGCTCAGCCAACTTAACCTGCACCAAAGCCCTCAAATAGTTATTTTGCGCTTCCTTCTGCGCCGTTTCAGCATGCATCAATTCACTTAAAGACACCAAGCCACCGTTGTATTGCTCTTGCGTACTTGTGTAAATTTCTTCGGCCAGCTTCATGTTCTTTTCTTGCACCCGCACCGACGCCTTGCTTGCTTTCAACTTATTGTAAGCATTTTGATTTTGAAGTCGGATACTCTCTGCCAAATTGAGGGCATCTAAATCAAGTTGTTCTTGCTGTATCTTAGCTTGTGTAGCTTTGTAATGCTTGTTGAGTCCGTCGAAAATAGGCACTGTTAAAGACAGACCAACCATGGTGTTGTTGTACCAATTCGCGTTTTCACCTACCAAATGTACCTCATTGCCCATATTCTGCCAATTGTAAGTAGCATTGGCATTCAAAGCGGGCACATATCCAGCATAAAACTGTTTGATATTTAGCTCATTCAATTCCTTTTGAGATTCAATAATTCTAACATCGATATTGTTAGCCACATTGTGCTGCGGCGTTGACAATTGAAGAGCACGTGGTTCAATTAATTTGCTGATTTTTAGAGCAGAATCCAATCTCATCCCCATCATAAACTTGAGCATTCCTGCTTGATACTCTGCCGTTTGATCAATATTTTCCAATTCTGTTTGCAGGTTGGTTTCACTCACTTGCAATCTATCGTAATCGGTTTTCTTTGCTAATCCGTTTTCGTATTGTGACTTGGTGACCAATTTAAGTTTGCTTACTTTCTTTAAGTTACTCTCCACAATTTCCTTTTGTACATTGCTTATTTGCGCGGCGTAGTACGCTGTAGATATATCGTAAATCAATTGTTGTTGCGTTTTCTCAACCCCTAAATTCGCCAAATCTTCTGCTACACGAGCAGCCTTAACGCCTACCAATAATGTTTGATTGTAAATCATTTGTGAGGCAGTGAAACCCGCAGTAAAATTGTATTGCGTGCCAAATCTAGCAGGAATCAAGGTGCCTGGCTTACCAATGATTTCGCCTGGAATAAGCTGGGTAAGAAGATTTAGATTGTCGTTAAACGTAAAATTGCTGTTGATTTGAGGTAACCCCGTTGAAAGCACCTCTTTCTCCTTCTGTTTATTTTTATCAACTTCTAAAGAAGCCTTTTGCAATGTTAAACTGTTTTGAATACCATACTCAATGCATTGCTTAAGAGTTGTTTCATTTTGAGCAACTGCACTTGCACCAAAAAGGACAGCTGCAGCAGAGAATAAAAATTTAGGTATAAACATGAAAAGTTGTTTTAAAGCAAAGAAACTGAAATAGAGCGAGGTAAAACTACTAAATACATCAGATTTATATCTGCTTTTTAACACTTTTTGCCATTATTATCATGGGCACTACCCTAAATAGCCTTTAATTTTTATCTTAGCGCACACAAGAAAAAAAATGGCTTCATATTTAATTACAGGTTGTGGAGGATTTATTGGTTCTCACTTGAGTGAAACGCTTTTGAAAGAAGGTCATCAGGTGGTGGGTATCGACAATTTCGACCCTTTTTACAAAAGGGAAATTAAAGAGCAAAATCTAAAGGGGTTGCTAAGCAACACACATTTTCAGTTTATTGAAGGCGATTTGAAAGACAGCAATGTTTTTGATCAAATTGGAATTGACATAGATATCATTGTTCATTTGGCTGCAAAAGCGGGAGTGCTTCCCTCCTTGAAAGACCCGATCGCTTATTTGAACGATAATGTGATTGCAACGCAAAACCTATTGAACTTGTGTAAAGAAAGACATATCATGAAATTTGTTTTCGCATCATCGTCTTCCATTTACGGTAACAATAAAAGTATTCCGTTTACAGAAACAGATAATGTAGACCAGCCAATATCGCCTTATGCAGCATCGAAAAAAGCATGTGAATTAATAACACACACTGCACATCATTTGTACAAATTAGACGTAGTTAATCTTCGTTTCTTTACTGTTTTTGGTCCGCGCCAACGCCCCGATTTAGCCATTCACAAGTTCATTAAGCTAGTCGACGAAGGTAAAGAAATCACCATGTACGGCGACGGTTCTACCTCACGAGATTATACTTTTGTAAATGATACGGTGCAAGGAATCATGGGGGCCTGCAACTACATTAGCACTCATGAGAACGTTTACGAAATAGTGAATTTGGGCAATAACACACCAGTAAAATTAAAAGACCTTATCGCTACCATCGAAAAAGTGATGAATAAAAAAGTAAAAATCAATCATCAGCCTATGCAACCTGGTGATGTAGATATCACTTTCGCCAATATCGACAAGGCTAAAAAACTATTCGGCTACGCCCCTTCTACCTCATTGGAAGATGGAATTTCTAGCTTTGTAAAATGGTACCATGAGCAAAAAGTGTAGAGTTTTATACCTTTCTTACGATGGGTTAACCGACCCTCTTGGGCAATCACAAATTTTAGCCTACACTTCTCGCATCAACAAAGAAAAAGGAATTGAATACGACATTATTTCCTTTGATAAACCAGAAAATTTCGAGAAGAACGGCAATAGAGTGAGAGAAATTTTGAAGAACACCTCTATTGAATGGCATAGTCTTAAATACCATAAATCGCCACCCATTATTTCAACTGTTTACGACTTGAGAGAAGGATGGAAAAAGATTAAGGAGCTCTACAGAAAAAACCATTATGACGTGGTGCATTGCAGAGGATATATGTCGGCGATCCTTGGTCAAAAAGTGAAAAAGAAGTATGGTACCAAATTCATTTTTGATATGCGCGGATGGTGGCCAGATGAGAAACTGGAGAGCGGCTTGTGGGGCAATCCCATATTTAAACCCGTATACAATTATTTCAAAAGAAAGGAAGCTCAATTCTTCGAAGAGTCGGATATTTCAGTATCACTCACCTATGCTGGTAAAAAAGAAATTGTAGAGAAATTCAAACAAAGAGAGGAGAAGATTGGTGTAATTCCTACCTGCGTTGATTTCGACGTATTTAAGGCATTCGATGTTAATACACGAAACAAAATCAGAATAGAATTAAATATTCCTGTAGATGCCTATGTGGTAATATACAGCGGATCTATAGGCGCAAACTATCCTCCTAAAGACATCATTAAAATGTTTTTGGCTATCCCGTCGAATCAAAAAAAGTATTTGTTGATTTTATCGAAAGACGACAAAAACTTAATTTTAAATGCAGCCAAAGAAATGAATGTTGAAATAAACATTTGTTTTACTTCTGCCGAATATAGTGGGGTTCACCAATATTTACAAGCCAGCGACATAGGTATAATTTTATACAAAATGGCCTTTTCAACTATTGGTAGGAGTCCGACTAAATTAGGCGAATACTGGGCTTGCGGCATACCAGCCATTTCATTGAAAGGAATAGGTGATTTAGATTTTATTGCTGAGAAATACAACCATGAAGGATTGGTATTACTTGACCAAGATTTCAAACTAAACCAACCTATAGCTGAAGCAAACAAAAACGTTTTGAGAGAAAATGCCATTTCTTACTTCGATATCAAAAGTGGAGTAAGTTTCTATTACAGTTTATACCAGCAATTACTTTAAACTACCAAGCCTTTAGTAGGTAAAACTTCTTGAACTTTCTTAGGCAATTTGGAATAATTACTTAAGATGAAAACCATTGAAATATAAAATGGCATTAAAGGAATTTTATAGCGTACTAAGGCCCCGAAATTCGCACTTGTCAATCCGATAAAAAACGCAAAAAACAGTGAAAACACGAACGAGAAAAACAACAAAGGATTGGCCAAAAGCACTCCTTGTAAATTCAATAATTTAATTCGGAAAATAGCCAAAAAGGTAAATACAATAATTACCGTTGATTCAAGAGCTGAGAGCATTACAAATACGTTGTTTGCTTCCCAAATAAATGGGCGATAAAGAGTGGTAGCAATTGCAATTGGTGCTTTCCCTAAAACTCCCGATAAGGTGGGCTCAAAGCTTCCAATATCAAAACGATGACCACCATAATAATCTTGCTTTAAATCAGATTGCACCAAAGCTGCCTCATCCAAAGCTTTATCAAATGAATATTTTCCCGTGTCACCAGAAAACAAACTGAGCAATCCAAATACAGCCCCAATGGACACAACAAGCAAAATTGGAAAAATTAAGGCCTTAAATACAGCCGATTGAATTTTAACCATATAGTTAGACAACAACCAGCAACCCACGCCCACAATAAAAGCATTAAGAATATACGGTTTAATAGAAATGATAAGAAATGAAAATATTACAATGTAAATAATAGATATAAGCACCTTCCGACTCTTTAAAATATTATGAACGTAATACATTAAAAATCCCAAAGCACCTAATGTTACAGGATCCTTTAACACTCCTGCACCCCAAAACATTACAGAAGGAATAAAGATAATCGTATAAGACAATTGTTTTCTAAAACTAGGGTAATACTCGACAAACAATTTGTAGATTTTCCAGGTCCCTAGATAACAAAACGCTCCTACCACCATTCCACTCGCAATAAAAGAACCGTTGGTAATAATTGCGACAACACCCATTAAACGAACCATAAAAAAGGCCCTTTCATCATTGCGGTAAAGGAAATAATTGTTATAAAGACCCCTCACCTTAAAAAAATGTTTCCAGTTGCTAACACTCCCCGACTCAGAATCAATCAAACCGTTAAAAAGGAAATCAGAAAACACATTTATATCATCAAAAAAAAGAGAGGCCATGATGTTAGCATCGTGCATGTAGATAATGGTATCCCCACCTTCATAGTAAAACAAATACACGAAAGCGATGGAAAGGGCTGAAAACAACTTGATGATTAAACCCTTAGAAAACAACTTGCGCTCATACTCATCTCCATCTTTCACCGTCTTTTTCAAAAGAAAGATGATCAAAAAGAAGTATATGGGACCCATGTACCAATCAACTATTCCTCCTATTTGAATACGGTAATAAAGCACGCTATATAATTAATGGTGATACTTTTCGTTGGCTAAAATAGTAAAAGCACGGTACAATTGCTCAATAAATATCAAGCGTACCATTTGATGGGTGAAAGTCATTTGCGATAAAGCAATTACATTTTTAAAATGCTCGCGAACAGCAACACTAAAGCCATGCGCTCCTCCAATCACAAAAACCAATTCTTTTTTACCACTTAAAGTATGCTTGGCAATAAAATCGGCAAAACCTTCAGATGAAAATTCTTTGCCTAATTCGTCTAACAACACCACATTTTGAGATTGCTGACCATAAAGCTCTAGTAATAATTTACCCTCCGCCTCTTTAATTTCGTTGCTTTCTGTTCTTCTAATTTTAGGCTGTAAAGTAATTAACTCAACTCCTCTGTATTTTTTAGCTCTCGAAAGATATTCATCGATGAACGCTTGCCACTCTTTTTGCTGAGTCTTCCCAATTTCTACTATCTTAATTTTCATATTTTGTTTGGTGAAAATAAGCAAAATTACCATTATCTTTCGGCTTGGATTTTATCGACTCTACAAACTCGCCATTTTGGTTCGATATTTGCCAATATGTTTTCGTCGGTATAAATTCAGTTTTTTACTTAATTATTCTTTCTAATGAAAATACTATTATCCATTCTCCTTGCAAGCGCAATGTTGGTTGCTCCAGGCATACAAGACAGCATTAACGCTGCATTAAAAAGTGGAAATGCGCCAGCTTTGCAACAATACTTTAATACCAATATTGATTTAACAGTAAACAGCACCGAGAGTGTTTATAGTGCCGCACAGGCCGGGCAAATTCTCAAAAGTTTTTTCGAAAAACACGCTCCTACAGCATTTAAATCTAATCACCAAGGAAATTCGCAAGACGGCAGCATGTACGTGATTGGCAGCCTTACTACCAGTGCTGGTAATTTTCAGGTTTACTATTATCTGAAACCAACAAACAACACCATGCTAATTCATAAACTCCGTATAGTCTCTGCCAATGAATAATTTCGATATTTTTAAAAACTTCATGCAAAATGCCATCGCTGAAGACATCAGCACCGGAGATCACAGTTCATTATCTACTATTCCGCCAAACAGCAAAGTTGAAGCTATTGTATTGTGTAAAGACGAAGGCATCATTGCAGGTATCAATAGAGCTGAGGAGATTTTTCATTTTTATGATGAAAGCATTAGCATTGTTAAGCACTTCACAGACGGCGACAAGGTTAAATATGGCGATACACTTATCTCTTTAAAGGGAAATGCGAGAAATATTTTGGCCATGGAAAGAATCGCATTAAATGTGATGCAGCGAATGTCGGGAATCGCCACTTACACCCACTATTTAAACAATAAGATAAAACATACCTCAACCAAAATTTTAGATACGCGCAAGACTACTCCTGGAATTCGATTCTTAGAAAAAGAGGCTGTTACTATTGGAGGAGGAAAAAACCACAGAATGGGCTTGTACGATATGATTATGATTAAAGACAACCATGTTGATTTCTCGGGTGGAATTAGCATTGCTATCGACAAAGCCAACGAATACATAAAAAACAACAAACTCGACATTAAAATTGAAGTTGAAGTGCGCGATTTCGAAGAACTAGATGTAGTTTTAAATAAGGGAAATGTGCATAGAATTATGCTTGATAATTTTAGTGTTAGTGATTTAAAGGAAGCTGTAAAAAAAATCAATAAACAATACGAAACTGAAGCATCAGGTGGTATCAATGAAAAGACCATTGTGAACTACGCCGAAACTGGGGTGGACTTCATTTCTGTGGGCGCTTTGACTCACACTGTGAAAAATTTCGATATCAGCTTAATAGCCAAACCTCATGAGCAATAAGATTTTCGACCGTATTTTGCACCTTGCTTTTGTTCAAAAGGTATTCACTTTCACTAAAAACCACAGTTTACCTGGTTTTCAAAAAGTACCTATATACGATGTGTCTTATTTGTTTTATCAAGGTATCAAAAACGGAACATTCTCTACTCGTGCTTCTTCCCTAGCTTTTAAATTTTTCTTCGCAGTTTTTCCTGGTATCATCTTTTTATTTACGCTAATACCTATAATTCCTGTAGAAGGATTTCAAGAAGAATTGCTCAATTTCATTAGAACAGATATCCCTAAAGGCATAAGAGATATTGCTATTACCACGATAGAGGATTTGATTAGCACCCCGCGTGGCGGACTCCTTTCTTTCAACTTCATATTAATGCTGTACCTTACCACTGATGGCATACATTCATTAATGGTAGAATTCAACAACAGTCATCACATTAGTGAAACCAGAAAGCCCTTTCAACAAAGATTGATATCTATTGCATTGGCAATTGTTTTAACATTAATGCTAGTAATGAGCATCGGACTCATCATTGTTACCGAGGTAATGGTGAGTGTGGTAGAAAGTAAAAACATTGAGGTGAATGATAATTTTAGCAACGCACTATTCCATGCCGCGAAGTGGGTGGCCGTTTTTGCCTTGTACTATTTCGCCATCGCTATCCTGTATTATTTCGGTCCGACCAAAAGAAAACACTTCAAATTCTTCTCGCCCGGCTCCATTTTAACTACCGTTCTGTTGATTATTACCTCCTACGGGTTTTCAATTTACCTTCAATACTTTAGTACCTACAACAAAATTTATGGCTCTATTGGCACAGTGATGATTGTAATGTTATGGTTTTACTTAAACTCATACATACTCCTGCTGGGCTTCGATGTAAATGCTAGTATCGCTAACGCGAAATACAAAAAGGAAAATGCTTAGTTCAAAAATTTAGCTATCGCATCTACAATGCGTTCAGAAGATTTACCATCCCACAACTCGGGCACTACACCCTTCTTATAGGTTCCATTTAAAATAGAATTCACCTCACGAACAATGAATTCTTCATTCAACTCTAACAAAGTGTTGGTTCCTACTTCTGCCGTTATTGGTCGCTCGGTATTGTTGCGCACCGTTAAACAGGGAACTCCTAAGAAGGTAGTTTCTTCTTGAATGCCTCCAGAATCCGTAACAACACCAACAGCCGATGAAATCAATTTCATAAAATCGAGATAACCTTGAGGTTCACATAAAATAATCTGACTCGATTCTAACAAATGCTTCAAACCAAATACTTCTGCATTCTTAACGGTGCGAGGATGTATGGGGAAAATAATTTTAATGTCTTTTGAAATCGCATTCAAAGCATTTAATATTCTTGTTAAATTCTCTCTATTGTCAACATTGGCCGGACGATGGAATGTCATTACCAAAAACTTACCTTTCACTAAAGCGTATTTCGATAAAACATCGCTTTTCTCAATATTGGGCTTGAACTTAATCAAGGAATCTATCATTGTGTTGCCTGTAAAAACAATACTTTCTTGCTTTTTACCTTCTTTCAATAAATTCTCATTTCCCGATTTTTCGGTAGTAAAAAACAATTGCGCAATATCGTCAACCAAAATTCTGTTGATTTCCTCTGGCATTGTTTTATCAAAACTCCTCAATCCGCTCTCGATATGCGCCACCGGTATTCCAAACCTGCTAGAGACAAAAGCACAAGCAAAAGTAGAATCAACATCACCCGGCACAACTACTAAATCTGGCCTATCATTCTTTATTTCTTCTTCAAAAAGAGTCATGATTTGTGTCACTACCGACATTTGTGAATCGCGCTTCAAATCAAATAAAACATCTGGCTTTGGTATGCCTAATTCCTCAAAAAAAACTTCACTCATCTTGTAATCATAGTGCTGACCGGTATGCAATAATTTAAATTGCAAATGAGAATACTTCGCAAAGCACTCTTTTAGGCGTGTGATTTTAATGAGATTAGGGCGAGTACCAACACAAACAAGTACTTTCTTCATGGAAACAGTTCTTTAATTTAAGGTTTGCGAATCTAAGTATTTTCAAATGATTTTTTTAAAAAAATACGCTTTTACTATTGTATATTTGAAGCCTCATTACACGTATGAAATATTTTCAACTCATCATCGCACTAACTTTTTGCTGCAATATTGTGGCTCAAGTGTACGACCCCCTTCATTCTCCAAACTCTTACAGAAATTGGAACAACCCCGAATATTGGAAAAATAAAAAACCATTTGAAGGCTATTGGCAACAAGATGTGCACTACACCATTCAAGCCGAATTAAACGAGAAAACACACATCATTTCAGGTAAAGAATTTCTTACCTATTGGAACAATTCTCCCGATTCCCTTAATGTGGTTTATTTCAATCTTTACCAAAACGCTTTTCAACCTGGTTCTTACTATGATAAACTTCAACAGCAGCAAGACATGACACCAAGATTTGGTGACTATGAGCAACAAAAAAAAGGTATAGAAATTTCGAAAATAAAAGTAAATGGCGTTGAAGTTAATACAGAATTAGACAACACTATTCTTAAAGTTTATCTGCCTCAAACTATTTTAGCTGGTGGAAAAGCAGCCTTCGAAATTGAATTTAAAACATACTTTGATACTGGGTCAATGCGCAGAAGAATGAAAGTTTTTTTAGCGCAAAGAGGTTTTAAACATTTCGATGGAGTGCACTGGTATCCTCGCATGTGCGTTTACGACAGGAAGTTTGGATGGAATACCGACCAACATCTCGACAAAGAATTTTATGGCGATTATGGAACCTACGATGCGGAGCTAACACTAGCATCTAACTTTGTTGTTGAAGCTACGGGCTGGCTGCAAAATAGAAACGAAGTGTTGCCCGATGACTTGCGTAAAAAACTAGATTTAAGCAATTTCGTTAGTAGAAAACCTACCGACACCATTAGCATTCCTACTCCCTACAAAGTTGGCGAAAAGAAAACATGGATTTACCATGCCGAAAATGTGCATGACTTCGCCTTCACCGCCGATCCTACCTATCGTATCGATGAAAGATATTGGAACGACGTGCTTTGCGTGGCGCTTGTTAGAGAAGAAAATGCACCCTACTGGAAAAACGCAGCCGATTATACTGCCAAAATCATTAAAACCTATTCTGAGTCTTTTGGCAAATACATTTATCCTAAAATGGTAGTGGCCGATGCTAAAGATGGTATGGAATACCCTATGCTAACTCTCGATAACGGTTCTGACCCTACCTACAGAAGTTTGTTAGCACATGAAATTGGTCACAACTGGTTCTTTGGCATGGTGGGAAATAACGAAACTTATAGAGCTGCTTTGGATGAAGGCTTTACCGAGTTCCTAGATTCATGGGCTGTGAGCCGAATTGATGGCGATACCGTTTTCCATAATCCAATTAAAAATAGCTATTTAAGAAAATACCGAAAAGATCAACTGGTGGTAAACACAAGAGTTTACGACAACTATATTTTTGCTGCAGCGCAGCGCGATGACAGAGCTTTAAATACGCATTCAAGCGATTTCGATGGCGGCTCGGTAAGTCACGGTGGTGGTTACGGCCATGTGTACTACAAAACAGCTACCATGTTGTACAATTTACAATACGTGCTGGGCGATTCGCTCTTCTTGCACGCCATGCAAAACTACTTCAACCAATGGAAATTGTGCCACCCTTATTTCGAAGACTTTAGAAACTCCATGATTCAATACACCCATGTTGACTTAAATTGGTTCTTCGATCAGTGGCTAGAAACTACCAAAGTAATTGACTACTCTGTACAATGCATCAAGAAAGGAAAAGAAAAAGATCAATATATCATTACTTTCGAAAGAAAAGGTGAAATGCAAATGCCTATCGATTTTCAAGTGATTAGCAATGTAGATAGTATTCTCAATTTTCATATCCCCAATACCTGGTTCGTTAAAAATACCACTGCAACTGTGCTTCCTAAATGGTACGGATGGGGAAATATTCAACCCGAATACGAAGTAAGCATCATTGTTCCAGATGGAATGTACGACTTAAAAATAGATCCTTCTCATCGCTTGGCGGATGTGAACATGCTCGATAACTCTAAAAAGTTTCCGCATGTAATAGAAATGGACTCTAAAATTGCCAATGCTTTTGATAGAAATAACTACGAACTTTTTTGGAGACCCGATTTGTGGTATAATCGCTACGACGGCACTAAGCTTGGCATTCATATCAACGGAAATTATTTAAAAAACTTTCACAATTTCGACTTTACAGTTTGGATGAATAGCGGCCTCGGTCAGACTGGCCTCGACAGCAGCGTTTTCATCAATAAATTCGATAAATTATCCTACCGATTAAGCTACAACACTCAACTCCCTAAATTTGGAAAATTCACCCGATTAGATTTACACAGCAGCTATTTAGAAGGTCTGCAGCGCTATGAACTAGGCATTAGCAAAAGCTCTAAAAATAAATACAATCGCCTGCGCATTTTCGCCAAAGCGATGTACCGCAGAGATTTTAATGCTTTACAGTACCTTTTGTTGCCTAATGAATGGATGGCTGATAAATGGAACAACACTGTGAACATCGACTTCAATCACATTTACCATTACCGTCGCGGACAAGGTTCTATAACCGTGGTATTGCGCAGTTCAATACTGGGTAGCAACTATGATTACGCTACACTAAAACTAAATGTGGTAAACCAAAACTACATTAAGAAATTTGTATTTAGCACGCGCTTTTTTGCACAATATGGTGCTGGCAGCAATATTCCTTTAGAGTCTTCTTTATTCGCTGCAGGCGCTAACCCCGAAGAAATGATGGACAATAAATACACGCGCTCTGCAGGTGCATTCTCGGTTCAAAATGCGCAATATGGTGCCGACATCAATCATTTTCAAATGGGCGGCGGACTCAATCTTCGCGGCTATGCCGGCTACTTACTACCGCAACAAACCAAAGATGGCAACATCGTTTTTGGCCACAGAGGCATAAGTGGAGCATCGGGCAGCGCCGAGCTAGAATTTAGCGAATATGTTAAATGGCATTCTGCTCGCTGGAGACAATATTTTGATTTCGATTACTACCTTTTTGGCGATGCAGGTATGTTGCTTGTGCCAAGTGGTACTGTTCAAAATGAATTAGGTGTATTCACTGCAGATGCTGGTTTGGGTACCACTTTAAAAATTAAAAAATTCAGAAAATTAGAGACTGTTCGTCCGCTTGTAATTCGCTGCGACTTCCCTCTATTTAACAACAGAACACCATATGTAGCGAACGACGGTTTTGTATTTAGATGGGTGCTGGGTATTAATAGATCGTTTTAATGTTTTAACGCCAAAACAAACCTATCCTTTTCGTAAATATCTTTTTTTATTTGCACGTAAGTAAATCCTATGCTTTGCAAATACTCTTGCACTTCTAGCGCTTTGTTTTCATGAATCTCGAAATACAACTTCCCTCCTGCATTCAACAATTCAAAAGCTAAATCACCAATTTTTTTGTAGAATATTATGGCATTTTCATCTTCAACAAAAAGAGCCAAGTGAGGTTCGTATTGAAGTACATTTGCCAACATATCCTTCTTATCACTTTCTAAAACATAAGGCGGATTAGATACTATTATATCAGCATTATTGGGAAAGACCTGCAAGCGAGATGGAGAAAGGAGGATATCATTTTCGATAAACTGCACTTCTAAGTTGTTTTTAGCTGCATTTTTTTTTGAAACTCCTAATGCTCCTTTTGAAACATCACTAGCATAAACTTGAGCCTGAGGAAATTTACTTTTCAATGCCAAAGCTAAGCAGCCACTGCCAGTGCAAAAATCAATCACTACTTTAGGAGATTCGTTTTCTTGGACTATCAAACTAAAAAGCTCTTCCGTTTCTGGTCGGGGAATCAGAACATTTTCATCTACCTCTAATTCTAAATTGGCAAAAAAAGCTTTACCTGTTATGTACTGAATAGGCTTGTATTTTTTTAAATCTTTAGCTGCATATATGATTTGCAATAATTGTGATTCCGATAAGCGAATATCGCTATTCATCAATCTTTGCGATTTAGAAATAGCCAATAAATCTTGCAATAAAATATCTGTAAACAACACAATTTCCCTTTCAGAATAAAAGGATGAAAGATTTTCTTTTAAATACTGTTCAACCGCCTCAACATTGTTTTGCGCTATCTTCATATGCACAAAGCTAATAAACTGTTTATCTTTACCGATATGCAAGAGCACAATTTATACATGCAGCGCTGCCTAACCTTGGCCATGAAAGGTTTATGCTCTGTGGCACCCAACCCCATGGTGGGATGTGTTATTGTGCACAACGATGAAATTATCGGTGAAGGATACCACGAATTTTATGGCGGTCCGCATGCCGAAGTAAACGCGATCAACTCGGTAAAAAACAAAGATTTATTAAAGGAATCTACTGTTTACGTGAATCTGGAACCCTGCAACCACCAAGGTAAAACTCCGCCTTGCAGCGATTTACTGGTTCATCATCAAGTAAAAAGAGTGGTGATTGGCTGTGTAGACTCTTTTGAAAAAGTGGCAGGCAAAGGAATTGAAAAGTTAAAGTCGGCAGGCATTGAGGTAATCACCAACATTCTCGAGAAAAAAAGCCGGGACATTAACAAGCGCTTTTTCTCTTTTCACGAAAAAAAGCGACCGTACATCTTTTTAAAATGGGCTCAAACAAAAGATGGTTTTATCAGCAGAAATAAAGAAGATATTAAAGGCAACAACAATTGGATTACATGCGAGGAAAGCAAAACCTTGGTGCATCAATGGCGCAGTGAAGAAGGTGCAATATTGATTGGCTATAACACTGCATTGATAGATAATCCACAATTGAACACCCGCCTTGCTTCTGGTAAAAATCCATTGAGGATAGTCATTGATAATCAATTAACCTTAGCTGAATCCCTACATATTTTCGATAATACTAGTAACACCATCATCTTCAATTCTATTGAAAACAAAAAAGTAGAAAAAACAGAATGGGTAAAAGCAACTTCATTACAAGAAATACTTGACTTTCTTTACCAAAGAAACATATCATCGCTCATTATAGAAGGTGGCGCAAAAACGCTTCAAAAATGTATAAATGCCAACTTATGGGATGAGGCACTCGTTTTTGTTTCCGACAAAATTTTCATGAATGGGGTTAAAGCGCCTGTCGTTGAGCGTAAAATTTCGACAGAACTAAGGGTGGGACCCGATAAACTACTGATTCTCATCAATTAGTTCTTAATTTGTGTGAACACTATTTTTACTTTACTAATGTGATGAGTAAATTAGCGCTGCCTAAAATTTAAGTTAAATGACTGTTGAATTAACAAAAGCCTTTGCCTTTAGCATTATTACTATGCTTGCGCTTGTAATTGGTGAATACGCAGTTAGCAGATGGGTGAAGAAAAGAGTTTTCGAATTCTCCGATTCCTTAACCAACCTCGCTTGTGGCATCTTAGAACGCACTATTTTCTTGCTATTTGTGGTAATTTACTATGCGTCGTTCACTTATTTTTACAACAACTACTCTTTAGTTCACATTCCAATCAATCCGTTTACCACTGTTGTACTGTTTATAGCTGTTGACTTTTTATGGTATTGGTACCATCGTGCCGGACATGAAATTAACGTTCTATGGGCAGCACATATCACCCACCACCAAAGCGAGGAGTACAATTTAACTTTGTCTTTTAGAGTTTCAGCCATACAGTTAATAATTAGAATGTTTTTTTGGTTGTGGTTGCCTATTCTTGGCTTCGACCCTGCCCTTACCACTCTAATTATTGGGATAAATGGTGCTTACCAATTCTTCATTCACACTAGATTAATTAACAAGCTAGGATTCTTAGAAAAAATATTGGTTACTCCCTCTCATCATAGAGTTCACCATGGAAAAAACAAAAAATACATCGATAAAAACTACGGAGGAATATTTATTATCTGGGATCGTATTTTTGGCACCTTCGAAAGAGAAGTCGAAGAAGTTCAATACGGCATTACCAAACCAATGAGAAGTCACAACCCAATTGTAACTTGGTTTCACTACTTTATCGATTTGTACAACGCCTCAAAACTTGAGAAAGGCTTGAAAAATAAGATTAGAATATTCTTGGGCGGACCAGAAACACTTGGCAAGTATTACCACCAGCATAAAACCGAATCACCTAAATATATTCGTGCTCATAAAAACATTAAAGTGTATTTACTTACACAGTTTACTCTTATTAGCGCTTTGTTTGCAGCGGTTTACTATTACACCGACACTATGCCTATACCAGTGCAATACATAGCTATTGCGTTTTTGGTATTCTCCACGGTAAGTCTGGGTTTTGTGCTTGACAGACACCCCTTCTCCTTCGCTTTAGAAATGTTTAGAATTGTTGGTATGTCGACAGGTATTTTCATTTCGCTATACATTGCGCAAATGCCACAATACTATGTCTTCTCTATACTCCCTGCCGCGGTTTTTATA
>CAMBXP010000012.1 GCA_945871895.1 Chryseobacterium gleum | reverse complement strand
AATGATTAGGCAATGAAATTGCCGGAGTAGAAAGTCACTCGTCTGGAGACGAGCGCCATGGGAGACGTACTAAGTTTACTCCGCCCCTCTAAACAAATGCTGCACTAAATCCTGTGCTTTACCTACTCTAACAATCTTAATATTCTTGCCTTTAAGCGAATCTTCATCATTATACTTAGAAAGGAAAATTGTTTTGAAGCCCATCTTTTCGGCTTCTTTGATGCGCGCACCAACATTGCGCACCGAGCGTATTTCACCAGATAAACCTATCTCTCCTGCAAAACAAAAAGTAGATGGAATTGGAATATCTACTCCTGATGAAAGAATAGCGGCAACAATCGATAAATCAATTCCTGTGTCTTCGGGCTTAATTCCGCCAGTGATATTTAAGAAAACATCTTTAAGTTGAATTTTAAATCCGCAGCGTTTTTCTAATACAGCCAACAACATATTTAATCGACGTGTATCAAAGCCTGTTGCAGAGCGTTGCGGAGTTCCGTAAGCTGCTGTGCTAACTAATGCTTGGGTTTCTATCAATAGCGGACGAATACCTTCCATAGAAGCAGAAATAGCGATGCCGCTTAAGTTCTCTTCGTTTTGTGAAAGCAAGATAGACGACGGATTTTCTACCACCTTCAATCCATACTCTTCCATTTGGTAAATCCCCATTTCATTCGACGGACCGAAACGGTTTTTTGAACTTCTAATAATTCTATAAATATGATTTCTATCGCCTTCGAAAGTGAGCACTACATCAACCATATGCTCTAGCACTTTCGGACCAGCAATTTGTCCGTCTTTGGTGATATGTCCGATTAAAAAAGTCGGTATATTTTTTCTCTTCGCAATCAAGGTAATATCGTTCGCGCATTCCCTAATCTGACTCACCGTACCTGGCGCAGAATCTAACTTTGAAGTTTGTAAAGTCTGTATAGAATCGATGATGAGCAACTCTGGTTCTTGCTTTTGAATATGTTCTAATATTCGCTCAACGTTGGTTTCGGGAAGAATATAAATGTGTTCGTTTACTTTTTGGAGGCGGTCGGCACGTGATTTTATTTGTTGCGGACTCTCCTCGCCCGATACATACAACACTTTTTTGCCAGGAAATTGAAGCGCGATTTGCAGCATCAATGTTGATTTACCAATACCCGGTTCGCCTGTAAATAAAATCACTGAACCAGAAACCAAACCATCACCCAACACGCGGTTAAGCTCAGTATCTTTTAAAATAATTCTTTCTTTGCTGAGAGGTTGTACTTCGTGCAAGAGCGTTGGTTCAAGCGCTACAATGCCTGGAATTGAGGTGTTTTGTGTTTTATTGCTGCTGGTGATTTCTTCTTGGTAAGTATTCCACTCGCCGCATGCGGTGCATTTACCCAACCATTTGGCAGATTGGTTTCCGCAGGAAGTACAAACGTAAACCGACTTTAACTTGGCCATTTACTGCTTTTCGAACTCGTAATAAACGGTACCAACATCCTGACGGAAAATTACTAACCCCATAGCATCAATGTCTTTTATCTTCCAATCGCCTTTAAAGGTTTCAACACCTTTAATAGTAGCGCCAGGGCCAGAAATAACAAAGCTTTTACTTCCATTCATTTCGTAAGCACCACTGTTTTGAATCGTGGTGGTATCAGCGTATTCATAACTTCTTGTTACCGTTGTTTCTGTAAAAGTCCAGATTTCATTATAGCTCTTTGCCGGAACCATATACATTTTCCATTTACCAACTAATTTTTGTTGCGTTTCCTTAGCACAAGAGGAAATTGAAATAACAACAATAAAAAGGGCGATATACTTTAAAAAATGCTTCATAATAATTGTGATTTGTGATAAAAGTATAAATAATTCGAATACAATGGTTACTTGGCTTTTACAAATTCATGATAAATTAATCCGTCTCCATCTTCTTTTCTAACCAAAATCATTATGCTATCATTCAATTGCAACACTTGAAAATTACCTTTAAACAATTCTCCGCCTTTCATGGTAGAGTTTGCGCCAGAGATAATCATAAAATTATTCTTCAAAAAGTAGTCACCAAACAAAACAGTATCTGCAGTTGCGCTATCCGTTACAAAAACCGATGATTCATTGAAAGACCAATAGGTAGTAGGTTGAAAAATTACCGGTTTAGTAACAGAAATATATTTCCATTTGTGCATCAACTTATTTTCTAAGTTTTCTTTCTGACAAGAAAAAAGAAGGAAAATTGAAACTGTTATGACTAAAAATAATCTCACTTTACTCTGACTTGATTTTATTGATGATATTAGTGGAAGAAAAACCTTGCACAAAAGATAAAGGTAACACTTGTCCGCCATTTTTTAGCACATGATCGGCCCCAACAATTGTATCAATAGTATAATCACCACCTTTAACCAAAATATTAGGTGTTAATGCTTCAATTAAATTCTTTGGGGTTTCTTCAGAAAAAATTACTACTAAATCAACGAAGAAAAGCGCGGCTAACATTTGAGCACGAGCCGTTTCATTGTTGATTGGTCGCGCTTCCCCTTTCAACATTTTCACCGAAATATCAGCATTTAAGCCCACCACCAATTTATTTCCCAGTTGTGATGCTTCGCTTAAATATTGAAGATGGCCGCTATGCAAAATATCGAAACAGCCGTTGGTGAAAACAACTTTCAATGCATTGGATTTCCAATTGTTACATAGGACCTGTGCTTCTGAAAGAGAAACAATTTTACTTTCGAGTTGTTGAAACACAGCGTTCAAGGGAGATTATTTTAACAAGTTAGTAGCAGTATCAGGAAAGATAAGTGTTGGCTTAAATGTTCTAGCTTCTTCTGAGTCCATTAAGCCGTAAGCAATAATTATTATAACATCGCCTATTACAGCTTTGCGGGCAGCCGGACCGTTCAAGCAAATTTCGCCAGAATTTTTTTTGCCTTTAATCACGTAGGTTTCTAAACGTTCACCGTTGTTGATGTTAACAACCTGTACTTTCTGACCCTCAACGATATCGGCAGCAATCATTAAAGATTCATCAATAGTGATACTTCCAATGTAGTTCACATCGGCTTGAGTAATGGTTACCCTGTGTATCTTTGAAAGGAGCATTTCTCTTTGCATGCGCCAAAATTACTAATTAATAACAATATTATCGATTAATCGAACTTTTCCGCAAAAAGCAGCAATGCAAACCACCGCTCTTTGCTCAATCTTCTCTATAGGAAGCAAAGAATGTATATCTGAAATCTCTAAATAATCCAATTGTAATTCTCCACTTTTAAAAAACAAATCGATGGCCTTCTCTTTTAGTTCCTGCGTTTCTTTAGTGCTTTTAGCTTCTTCTTTAATGTAAAAAAGAGCTTTAGAAATGGCCAAAGCCTTTTGCTTTTCTTCTTTCGATAAACGGGCATTGCGAGAACTCATAGCCAAGCCCGATTCTTCGCGTGAGGTTGCGCAAGACACAATTTCAATAGCCGGGAAATGCGATTTTGCCAGCATTTTAACAATGGCCAATTGCTGAAAATCTTTTTCACCGAAATAGGCAGCACTGGGCTTCACAATTGTAAACAACAAAGCCACAATATTCACCACACCTTTAAAGTGACCGGGCCTAAATTTTCCTTCCATTAATGAGTCAACACCTTTTAAATCAAGCGCAATATCTTCAATGTAGTTTACCAATTCATCTTCTGGCGCAAACACAATATCGCAGCCGTTTGTTTCCAACAACTCGAAATCGTGTTTTTCATTGCGCGGATAGAGTTTGAAATCTTCGGTATTGTTGAACTGTGTTGGATTTACAAAGATGCTGCATACACTAACATCGTTGCTTTTCTGTGCCGTCTTCAATAAAGACAAATGCCCGCTGTGCAAGTAGCCCATTGTGGGAACAAAACCAATGGTTTTGTTTTTTAAAAGTATTGATTTTACAATACTTTCCATGTCTTTCTTAGTTCTTACAACCTGCATACTTTGAGCAATAAAATCGGCCAAAGGTAACATAAACTTGAATATCGCTTAGATTTTATTACCTTTGCAAGAATAATTTACCCGTTGAAAGTAGCGCTGGCGATTGTAAGTTGAAAACTATCAAATGAAGAAACCAAGAGTTTTATTTGTATCGCAGGAGATGATTCCCTATCACGAGGAATCTGAAATTGCAAATGTTGCAAGATATCTGCCCCAAGGAATTCAGCAAAAAGGAAAAGAAATTAGAGCTTTCATGCCTAAATTCGGTTCTATCAATGAAAGAAGAAACCAATTGCACGAAGTGATTCGTCTTTCTGGAATGAATTTGATTATTGATGATTCTGATCACCCCTTAATCATTAAAGTCGCATCGATACAACCAGCTAGAATGCAGGTTTACTTTATTGACAACGACGAATACTTTGGTAGAAAATACGCATTAAAAGACAAAGCCAATAAGTTTTATGCCGACAATGATGAACGCGCCATTTTTTATTGCCGTGGTGTTTTAGAAACGGTTAAGAAATTAGGCTGGGCACCTGATATCATTCATTGCCACGGTTGGATGACAGCCCTAATTCCGCTTTATATCAAAAAAGTATTCAACGACGACCCTATTTTCGAAAACTCGAAAGTCATTTACTCTGTTTACAACGAAGGCTTTGATAAAACTTTAGACAAAAGATTTATTCAAAAAGCAGTAATTGATGGCGTTAACATCAAGAATTTGAAAACTGCTGAGAAACCCGATTTCGATAGCATTAACAAATTGGCTATTGAATGGAGCGACGGTGTGGTTAAAGGAAGTGAAGAATTAAGTAAAGATATGGACAAGCACATCAATTCTTTGAAAAAGAAAAAACCAGTGCTCGAATACTTTAATCAAGAAGAGTACGTTGAGAAGTACGATGAATTTTACGACTCTATTTTAGAAGAAGAGTTGGTAAAAAAATAATGATACAATGAGCTTAACGCATTTCTCTTTCCTGCTTTCTTTAGCTATTGGCACGCTACTTTTTTCATGCAAAAAAGAAAGCAATGTAGGTTCTTCTCTTATATCTAACGATAGTAAATTTTACGGCACTTTAGTAGATACCTTAACCGTTAATGCCTATACTGCAGTAGATACCATTTTAACAACTGAAAACAGCAGCAGAGTTATCATTGGAGAGTTAAACGACCCCGAATTCGGAATTACCTCAGCACAATGGTACGCGCAGTTTTTGATTCCTTCCAGCGCACTAAACTTTGCAGCTAATCCGCAAATCGACTCAGTTGTGCTGTCGTTTTATGTTGACACTACTTATCATGCTGTTAATGGAACAACAACGTTTAGAGCTTATGAGCTAAGCAATGATTTCTCTTCTAGCGCGCATCAATCGAACCAAAATATCTCTTATGGAGCAGAATTAGGAAATACAACTGTAGCAAGAGATTCGGGAGTAGTAAAAATCAAATTGAGCAATAATTTCGGACAAAAAATTCTTAACGCAACAGGTGATACGCTTGCGGCCAACACTGCGTTTTTAAAGCTTTTGAAAGGTATTACCATTAAAGGTGAGGAAAACTCATTAAATGCCAACGAAGGGGCTTTATTTGTTGTGAATCCTTCGAATGTAAACACAAAAATTACCTTATATTACAATGCATCACAAAAAGCCGAATTAAAAATCATTAGTTCATCTCGCCATTTTGTTAATTACAAACACGATTTTTCAAGTGCTAACGACCTAAGCAATCAATTGGCCAATGCCTCTTTAGGTAAAAACAGATTGTTTTTAAAGCCCTTAGCAGGAACCCGAGTTATACTAACGTTCCCTTCTTTATATCATTGGAACAAAAACAAAAATTATATTATTCAACGCGCCGAACTAGTGTTGCCTGTTGAATCTAGCAGTAATATTAATTATCGACTTCCTTCAGCCCTAGGTATATTAAAATTAGAAAAAGGTAAAGAAGTATCTTTTGATGATTTAACTGAATACAGCAATTACGATATACCAAGCTATACTATTAATGGTGTGGAATTTCATAATGGAGGAAGACTAGAAAACGACAAATACCGATTCTTATTAACCAAATTCATTAACGACCAAGCATTGAAAAGTACTACAGACACATTGGTTTTAAACGCTATAGGTAGCCTAACAAATCCATACCGCACCATTTTGACGGGCACCAATCAAAACAACAGCACCCGCACCAAGTTGCTGATTTATTATACCAAATAAAAATCCCCCGAATTTCTTCGAGGGATCTTATGCTTGAAACTTATTATCTAAGCTTATTTCGCTTTCGCGTATAGTTCAGAAACTTTAGTCCAGTTGATTACGCTAAAGAAAGCAGCAATATAATCCGGACGGCGGTTTTGGTACTTTAAGTAGTAAGCATGTTCCCAAACATCCATTCCTAAGATTGGCGTTCCTTTAACATCGGCAATATCCATCAAAGGATTGTCTTGGTTTGGCGTAGAACTTACCGCTAACTTACCATCAGCTTTAACAAGCAACCATGCCCAGCCAGAACCAAAACGAGTAGCACCCGCATTAGCAAATTCGGTTTTAAAAGCATCGAATGAACCAAAAGCAGCATTAATAGCTTCGGCCAATGCTCCAGTTGGCAATCCACCACCATTTGGAGACATAACTTCCCAAAACAAGTTGTGATTGTAAAAACCACCACCGTTATTTCTAACTACAGGAGCTGCAGTGGAGATGTTTTTTAAGATTTCTTCAATGTTTTTTGCCTCTAAAGGGGTTCCGGCTACCGCATTATTCAAATTAGTAGTGTATGCATTGTGATGTTTACTATGGTGAATTTCCATTGTTTTAGCATCGATGTGAGGCTCTAAAGCCTCGTAAGCGTAAGGTAAATCAGGTAATTTGAATGCCATAAAATAGGTTTTAAATTGTTGAACTAATGTAATGCTCTCAAAAATAAGAATTAAAATTTTGTTGGAAATTAAAAATATTTAATAATTTTGCGCCGTAAGTAAGTTTAACTTTTAAAATGTTCAAAATGAAAAATGTATCTAAATTTTTGTTAGGAGCTGCTATCGTAGTTCTTGCATCTTGTGGTGGTGAAGAAGCTAATGTAGCTGCTACTAACGCTGATTCTTTAGCGAACGCTGCTACAGCTGATTCTTTGGCTAAAGTTGCCGCTGAAGCTGCTGCTGCTGCTACTACTACTGATTCAGTTGCTACAACTGATTCAGTTGCTCAGTAATCTCTTAACGAGAAAGCAAAAAATGAATCCCGGCCTTTGGTCGGGATTTCTTTTTTTACAACATTTCCTATTTGATTTTCTTTAGGCACTTATCTCCTCTCAGTTTATACTGATAGTAAGCATTGCTACCCCACAAGCAGCGTAAAACGTTACCTTTCACATCATTCAATAAATACGATTCAGCCTCTGCCGATAGATTTTTTGGCAACAGTTTAGCCAGCGTGTTGCGCAATTGCCCATCAATTGCTTTGCTGCTTATAAACTGCTCGGCCGATAGTATTTTCCATTGCGAAGCATTTTGAAGAATAGATTGAATGGCGCACTTACGGGCAAAATCATCTTGATACAAAGCGCTTAACTCACGCCAAAAAACGATAGAATCTTCATTCAGACTAATATCGGGCTGAATACCACCACCACCAAAAACTTTCCTTTTGCCTTTGGTAAAGTACACAGTAGAATCTCTTAAAGAATCAGAGTGATCGTCAGCATAGTCAGTGTAATCAATGTCTTTGTAAGGTTTTTGAATACATCTGCCCGAGGGCGTATAATAGCGAGAAACAGTTAATCTAATTTGAGAACCATCGGCCAAAGAGAAAAGCTCCTGCACCAATCCTTTTCCAAAAGAGCGTGATCCTATTATAGTTGCGCGGTCGTTATCCTGCATTGCTCCTGCAAAAATTTCACTCGCCGATGCAGATTCATAATCAATAAGCACATACAACTTTACATTTTCAAATTTCCCTTCTGGAGTCGCAAACATTTTATGCTGCTCATGTTGCCTGTTTTGGGTATATACAATCAACTCAGCGTCTTTTAAGAACTCATCTGCCAATTGGGTGCAGGTGTTTAAATATCCGCCGCCATTGCCACGCAAATCCATCACCACGGTTTTTACTTTTGGGTTGTTGTAAGGATAAGTCGCTTTAAACTCATCCATGGTGGTGCGTGAAAACTCTCCAATTTTAAAATAGGCAGTAGACGAATCGAGCATAAAAGCAGCATCAACACTGTAAATAGGAATCTCGGCACGAGTAATAGCAAATGGAATTAAAGAATCAACGCCGCTTCGTTTCACCTTTACGTTAACCACAGTACCTCTTTTACCGCGCAATTTACCCACCACATCTTCGCTTTTCATATTGTTATGCGAAGCATTTTTACCCTCAATCATTACTATTTTATCTCCAGGTTGAATGCCTGCAAGAGCTGAGGGTCCGTTTTTTACGGGTCTAACAGCTACAATAGTATCTTTAAGTAGCAAAAACTCTAAGCCAATACCGTCAAAACTACCTTCCAAAGATTCGTTAGCCTTATCTACTTTGCTGGCAGGAATATAATTGGAATGGGGATCAAGCTGATGCAAAAATTCGCTAATTCCTTTGTGGGCTATCTCTTTTACGTTTACAGAATCCACATAATTCTCTTGCACCAATTGTAATATCTCGGCTAAATTTAAAGCTTCATTGTACAAAGAATCGTTTTCGCCGCTAGAAACAAAAGAAGTTTTAGCAGAGAAGAAATTCTTGCCTAAAAAAATACCGATAATAAGAGTAATAGCGATGTAAATAGGGAGATAATATACTTTTATAAAGCCCTGTTTCATCCTAATTCAGGAATGTGGGTAACAGCAATGCCCGCCTTTGTTAAGAAAGCAATTCCAGCATTATCTTTATAGGCCATCATATATACCACACGTTTAATCCCCGCTTGCAAAATCAATTTGCTACAATCTTTACAAGGAGAAAGAGTAATATATAAAGTAGCATTTTCACCACTGTTGGTGGTTTTAGCCAATTTTAAAATAGCGTTGGCTTCGGCATGTAGCACATACCAATGCGTTTCGTTGCTTTCGTTTTCACAACAATTATCGAAACCAGATGGAGTACCATTGTAACCATCGCTAATAATAACACCATTTTTTACAATTAAAGCGCCCACTTGTTTTCTGGTACAATGAGATAATTTGGCCCATTCTACCGCCATTTTTAAATAAGCGATGTCGTAGCGCAATTGTTTTTGGTCGTTTTCGTATGTTAAAGGATTACTCATAAGAGTGAGTGTGGGAGTGAGTTTTGAGAAAATCAGAGTGCTCGTGTTCGCTCTCGCTTCTCACTCTCACTCTGATTTTTGTACCCAGGAAGGGAATCGAACCCCCATGACCGAAGTCGCTAGATTTTGAGTCTAGTGCGTCTACCAATTCCGCCACCTGGGCAATTAAAATTGGAGTGCGAATTTATATAAATATTCTTACAATCAAAATATTTTAATATCTTTGCCTCCCCTGTCGAAAACCGTCTTCGTTGATGGTCAGGTATTTAAGTATAAAATGGCAAGACCAATAAAAATATTTTCAGGCAGAAGTACTGAGGTTTTAGCGAATAAAATCGCCGAAAAGATAGGTACTCCTCTTGGTAATGTGCTCTTTTTTGAGTTTAGCGATGGTGAATTTCAACCATCATTTGAAGAAACCGTTCGCGGTCAGGATGTATTTATTGTACAATCTACTATTCCACCTTCAGATAATTTATTTGAGGTGTTACAAATGGTAGATGCTGCAAAAAGAGCATCGGCCCATGAAATTGTAGCGGTTATGCCTTATTTCGGTTACGCCCGTCAGGACAGAAAAGACCGTCCACGTGTTTCTATAGGTGCAAAATTAGTAGCGAACTTATTAAGTGCTGCTGGTGTAACACGCATCATGACGATGGATTTGCATGCCGATCAAATTCAAGGATTTTTTGAAGTGCCAGTAGATCATTTATATGGTTCAAGTATCTTCATGCCTTATTTAAAAAGTATTCAATTAGAAGACATGGTAATTGCTGCTCCCGATACAGGGGGAACAAAAAGAGCAAATGCCTACGCCAAATATTTTGATGTTGATTTCGCTATTTGCTACAAGCAAAGAGAGAAACCAAATGAAGTGGCAAAAATGACGGTGATTGGTGATGTGAAAGGAAAAAATGTAGTTTTGGTAGATGATATGTGCGATACAGCAGGTACTTTAACCAAAGCTGCTGGATTGATGATGGAAGCTGGCGCTAAAAGCGTTCGTGCTTTGTGTACACACGCAGTTCTTTCTGGTAAAGCTTACGAAACCATTGAGAATTCGGTATTAACAGAATTAGTTGTTACAGATACTATTCCTTTAAAAAGGGAAAGTGCTAAAATAAAAGTTTTATCGGTTGCTGATTTATTTGGAAAGGTGATTCAAAATGCAAACACCTACAATTCTATCAGTGCCCATTTTATTGTTTGATTTAAAATTAGAGTGTCATGAAATCAGTAGAGATTACAGGAAAAGTTAGAGCATTAGATGTTACTAAAGCAGAATTAAAAGCAACGCGTAAAGCAGAGCAAGTACCATGTGTACTTTATGGTGGCGAAAAACCGGTTCACTTTAGTGCCGATTTAAGCTCATTTAAATCGTTAATTTATAGTCCGGAATCATATCTAGTAAACTTAGATATCGACGGACAAAAAGTATTAGCTGTTCTTCAAGATAGCCAATACCACCCAGTAAACGATTCATTGTTACACGTTGACTTCCTTCAAATTTCTGAAAATAAACCAGTTGTTATTGAAGTGCCTGTTAAAGTAACTGGAACTTCTCCAGGTGTTTTGGCTGGTGGAAAATTGCAAGTGAAATTGAAAAAATTAAAAGTTAAAGCTCTTCCTAAAAACTTACCTGATAATGTTGTTGTAGACATTAGCGGTGTTTTAATAGGTAAATCTGTTAAAGTGGAAGCTTTAGATGCAAAAGAATTTGAATTTGTTACTTCTGGTAATGCAGTTGTAGTTGCTGTTAGAGTAACTAGAGCATCTGCTCAAGAAGAAGCAGCAGCTAAAGCAGCAGCAGCGGCTCCAGCAGCTAAAGGCGGTGCTAAAGCTCCAGCAGCAGCAGCTAAAGCTCCAGCAGCAGCAGCTAAAGCTCCAGCTAAAAAATAATTCTTGAATAGAGAATGAAGTATCTTATTGTAGGTCTCGGTAATATTGGAAAAGAATACGAAGAGACCCGACATAATATAGGATTTAAAATATTGGATGCCCTTACTAAGGCATCCAATATTGTTTTTAGCCCACAACGTTACGGCGATGTGGCAATACTAAAACACAAAGGCAGAACCTACATTTTGCTTAAGCCCAATACCTTTATGAATCTTAGCGGCAATGCGGTTCGCTATTGGATGCAAAAAGAAAATATTCCTGTTGAAAGAACACTCATTCTTGCCGACGATTTGGCTTTGCCTTTTGGCAAGTTACGCATTCGCACTAGCGGTAGCGATGGCGGCCACAATGGTTTTAAAAACATTAATGAGGTTTTAGGGCATAACAATTATCCGCGTTTGCGCTTTGGCATTGCTGCAGAATTTAGCAAAGGGCATCAGGTAAATTATGTACTTGGCGAATGGAATGCAGAAGAAAAAAGCACTTTACCCGCACGTATTGAAATTGCTTCTCAAGCAGTTTTGGCCTTTGGCTTTTTAGAGATTGGAAAGGTGATGAGTGAATACAATAGCAAGTAAAAAGTTAAAAGGCAAAAGCCAAAATTACCAGCGCTTTACTTTGGTTGTAAAACCGCATAATGGAAAACGATATTCTATGATTGGTTTGTGGGGCCCTTTATATCTGAGCCATCGAACATAAAACCAAGCGTAAATAATTGCAGCAATTAAGACGAACATTTTCTTTTTGTTTAAAACGAAAATAGAGAAAAAGCAGGAATGTACTTCTAACCAGTATGGGCCTCCCTCTTAGAGAAGAGGGGTGGGGAATGGCCTGTGCAGTGGGAGGGAGATGGATTAGTTGTAGTTGAATCCATCTCCCTCCTTCCCACAAGCAAAATCGCACCCCTCTTCTCTAAGAGGGAGGCCCATACCCGGAAGTACTGACTGTAAAAAACTAAATCTGATTTACTTCTTATTCATCAACTCCTCAATCTCCTCCACTTCCACTGGTATTTTCTTCATTAAATCTTTCGGACCTTTAGCCGTTATCAAAATATCGTTCTCTATTCTAATACCTAATTTCTCTTCGGGAATATAAATACCTGGCTCGCAAGTAAAAATCATTCCTACTTGAAAAGGTTGTTTTCTATTGCCTAAATCATGAACATCCAAACCCATAAAATGAGAAATGCCGTGCATGAAATATCTTCTAAAAGCTGGATTCTTTGGGTCTTCGCGAGCTATATCTGATTTGGTAATCAATTTCAATTTCAGTAGCTCTCTCTCTATTAAAGCACGAACTTCGTTGTTGTATTCTTGCAAAGTATTTCCTGCAACCAATAGCTTGGTCGATTCTTTCATTATTCTCAAAACCGCATTGTACACGTTTTTTTGGCGCTTAGTAAACTTGCCACTTACGGGAATTGTGCGTGTTAAGTCACTTGCATAATTGGCATATTCGGCACCAAAATCCATTAGCACCAAATCTCCTTTTTTACATTTTTGATTGTTGTTTACATAATGCAAAACACAAGCGTTAGCGCCCGATGCGATGATAGGTGTATAAGCGTGTACCGATTTGTTTCTAATAAATTCGTGAGAGATTTCTGCTTCCACTTCATATTCCCAAACTCCCGGTTTCATGAAAGAAAGAACTCGTCGAAATGCTTTATCGGTAACGTTGCACGCAGCTTGAATAATGGCTACTTCTTCCTTGCTTTTGATCTCGCGTAAATCTTGCATGATAGGCGCAGAACGCTCATAACTCTTACGATGAAATTCATGCTTTAAAGCAATGGCCATGCGCTCATCTCGCGAAATCACTTCCTTTCTAGCACGTTCATTTTCGTTGGCATTTAAATAAACTATTTCATGTTCTTCTAACAGCCTGGTTAAAACAGCATCGTATTCTTTAGTCCAAAATACATGGACAATGCCCGAAACTTTTGTGGCCTCCTCTTTACTATACTTTTTCCCCTCCCAAACTATGGTGTGCTCATCGCTTTCGCGCACGAAAAGAATTTCTTTATAATGATGGTTCGGACAAAGCACCAAAACACTTTGCTCTTGGTCGATTCCTGTTAAATGAAAAAAATCGGAGTTCTGACGGAAAGGGAAAAAACAATCGCCATTGCGCGGCATTTCATCGTTAGAATGAAAAATAGCCAAGGCTTCTTTGTGCATTTTGCTTACAAATCTTTTTCTGTTGTTAATGAACAAAGACGATGGTAAAGTAGCGTAACGTTGATTCATGAAGTATAAAATAGTGGGCGGTGTACGACGAATCTTTAATTTTGTTAAAGAAAGCCAAAGATTTTCCATAAAATTCAATTCCACTTAGTATATTTACCACCCGAAAATCAGTCTTAAAAATCTTAACAATGAGTAATAAAGAATTCTTAACCTCTTCGCTAGCCAAAAAATTTGTGATGGCTGCCACTGGTTTATTTTTAATTTCCTTTTTAGTAATTCACGTTTCTATTAACTCTTTAATCTTCTTAAATGATGGCGGAGAAACTTTCAACACCGCAGCGCACTTTATGTCGCACAACATCGTGGTTAGAATTTTAGAAGTGGGTCTATTCGTAGGTTTACTAATGCACATCTACCAAGCTTGGGTGCTAACACAAGAAAACAGAAAAGCTCGTCCGGTACAATACGCTGTATCAAATGAAACAGCAAGCAAATGGTATTCACGTTCTATGGGAATATTAGGTTCTTTGTTGTTGATTTTCTTGGGGCTGCATCTATGGGATTTTTGGTTTCCCACTAAACAAGCTGTTGCTGCTGGCGAAGAACACAATACTTTTATAGAATTGAAAAAAGCATTTTCTGAAGGCGAATACTACTTAGCACGAATTGCAGTTTATTTATTAGGTGTTTTTTCTTTAGGTTTTCACTTATTGCACGGTTTTCCTTCCGCTTTTCAATCTTTAGGAATCAATCATAAAAAATATACTCCAGTAATTAGCTCTATAGGAACAGCGTTTTCAATCATCGTTCCTTTGCTTTTTGCCCTTATGCCTTTGGCCTTTTTATTCGGGTTACTAGATTAACATTGAACTTTAAACATTGAACTTTGAACAATAACAATATGTCAAAATTAGATTCAAAAATTCCTGAAGGCCCATTAGACAAAAAATGGGAGAAGTATAAATCTTCTGTTCCTTTAGTTAACCCTGCCAACAAAAGAAGTTTAGAAATTATTGTAGTAGGTTCTGGCTTGGCCGGAGGTGCTGCTGCTGCTTCTTTAGCGGAGATGGGCTACAAAGTAAAAGTATTTTGCTTTCAAGATTCACCTCGCCGTGCGCACTCTATTGCTGCACAAGGTGGTATCAATGCCGCAAAAAATTACCAAAACGATGGTGACTCTGTGCACCGTTTGTTCTATGATACAATTAAAGGTGGTGACTACCGTGCACGCGAAGCAAACGTTCATCGTTTGGCTGAAGTGAGTGGTAACATCATCGACCAATGTGTGGCTCAAGGTGTTCCCTTAGCGCGTGAATACGGAGGTATGTTGAGTAACCGTTCTTTCGGTGGTACTCAGGTGCAACGTACTTTTTACGCCGCTGGTCAAACCGGACAACAATTGTTATTAGGTGCTTACAGCGCACTGCAAAGACAAGTTGGTTTAGGTAGCGTTCAAATGTTTGCGCGTCACGAAATGCTTGAGGTAGTTACTATCGACGGTAAAGCGCGTGGTATCATTGCAAGAAACTTAATCAACGGTAAATTAGAAAGACATTTCGGACACGCAGTGTTGTTGTGTACAGGTGGATACGGTAACGTATTCTTCTTGTCGACAAACGCTATGGGTTCTAATGTTACTGCAGCTTGGAAAGCACACAAAAAAGGAGCTTTCTTCGCCAACCCTTGCTACACACAAATTCACCCTACTTGTATTCCGGTTTCTGGAGATCACCAATCGAAATTAACTTTGATGAGTGAGTCATTGCGTAACGATGGTAGAATTTGGGTTCCTAAAAAGCAAGAAGATGCAGCTGCTATTCGTGAAGGCCGTAAAAAAGGAAATGAAATAGCTGAAGAAGATAGAGATTATTTCTTAGAGAGAAGATACCCTGCCTTTGGAAACTTGGTGCCTCGTGACGTTGCTTCGCGTGCCGCTAAAGAAAGATGTGATGCAGGTTTTGGCGTGAACAAAACAGGTGAAGCAGTTTACTTGGATTTCGCTTCTAACATGAAATACAAATATGGTAAGCAAGTAGCTACCATGAAAGGTCTCACCAACCCTACCGAAGAGCAATTGCATGCTTTTGGTAAAGATGTAGTGAAAGAGAAATACGGTAACTTGTTCGACATGTACAAACAAATTACTGGTGAAGATCCATACGAAGTACCAATGATGATTTATCCAGCGGTTCACTACACCATGGGCGGTGTTTGGGTAGATTACAACTTAATGACTACAGTTCCTGGATTATACGCTTTAGGTGAAGCTAACTTCTCTGATCACGGCGCCAACCGTTTAGGTGCTTCTGCTTTGATGCAAGGCTTGGCCGATGGTTATTTCGTAATTCCTTACACTATTGGTGCTTACTTAGCTGGCGATATTAGAACAAAAGCAATTCCAACCGATCACGAAGCATTTGTTGCTGCAGAGAAAGAAGTTCAAGAAAGAATCGATAAATTGTTCGCTATCAAAGGAACCAAACCAGTTGATTATTTCCACAGAAAATTGGGGAAAATCATTTGGGATAAATGTGGTATGGCGCGCAATGAAGCTGGCTTAAAACAAGCTATTGCCGATGTGCAGCAACTGCAAAAAGAGTTCTGGAGTGATGTTCGTATACCAGGCGAAGCCAATGAATTGAATCCTGAGTTGGAGAAAGCAGGCAGAGTTGCCGACTTCCTTGAATTGGGTGAATTGATGTGTGTTGACGCTTTAGACAGAAAAGAATCATGTGGCGGTCATTTCCGTGAAGAATCTGCTGAAACTAGCGGTGAACAAGAAGGAGAAGCAAAACGTGACGATGTAAATTACATGTACGTTGCTGCATGGGAGTATAAAGGTCCGAACACATTTGAATTACATAAAGAAGAACTGAAGTACGAAGTGATTAAAGTATCACAACGTTCTTATAAATAAGAATACTATGAGCGGAAACATGAACTTAACGTTAAAGGTATGGCGTCAAAAAAACGCTAGCCAAAAAGGAGAATTGGTAACTTATCCAGTATCTGATATTTCTCCTGATATGTCATTCCTTGAAATGTTCGACGTATTAAACAATCAATTGGTAGCAGATGGCAAAGAGCCTATCGCATTCGATCACGACTGTCGTGAAGGTATTTGCGGTATGTGTTCAATGCATATCAACGGACACGCACACGGTCCGAAAGACCAAGTTACTACTTGCCAATTACACATGCGCTCATTCAAAGATGGCGACACTATCGTTGTTGAACCTTGGAGAGCCGCTGCTTTCCCAGTGGTGAAAGACTTAGTAGTTGACCGTTCTTCTTTCGACAGAATCATTGCTAAAGGCGGATTCATCTCTGTTAATACAGGAAATGCGAAAGATGCGAACAGCCTTCCTATTCCTAAAGTAGATGCTGATAAAGCTTTTGAAGCAGCTGCATGTATCGGTTGCGGAGCATGTGTTGCCACTTGTAAAAACTCATCTGCTATGTTGTTCGTTTCTGCCAAAGTTGCGCAATTGTCATTGTTGCCACAAGGTAAAGCAGAAGCATCGCAACGTGTATTGAACATGGTGGCTCAAATGGACGAAGAAGGATTTGGTAGCTGCACCAACACTGGTGCTTGCGAAGTTGAATGCCCTAAAGGAATTTCTATTCAAAACATCGCTATTATGAATAAAGAATATTTGAAAGCTAGTGTTGTTTCTGAGCAAGAAGCGCAGTAAATAAAGGCAAAAGTTAAAAGGCAAAAGCCAAAAAATCCTTCTCAGAAATGGGGAGGATTTTTTTATTGTCTGAACACGATTTTATAAGATTGATAGGATTGCAGGATTCTTTTCACACACAGAATCACTAATCAATCCCTCTTAGAGAAGAGGGCGTGTGGAAATTACATCTAAGCGCTTCAAGGCTTTTTCGTAATCTTTTTCTGTTTTGATGGGTTTTATTTCCATAACAAATTAATACTCTATGCAGAGCAATAGTTCCTTCGGAGTACCTCAGGATGACATACTGGGTAAGTATTAATTAAGAGTGGTTGTCATCCTGAGGCACGAAGGAACTATCGCCCTAACCGCAATCCTTTTCACATATGGTAAAGCAAATGTATGCCCCCCATTTTATGCTTGTCCAGCCTATGTCCGGCTTAATTTTTCATTTCCTCTTTCCAATTCCCTTTCTTTACGAAAACCCCGTAGTTTCAATTTTGCAAATTGAAACAGATTGAATAGCATTATTAATCCCTCCCTCTGTTAGATTTAGCATTTGATTTTAAGAGGAAAAGCCATAGGCAATGGCTTTGACATTGAACTTAGCTGAATCTTTTCCCGAAGCTTTCAGCTTCACGAATTGATAAATTCCTTCACCTTAGTCTCAATTTTCAAAATTGAAAGTTCAGGTTCTTTCTCCGTATTTCAATATTCATTATCTTCGTTCTATGTCGGAATTCGAACTATACCAACAATATCAATCTTTACCAGAGCACCTGAAAAAGGAGGTTGAGAATTTCATTGCCTTCTTGAAGCTAAAAACACCAGAAGTTAAAAAGAAGAAAACAAGAAAGTTCGGTTCCATGAAAGGGAAGATTGTTTTGGCAAAAGATTTTGATGCACCCTTAGCCGATTTTAAAGAATACATGTAATGAATTTATTGTTGGATACTCACGCGCTACTTTGGTTCTTAGGTGGCGACAAACAATTGTAGAAAAAAGCAAAAGCAGCTATTGAAGACTCCAATAACACTTGTTATATCAGCATCGCTTCTTGTTGGGAAATCACAATAAAATACAGTTTGGGTAAACTACAACTGGAAGCATCTTTAGAAGAATTATTCGATGAAATAGAAAAAGAAAAATTCATTGTTTTGCCGATTTCACCAGAACATCTGAAAACCCTTTCTACACTTAAGTTTCACCACAAAGATCCTTTCGACCGCCTCATCATTGCACAAGCAAAAAAAGAAAAGTGTTTTTTAGTAAGTGCCGATGAATATTTTGTGAAATATCCCATAAATATCGTTTGGTAAAAATCTGACATCAATCAACCCTTTTTAACACTTACCTCAGTTTTTTCTGCGCAATAAAAATTACCTTAGCCGCACTGAAAATCAAAATTATGAGGGCTTCGTTTTTTATTGCTGTTAGTGCTTTGTTTACCCTGCTTTCTTGCGGAAAGCAAGAGGTGGTAAATCCGCGCAAAGTGAGTTCTATTGTTGAGTCGGTTTACGCTTCGGGCACCATTGTACCTAAAAACGAGCACGCTATGTTCTCCTTGGTAAATGGCATCGTTCTAAAGAAACATGTGAAAGATGGTGATGTGGTGAAGAAGGGTCAGATTCTCTACGAAATCAGCAGCGACGCCCCTTCGGCAAGAATGAACTCCATGCGTGCAGCCTACGAAAAATCGGTTGTTGATGCAGGTAACAACTCCTCTATTTTAAATGATTTACACAGCGCATTGGAAAATGCACAAAGTAAGTTCTCTTTAGATTCTGCACTTTATTTTAAATACAAAAAACTGATTTCGGTGGATGCTGTTTCGCAACTACAACTCGACCAAGCGCAAGTGCAATACGGCATTTCGGCCAATGCGGTGAAATCGGCCAAAGAAAAATACAACTCGGCAAAAAGAGATTTAAAGGTGAGTTTATCTAGCGCTCAAAGTCAGCTCGCCTCAGCAGAAAACGACCTCAACAATTTCATCATCCGCAGCGATATAGATGGTGTTATTTTTAAAGCCTATAAAGAAATAGGCGAAACAGTTAGAATGAACGAAAACTTGGTGCTATTGGGCGATGAGAAAGCCAGAATTATTAAGATGCAGGTAGACCAAATGGATATTGAGAAGGTGAAAATCGGACAAAAAGTACTTTTCAAAACCGATGTGTCGGGCAACAAAATTAGCGAAGCTACCATCTCTAGAATTTACCCATTGATGAACGAAAGCGACCAAACTTTTAGAATCGATGCCGAATTTCCCGACTCATTGTCGATGCAGTTTGTGCACATCACCGTGGAATCGAACATCATGATTCAAGAAAAGAAAAACACCTTGGTTATTCCTCGCAAATTATTGATGAAAGGCGACAGCGTAAACATCAAAAACAATGGAAATGCAACAATAATTCCAGTAAAAACGGGCATTCTTACTTTAGATGATGCAGAAATAGTTTCGGGCTTAGATGAAAATGCTGAATTGATTGTTCCTACAGAGAAATAATGACTTTACCTGTAAATTTAAATATCGCCAAAAGGCATCTGCTTTCGAGAAAAAAACAATCGATAGTGGCCATGCTGGGCGTTACTTTTGGTATTGCCATGTTCATTCTCATGATATCCTTCATGAAAGGCGTGAACAAGTTTTTAGAAGAAACTATGTTGTCGATGACGCCCGACATTCACTTGTTTAACGACATTAAAACCGACTACTCTAACTCTATCACCAAAGAATATTTAAACGATAGCAATAAATTGGCGGTGGTGCGCCATCCTCGCCCGAAAGAAAGCAACAGCGGCATAAAAAATGCGCCCAATATCATGAACGATATTCGCAAAGATCCTAATGTTTTAGCCGTAGCGCCCATGCTTACTACACAGGCTTTTTTCAATTATGGTGCGGTGCAAATTAATGGCGTAATTAATGGCGTAGATATTTTAGAAGAGGCTCGCTTATATGGCTTGAAAGAAAAAATTGTAGACGGAAGAGTGGAGAATTTATTAACCAGCGACAACGGCATTATCATGGGTGTTGGCTTGGCCGACAAGCTTAATGTACGCATGGGCGACATGGTAACCTTAGCCACTCCCAAAGGCACATCAACACGATTGCGCATTGTGGCCACCTTTCAAATGGGTATGGCAGCCATCGACAACTCTAAAAGTTATGTGAATATTTCTACCGTGCAGCAGTTGTTGGGCAAAGACAAAAGTTATGTTACCGACATTAACGTAAAATTAAAAGACAAAAAAGTAGCGCATTTATTGGCGCAAGATTATGCCTTGAAATATGGCTACAAAGCCGACGATTGGGAGATTACCAACGCATCGGTGCAATCATCAAACGTGGTGCGTGATGTGCTTACTTACGTGGTAAGCGCCACCATGCTCATCGTAGCAGGTTTTGGTATTTACAACATCATGAACATGTTAATCTCTAACAAATTAAAAGACATCGCGATTTTGAAAGCACAAGGTTTTGCGCGCAAAGACATCATTCAAATTTTCTTGGCACAATCAACCACCATTGGTTTCTTTGGTGCACTAACAGGAATACTTCTTGGCTTCTTGCTTTCTTATGGATTATCTCGTGTTCCTTTCCCTAACCAAGGCATGATAAGCTTGAAATTTTTTCCTGTAATTTTTGAACCCCTACACTATATTTTCGGAGTGATATTTGGCGTGAGCACCACTTTTGTTGCGGGATTGATGCCATCTATCAAAGCATCGAAAATAGACCCTGTTGAAATTTTAAGAGGCTAATGGCAGAGATTTTAAAAACATATAAAGTCAATAAATACTTCACTGAACCCGAAAAATTTCATGTGATTAAAGATATCGACATGAGTATACATACCTCTGATTTTGTAAGTATTGTAGGTAAATCGGGTTGTGGAAAATCCACCTTATTGTACTTGCTTTCTACTTTGGATACGAATTACGAAGGGAGAATTGAAATAAACAACACTGTGGTAACAGGTTTATCGCAAAACGAATTGGCAAAATTTAGAAACGAAAACATAGGTTTTATCTTTCAATTTCACTTTTTGTTGCCCGAATTTACTGCCTTAGAAAACGTGATGCTACCCGCTCTTAAACGCGGAAAATTCAGCAAAGAAGAAATTGAGGCAATGGCCATGGAGAAATTAGGTTCGGTGCAAATGAGAGACTTTGCGATGAAGCCATCGGGTAAATTATCGGGCGGACAGCAACAGCGCGTTGCCGTGGCAAGAGCGTTGATCAACAATCCGAAAATCATCATGGCCGATGAACCCACCGGAAACTTAGATTCGGTGAATACAGGATTAGTTTTCGACATCTTTAAAGAATTAGCCGCCAAGGGCAACACCATCATCGCTGTAACACACGACAATGATTTCGCAGGAAAATCTGATAGAATCATTGAAATGAAAGACGGGGAAATTGTACGTTAAGCTGCTCTTCACGACGCGAAACGCTACTACTTAAAACCCACTAAATTTTTACTAAATTCGCACAAACAACTTTGGCTTTTGACTTTTAACTTTTGATTTCTCATGAAGCAACTCATTCAATCTTACAAAACAGGCGAACTAGGTTTATTCGATGTTCCTGCTCCTGTGTGTGGCGACAATGGCGTAGTGATTAGAACTCGCTCATCACTAGTATCTGCAGGAACAGAAAAAATGATTGTTGATTTGGCGAAGAAATCGTTGATTGGCAAGGCGCAAGCGAGACCCGATTTGGTGAAACAAGTCATCACCAAAATGAAACAAGAAGGAATAAAAAATACTTTAGAAAAAGTTTTTACAAAATTAGATACGCCAATACCACTGGGCTATTCATGCGTCGGTGAAGTGTTGGAAGTAGGAAAAAATATTACCGGAGTTACCGTTGGTGACCGCGTAGCTTGCGGTGGCGCAGGTTATGCCAACCACAGCGAAATTAACTACGTTCCTAAAAATTTATTCGTCAAAATTCCCGATAGCGTTAGCGATGAAGACGCATCGTTTGTAACGGTTGGTGCTATTGCATTGCAGGGGGTTCGACAAACAGCGCCTACCATTGGTGAGCGTGTGGCGGTGATTGGTTTGGGTTTGTTGGGCCAACTTACTGTTCAGCTTTTGAAAGCCAACGGCTGTAAAGTAATTGGTACCGATTTCGATCCTCGTAAATTAGAGTTGGCCAAAGAAATGGGTGCCGATGCAGTGTGTGCTCCAGAAGATATTATTGCAGCAAGTAAAAATTTCAGCGATGGCAGAGGCGTTGATGCTGTAATTATTACCGCATCAACGAGCAGCAATCAGCCGGTTGCCGATGCTGGCGAAATATGCCGTCAGAAAGGAAGAGTGGTGATTGTTGGATTGGTAGGCATGGATATTCCGCGTGAGCACTACTACAAAAAAGAATTGGAGTTGAAATTGAGTATGGCTTACGGTCCGGGTCGCTACGATGCACAATACGAAGAACAAGGAATAGATTATCCTATTGCACATGTGCGATGGACAGAGCAAAGAAATTTCGAAGCTTTCATCGCTTTGATTGAAGAAGGAAAAGTTACGCCTCAAAAATTATTAACGCACAGAATTGCCTTTGAACAAGCGCTAGAAGCTTACGATTTGTTAGAAGGAAAAATCAAGGAATATTATTTAGGCATTGTACTTAAATACCTTGAATCATCAAGCGGAAGCCGCAAACCTATTGCAGTAAGCAATCGCAGCACCAATGTAAATCAAATCAATGTTGGATTGATAGGCGCAGGTAATTTCACCAAAGGAGTGATTCTACCTACCTTAAATAAAATTTCTGCATACCACCTTACGGGCGTGTGCACCGCTACAGGCGTTTCGGCCCACTCTACGGGCAAGAAACACAACTTTAAGTTCATCACTACCGATGCCGATGATTTAATTCAGCACAACGAAATAAACACAGTTTTAATCACTACGCGTCACAACGACCACGGCGAAAAAGTGATTCGCGCCATTAAAGAAGGCAAACACGTTTTTGTAGAAAAACCATTAACCATAGATGAAAGCGAATTAGAAGTAATTCGTGTAAAATATACCAAAGCCGAAAAACCTGCCATCTTGCAAGTAGGCTACAACCGTAGGTTTGCACCGCTGGTTCAAAAAATGAGAGGCATCATTGGCAAGCACCAAGCATCTATCAATTATCGTGTGAATGCGGGCGTAATTCCAATGAATTCGTGGATACAAGACCCAACAGTAGGCGGCGGTAGAATCTTAGGAGAACTTTGTCATTTCGTTGATACGTGTATGTTTTTGGCAAACAGCAAACCGACTTCTGTTTTTGCGACAGCGATTAAAAAAGCCGATCAATCTATACCCGATGAAGACAATGTGAACGTGATTATCACTTTCGAAAACGGATCGATTGCCACCATCACTTACGTTGCTTTTGGCAACAGAGAATTACCCAAAGAATTCATTGAAGTTTTCGCACCAGAAATCGCCATGCAAATGGACAACTTCCGCGAACTCACCGTGTACCAAGGAACATCAAAAGACCGCACCAAATCATCTAACCAAGACAAAGGATTCGAGGCAGAATTTGAAGCTTTTGCCGCAGCGATAAAAAGTGGAAATCCGGCGATTAGTTTTGAAGATTTATATGCTGTGAGTAAGGTTACTTTTAAGGTGTTGGAGAGTTTGAGGAATGGGGAGGTGGTGAAGATTTGAGAGTGAGAAATGAGAGTGGCAATCACAATATTGATGCTTTAAACTTTCTTTCCCCCGCCACGCTTAGGGTTCTTGAGACCGAAAGTACCTTTCTCCTCTTAATATCAAATCTAAGCGTCTTCTCCTCTCCCCGAGCCTTTGGCTCTTATCATAGGCACTTTAAGCAATATATTTTGCAAAGGCATTGCAACTACTTGACAAAAAAGAATTCAAATCACGCAAGCTAAATTGTAAATTACAGGAGGACTGAAGTTTTTGCCAAAAAATTAAATTTATATCATTGTATATTTACAATTTATCTTTAAATTTACAAGGATGATAAAACGAGAATTAGGTATAAAAATTAAGGAATTGCTACAATTTTTTCCTGTGGTAGCTATTATTGGTCCGCGCCAAGTAGGTAAAACAACCTTAGCAAAATCAATGGTTTCAGCCAAGACATCTATTTATCTTGATTTGGAATATCCCGATGATTTGATTCAATTGAATGAAGCTACTTTGTTTTTTGAGGAGCATAAAGATAAATGTATCATACTAGATGAAATTCAAAGAAAGCCCGATTTATTTCCTTTATTAAGAAGTGTTATAGATAGAAATAAAAAGCCTGGAAGATTTATTTTATTGGGTTCGGCATCGCCCGATTTATTGCGCGATTCGTCGGAAACTTTAGCGGGTAGAATTGCTTACGTAGAGTTAACCACTTTGAATACTTTAGAAATAAAAAAAGTAGATCAGCAAAGGTTGTGGATAGAAGGCGGATTTCCAGATGTTTTTGTAACAAATCAAGCGAATTTTAAAACGGCATGGTATCAAAATTTTATTAAGACTTATGTAGAGAGAGATATTCCTTTGTTGGGCCTACAGGTGTCGCCAACAATATTGCATCGCTTAATTGCTATGCTGTGTCATTACAACGGCAATATCTTAAACGCTAGTGAGTTGGCTAGGTCGATGCAGTTAACTAGTCCGACTTTAACGCGCTATCTTCATTTTTTAAGCGAAGCTTTTTTAATTCGATTGTTACCTGCGTATTTTCATAATGGTAAAAAAAGATTGGTGAAAGCACCAAAAGTATATGTGCGTGACACCGGCTTATTGCACCATATTTTAGGAATTAGAGATTATGCTTCTATTCTTTCTAACCCTGCGTTAGGAGCCTCATGGGAAGCTTTTGTAGTAGAACAAATATACCAACGTTATCATGAAGAATTCGAACTTTTTTATTACCGAACACAAGCAGGAACAGAATGCGATGTGATTTTGGTAAAAGCGGGAAAACCGGTAGCAAGTATCGAAATTAAATTTTCGAGTACACCTTCTCTTAGTAAAGGATTTGTGCTTACAATAGAAGATTTAAAAACAAAGAATAATTATATTATTGCGCCTGTAAAAAGAAGCTTCATGCTCAACAAGGAGGTGGAGGTGCTGAGTTTAGAAGATTTTCTTAAGAAAGCAGCAGTTGTTGGGTAATTTGTAAAAGAGTAACAGAAGATGACGCTGATCAACGAAATATAGAAAGTCTTCCAGTAATTTCAGATTTGCAATCTGAAATCCACATTTTAGCGATTTGTAATCGCGACCTATCTAATTTAAAATAAATGTTTTCGCTACAGCATCGCAAATGCCTAATAAAGAAGATTTCAAATTAAGTAAGCTAAATTTAAAATTACGAATTACTGGTTGCGAGGGCACGTTGCTCTATATATCAATTTATCATATATTTGTTTACAAACCATGAAACATGAACTTCAAAGTATCATTTCAGGAAAGAGCGAAGTTAGGAATGGAGCAGTTATCCAAGCAACAGCCTGTTACCTTAAAGGAAGCCAGAGATCAAGTGAATTGGCTAAAGGAGAAAAGCTCTACAAAAAGCAAGAAGCAAAGGTCTTAAAAGACTACATTTCAAAAAATAATTTACTATTTCCCGGCGTTGAAATTGAAAACTATGTGTCGGAAGGATCTGAACAAAAAGTTTATCTGAAAGATGGTAGAACTGTTATCAAACTAAACGATGCTATTTTTTATGAGTCTTGGGAAGATTATCTGAATTGTTTGTTATTGCACAACTTCTTTTTCCCAGATACAGCTTATGAATTGCTGGGCTTTTACTTAGATGACCAGGAAAATATTTTCGCAGTAGTTCAACAGCCCTTTGTAAGAGCCAATGAAAAAACAGACTTGCTGGAAGTAAAGAATTTCATGGAAGCGAACGGATTTGCAAATACGCGAAACAACGATTATTATAATGATGATTTAGGTGTCATCTTAGAAGATTTGCATGATGAAAATGTGCTCACAGAAAATGGGGTTTTGCAATTTATTGATACCGTATTTTACATTACAGAAAAATTTTACAAGTGATACCTCCGTCTACTGACGGATGCACACTAAGCGGAGCGGAGGAGTTTGAGGAATGGGAAGGTGGTGATCGTGTAATGAACAGATAAATTATGAAACGAATTAAACCAGACGAATTACCTGCAGTATTAACAGAAGATGTAGTTCAAATTTTGGTAGAGATGTCAATTGAGTTTCCTAAAACAACTTTCGATTGGGCTGATGTTTCAGAGTTATTAGAGGAGCGAGGACAATTGCAATTTGTTTTAGAAAAAGTACAAGCGTATAATAAAAAAAAGGAAGGGATAGAAAGAAAAATTAACTTCTATGAGAATCCTAATCCTACTGGATTCTATGGGAATATGGGTCAACCAGAAACAGTAGAGGAATATAAAAATAGGTGTGGTAAATATCCTCCTGGGTATGATGAAAATGGCATTAAAATTACTAGTGGTATTTAAAGTGTTGGAGAGCGCAGTAGTTTCAAATTACGCAAGCTAAATTTGAAATTACTGATTGTTATTTAAACCCAGTTTCCTTTCGGGTTTTTACGAGTTCCGATTGCGGCATGTACAACGATAAGCTGTTCTTCTTCATTGATTGAAAAATGAATCATCGCTGGAAATATTTTAAGTGGTAAACAACGAATATTGTCGTAACGAATTTGGTAAAAAGGATTTTTTTGAATGGCTTTAAAATAGACCTTAATCTCTGAATGAAATTTTTTACCAAGTCCTTTTTGTTGAAGATTGTAAAAATCGATTTGCTCTTGAATATCAATGAAAGCCCTTGGGTCAATCTTAAATTCCATCAAAGCTATCTTTAACTTTATTCCAGTTTAATAGATTTTCTTTTTTGGTGCTTTTTACTCTGCTTCGCACTAATTTTTTATGCTGTTCGGGTATAGAAAAGTCTTTATTTTCAGAAATCGAAACATACTCCAATGTTTTAATAAATTCAAGAAAAGCCTTGAATTTACTGTCTTGTATTGTAATGGTAAGTTGCTTCATAAATATTTTCTTTGCTTACTAAACAAATATAGACGAGTTATGGGTTAAAAGCAAAATGTTCAACTGATAATTTATTTCCCCCGTAATTCTGCATTTAACTTGCGTAATCTGAAATCCTAATTTTAGCGATTTATAATCGCGATAGTTTTATTTTTCAGAATGTATTACGCAACGGCATTAAAAATGCCTGAAAAGAAGATTTTAACTCATCAAGGCAATAGGTAAAACAAGGTGGTAATTATTGCGCCAAATAAAAGCCCAGCAACCATCATTTTCGCCACCTTAATTCTGTCTTTTTTGAAATTTTCCTTTTGTTCAATGTTGAATTGCTGACCCATATCCCCAAAGTTAAACACTCCTTTTAAGCCGAAATAAACACAAAACTTAAAATACCATTGTTGAGATGTAACAGCAAAGGTAAATGCAGGAATAAATATTATGAATCTCCATGCTTTATCAATGTCAAGTAAAAAAAGAAGTGCGGTTAAAACGACAAAAAATATCGCGGCATAGATACTCGCTCTTTTTCTCATTGCAATCTCTTTAGGACCAATGTTGCAAGTGCCAGGAATGTATTGAGAATTAGATGCTGAATTGACCATTACACTTTTTTTACAAAAATAGATTTCAAAACCATCGCGCCAAATCCATCAACCTTACAGTCGATGTTGTGATCGCCTTCTACCAAGCGAATGTTTTTCACTTTTGCACCTGCTTTAATACTTTTTGGAAACCCTTTAACAGGTAAATCTTTGATGATAGAAACTGTATCACCATCTTGTAAAATAACGCCGTTGCTGTCTTTTACCACCAAGCCTTCGTCGCTTGCTGCTTCCTCAACTTTCGCTTCTTCGGCAGCCCATTCGTGCCCACATTCCGCACAAGTTAGCAACAAACCAGAATTGTAAGTATAAGGAGATTTGCATTTCGGACAAGGAGGAAATTCTGACATAACTTCATTTTTAATAAGGAGGAAAAGTACTTATTTTTCAGAACATGTAACTAAACGAAGCTATATTTGTTTGCGCAGGCGACTTGGAATTACAAACTACTAATTTTATTTATGAGAAAATCGATTACTCTTCTATTTGTATTAAGTGCTTTTTTTGGGAAAGCACAAATTTGGTTCGACTTAGGTGCAAAGCTTGGTTACGGACCGTCCATGAGTTTCAACAAGAATAGTTTCAACAACTTAGATTACAGCTACAAGTACGCTGGCGCTTTTTTATATGGCGGCAAATTATCGGTAAATTTCAATCCGAATCACGCAATTGTTGGAGAATTACTTTTCAATCAATTTACACATGCTGTGAATGTAAAAGGAAATCCAAACAAAGTTAATTTGAAGTACATGCAAATTCCTGTGATGTACAGAAACAATAGCGATAATGGTGGCTACACCGAAATTGGTGTTCAGTTTACTACCTTAAATTCGGCTCAATTTAACGGTGCAGATGTGACGCAGCAATTTGTAAAAAGCAATTATGATGCGGTGTTGGGTTTCGGCCAATACATTGGTGGCGGAAATGTATTTGGATTGAATTTAGGATTGCGTATTGCTTACACTTTAAATGATGTCATCAATGCCGATTACAGAACATCGTTAGGTAATGCTGTTTATGCGCCTAACAATGCTGAATCATTTTCAAACTTTAAATACCAAGCAACTCACAATGTTTATGTTGCTGCAACTTTAGAATTGAATTTCGATTTTGGCTACTTAGCCAAAGGTTCTAATTGTCATAAAGGAACACGATTTAAAATGTTTTAATTAAGGCATTTCTGTAAAAAAGCCAGGTGTTTTTAAAGCATCTGGCTTTTTCTTTTTTCAACTTAGCGTAATTTTAAGATAAGTTTTTTTTGATTTTTCTTTCTCACGTTGTACATTAGGGGCACACAGTGGGGATTGTGTTTGCTTTTAACTTATTATCATTACTATGAGATCGTTTTTCAAAAAGAGTATTTTATCAATTGCTATGTCGTTAGGCTTTTTAGCCGCTAACGCACAACATGTAACAGGTTATTTCGATGCCAGCCTAAACCAAGCTGGAACACGTTTACCTAATTTACAGTGGAATAAAATGACCGATTTTATTTACGGTTTTATTCAACCTGATAATAGCGGTAATTTACCCGACCCAACTACTTTAAGTCATTTCAATACTTGTAAAACCTATTGCACCAACAACGGAGTGAAAATGCAATTTTCATCGGGTGGCGCAACCTATTCAGGGGTTTTCGCAACCATTGGCGCTAGTCCCACAGCCTCTGCAAATTTCGCCAAAGAAATTGCAGATATTTTAGATACTTACGGTTTAACAGGTTTCGATTTAGATTGGGAGTTTCCTACCAGTGGAACCTACCAAACTTATCAAGTAAATATTTTGAAAGCCATTCATGATGAGTTTGTGTCGCGCGGTAAAAGAAGCGAGTGGACTATTGCTACTGCTGTAGGTGGTGAAACACCAAGTGTTGGCGCGCAAGGGGTTTACCATACCGACTATTGCAGCGCTAGTGCGTTTCAATATTTGGATTTTCTAAATATCATGTCGTATGATATTGGTTATGGCATCTCTGGTAACGACAACAACCACTCTTCTTATGCCGATGCGTTAAACAACATCAACGACTGGGTAACTAAAGGTTGTCCGCTTAGCAAAATAGTTCTTGGTATACCTTTTTACGCGCGTCATGCCACCAGCAGATCGGCCAATATTTACGATCATGCATACGGTGATTTAATTGCTGGCAACCCGTCGGCAGGTTACAATGCCGATAACGTGGGGTCCTATTACTACAATGGAAAAACCACTTGTAAAAATAAAGTAGATCTAATTATGGGCATGGGTGGCGCAGGCGTTATGATTTGGGAAGTTACTTACGACTATTTAGCCGATGCACAATATTCACTTTTGGGCGCTTTGGCCAGCGCTATGTTGCCTTACCAATGCGCTGCAGCAGAACCTGCCTTGGGTGCCGATCAAAGTATTTGCGGATTAAGCAATATCACTTTAAACTCGGGTGTAGAAACAGCCAGCGGCAGAACTTTTACTTGGAAACAAGGCAGCACCACTTTGGTAAATCAAAGTGCCAATGCCAATACTTACCAAATATCTGCCGCAGGTACTTACACTGTGGAAGTGTGGGAAAATTCTTGTTCAAAATCAGATGAAATTGTGATTAGCGGAACATTGCCTGCTATGAATTTAGGCGGACCCTATGATTTATGCGATCCGGTGAGTGTAACCTTAGATGCGGCAGTTAATGCTAACGGAAAAACGATCACTTGGAAAAAAGACAATGAAACTATCGATGGTGCTACATTAGCCACTTATGAAGCTAAAAAAGCTGGCACTTATCAGGTAACAGTGGCAGCAATAGGTTGCAGTTCTGTAAATGGAAGCGCTACCGTCAATTCTTCTGTGCCAAGTGCCGATGATGTTTTGATTTGTGCGGCAGGCGAGGCCAATCTTACAGCATCTGAATCGGTAAATTGGTATGCAACTTCAAATTCTTCTACCATTTTAGCAACGGGCACTACTTATTCTCCAACGGTAAATAATAATACTACTTTTTATATTGCAGGAACTGGAAGTTCAAGCACCAGCTACACCACTATGAAAACAGCTGTGGCTGGAGGATGGCAAGCTAGTTCACAAGTTTATGGAACTAAAATTACAGCTTTGGTAGATCTAACCATCGATGAGGTAACTGTTAATGCAAGCGGCGGAACTGTTGTTATCAATTTAGTAGCTTCTGATGGAACTACTGTAGTAGCTACAAAATCTTTCTCGGCAACAGGTACACAGGTGTTGAATTTAGGATTTACGGCGCCGGCTGGCACCTACTACCTAAATGCTGTGGGCTCTGCTTCTCAATTATATGTTGATCCTACACCTCCTGGTTCTGATTACTCAATACCTGGTGTAATTTCGGTAGTGAGACATTGCTACGAAGATTGGAGCGCTCCTTATGGTAATGCTTATCAAGCCAGCAGTAATTATGGTAATTTTGCGAATTTAAAAGTAACAGCAGGTTCGGCATGTGCACGCGTACCAGTGAATGTTGCGATTGATGCCAATGCCCTTAATTGTGTTATCACTTCGGTGAAAGAAAATGCAAGCAAAACATTTGCAATTTACCCCAATCCCAGTGCCAACGAATTCAATGTAAGCAATGCTAAAAATGACATGCTCAACATTAATGTATTTGATGCCAAAGGCGCATTGGTAGAGCAATTAAGCAGCACAAGTGCGAATATCAGTTTCGGAAATAATTTGCAAGAAGGATTGTATTTTGTGCAAATTCAAAGCACCACAATAAGCGCTTATTCAAGCGTATTGAAAGTAAAATAGGAAAGATGAAATTGATGTGCAATTCCTCCGTTCAACAAAACGGAGGCTTTTTTATCCATCACTTCATTGCGAGTTGCCACATTAGTGTTAGGAACCCTAGGAATACTTTGCCCAGTGCTTGCAGCGGCCTTACAATAGCTTCATCAAGGATAATTGTTTATCTTAAACACATAAAACAAATGATATGAATTATTTCAAAGAAAAAAATAACTCATTAGAGGCTACTTTTAAATTCAAGAATTTTATTGAAGCTTTTGCCTTTATGACCGAAGTAGCGATGATTTCAGAAAAAGGCAATCATCACCCCGATTGGTCGAATTCTTACAACATGGTTATTATTAATTTGACCACGCATAGCGAGGAAAAAATTACCGAGAAAGACTATAAGTTAGCCGAGCAAATAGAAAATTTGTTGAGATAATTATTTGAAAAGAGAGCCTTTTTTCTTTCTCCTTTTGGAAGAGAAACCATCGTAAAATTTAATTTTTCTCTTACCGCCACTGTTAGTAGAGTAAGAATCTTTGTGGCCATTTTCACCTCTACTTTTCGATTTTGTAGAATAAGAATCTTTGTAGGTTTGGCCATTTTTTACACGTTTTGAAGAATAGCTATCTAAATATTTTTGTTTCTTTTTGTTGTAGCCATAAGAACTATAAGTATCTCTGTAGTTAACGCCGCCACGAGGTGTTCTCACCGAATCATCGTAATATCTTTCACTGCAACTTGCCAAAGTTGCTGCAAATACTATAAAAAAGAATAGAAGATGGCGATTCAAAAAAATAAGATCTAGGTTAAGTAAAAAATATTATTGTGCTTTTGCAACTGCAGAAACCGATTCGCCGGTTAAACTCTCTAAGTCTCTATCAAAAAGATACAAGCCTCCTTTGTCGTTGCCAATCAAATTGATTTTGTCTAATACTTTACGCGCAGTAGATTCTTCTTCTATTTGCTCTGCCACGTACCATTGCATAAAGTTGTGTGTTGTAAAATCTTTTTCTTTCAAGCAGATATCTACCACATTGTTGATTTCATCCGACACCAATACTTCGTGTTTAAATAAGCCTTGAAACAAAGCAGTTAATGAAGTGAAATTTGATGCCGGTTGTTTCATGGCAGGTATTTTTGCTTGGCCGCCTCTCTCGTTCACATATCTCACCAATTTCAACATATGTGTTCTTTCTTCGTCGCTATGTCTGTACAAAAATTCGGCAGTGCCGCTTAAGCCTTGGTTTTCGGCCCATGAAGCCATAGCCAAGTATAAATTAGATGAATCTGCTTCCAATTGAATTTGCTTATTCAATGTATCTTGTACTTTTTTGCTTAACATATTCCCCCTATCTTGATTTTACCAAACATACCGATTTTAAGTTGTTTTTCACAAAATTGGCGATGTAAAATTGTTAAAAGCATCTTGTTGATTATCTTGTTCTGGTGAACTCATAGCTTTGAGAGCTAAGCTCTTCACCTTTGTCGTAAATGATTTCCTCAATTTCAATTCTATCTTTTTCGAGTTCTTGTTTTTCTTGTTTTTTCTCTTCGTTTTCAAAACATTGTGGGTCGAGGTAATTGATGCCAGTTAAATCTCCACTCAACCATCTTCCATCTTTTTGGTCGTTGATGTATTGTCCTACTTCAATCAATTTACCTTCATCATTGTATGTTTTCCACCAGCCATTTTTCAAGCCGTTTTTAACATCGCCCTCAGCAATTACATTACCATCTAAATTGTACAATTTCAAATTACCTGTTCCATTTTTTACCAGTGTATCTCCTTCGGCCGAAAGAAAGGTGCTATAGGTAGCTACAAAATCAGATTCTTGAATATCGGTGGCGCAATTTAACCGCGTATCTTCATAATTGAGAACACCTAAGTATTTGATAGAACCATTAGGATAAAATGCTTTATAATAAGCTGTTCCAAACAAGGTATCTGCACCAAAAACAAGTTGAGCATCGTTCACAAAATTCAGCTCTGCTACTTTTCTTTCCACGGTATTGTAGTAGGTCCAAACGCCCACCTTATTGGTGCCATAACTATAAGCGCCACCGGGCAAAGTATCGGTCACCATTAACATTCTACCATTCAAGTATTTTTTGCCGTTAGGATGGTAAACATTTACTTCTCCAGTAAAAGCCAAATCTGATCGCCAATCGTTTAAAATAGTTTGTTCGTTAATGTAATTCAGGTTTCCTCCATTAGAATAGCCGCTATCAATTTTCAATTCTAAACGCAAGGTGTTGTAGCTATCTTTTAGTGTTAAGTCGCCATTTAACTTTCCTCTGTGGTAAGAAGAAACCAATCTGAAATCATAAATTTCTTGTTCATAATCGTAATGTTCCTGATGGTATTTTCCTTCTTCCAATCCGCCAATAAAAAAACCTTTGGTAACGGTGTCGCCAATGCCATTTATTTCATAAAGAATACCCTCTAATTTTCCATCCACATAATTGCTAAACCACGAAATACTGCCATCTCGGTAAAAATTAATGTTATTGCCATTCAATTCTCCTTTTTGATTGTACACATTAAATCTTTCAAAAGTGCCATCTGGATAGTAATAGGCGTGTGTATCGATAGCTACGCCCCTATTGAAATGTTGTAGGTGCGAGAGATAATATTTCTGATCGTCTTTCTCTTGCTTTTTTCTCATGTAAGCATATGATTTAGCTACACCATGATATTGGCCATCAATAGTGTTGATTTCAAACGCCAATCGTTTTTTTCCTCCTTTTTTAATGTAACCTGTAGATTTACCATCGCCCATGTTGTTGTTGAAAGTAAAGTTAGATTCAAACTTTTTGCCTTTGTCGTTGATGGATTGAATTCGGCCATTTTTAAAGGCGATGGTTAATTTAAAATCGGGACCATAAACGCCAAATTCAATCAAACCAATTCTGGCGTTTACATCAAACAGTATATTACCGTCTTTAAAAGTAAATGCTTCTTCGCCTTTACCATAGCTTGCTATTACATTACCTGTAAATGCTTTTCCATCTGCAAAAAGCTGCATAGAGTCTAAAACAGTGCGGTACTGTTCAACTTCTTCTTCTTCGTAATAGGCTTCTTCATCTCCCGATAAAAATCTATTGAGCACATTTTCTAGCCTAAGAACAGCCATTTGCGAGGTATCACAATGGTAAAAACCGTGCACAGAGATTCTGCCTAAATCGGCTGTTATTTTATATTGAAAAACAGAGGTGTCGTATTTTAAAATAGTATAATACTTTTTAAAACCTGTTGCACTATCTACTTCATTTACGAATTTTTTGAAAGGAATTTTGGGCGACATGTACTCAAATGTAGTGGTGCTGCCATACGTCGATTTTTCCACCGATAGTAAGTACAAAGAATCTAATTTTTTACCCTTCCAATCGCTGCTGTAGAAATAAGAAAAGTCGGCTTTAAGCATTTGCATTTTCCCATCAACTACCTTATCTCTTCTGTAGTTTTTGTATTCACCCATGCTATCTAAAACATAATACGTTTGCTTCACTAAAGCACCTGTTGGCTTATAATAATCTAAGCGAAAACGAACATGGTCATTAGAATCGGGAAGAGGCACTTTAATTAATGCAGGTTTTTTTAGCGGATTGTAAATGGTATCAAATTGCAAGCTCCATTTATCCAAAGACGATACTCCCGAGAATCTTCCTAATACTTCGCCATTTTCATGATAAGCAACAAAGGGAATTTCTGAAGGTATTTGGTACCCACTGTAGTAATTATTAATGTAATAATCGTTATCGTAGTTGTCGTAAAAACGTTTATAGCCATATGTCTTTCGGTATTGCTTTAACTGCTTGGGTGTCATTTTACTAAAATCTATCACAGTAACTGCGGTATCGTACACCAAGCTTCCAGCAAATTGCAAAGGCCACAAACCTATTCTATTTAGTTCCGTCACCGAATCTGCACGCACATCAATAAAAGTTTGGCCGTTGTTTCGATAAAACACTTTATAATATTTTACAAAACCTTTGCCTTTTTTAATGTATTCTTCAACGGGCTTACCGATGGCATTAAGTTCTTTTTGTAAACCTTCTTCCAAGCCGTCTTTAAAGCTGCAAATACCCGATAGGTACGGTACTTCTTTCTTTTTCTCTATACTGTAATAACTAGAAATGTACAGCCATTCACCATCTTTCAAACCGTTTTTAAAATAACCTTCTTTGCGCTTCTGTCCGTTGTAATCATAGTACACTACCTTTCCATTCAACTTGCCATTTTCAACACTAAATTCGGCTCCTACAATGGGTTTTAGTTTGCCGCGCTTGTTTTTTCTTTTGTTTCTAAATGTGGGCTTAAAAGCATGAAGCATCACGTAATTTCCACTTGGAAGTGAATCAAAAATGGGAGGGATATCGGCATTTTCCTGAAAGTATTTTCTTCCTCTATAGGGCTTTTTCCACTCAAAATTGTAAGGATATACATAACAAGATTTTCCCTTGTGTGTAATGGTGTCGGTAGCCAATTCTTGAGCGCTAACATTAACGAATAGCAGCATTATAAGCGACAGTAAAATAATCCTCATTTTGTTAATTTAAGGTACAAAGATATTTTTAATAAATGGATATCTGTATTTTTGCAGCCTAAAGCATAGGCTATGAAACATTTCCTTTTGTGCACTTTCACATTTTTGACTTTTTATATGCAAGCGCAATTAACGCAAACGGTGCGCGGACAAATCATTGATAAAAATTCGAAATCGCCAATTGCTGGCGCCTCGGTGATGGTAGAAAACAGCGACCCCGAAATTGCTACAGCTACCGATGATAAAGGATTTTTTAGATTGCAAAAAGTGCCTGTAGGCCGACAAACCATATCTGTTTCTTCTATTGCGCATCATGCCATTTATCTGCAAAACCAAGAAGTAAAATCGGGTAAAGAATTGTACCTCGAAATAGAGATGGAAGAGAAAGTAACCACGGTGAATGAGATTAAAATATCGGCTAAAAAAGACAATAAAGCCGAGAACGAGATGATTACCACCAGCAACGTAAATATGTCGCCCAAACAAACCGAGCGTTTTGCTGGTAGCTTAAGCGACGTATCGCGCATGGCCATGAACTATGCAGGTGTAATTTCTGCTTCTGATAACCGCAACGACATCATCATTCGTGGTAACTCACCGGCAGGTATTTTATGGCGTTTAAATGGCATCAATATTCCTAATCCCAACCACTTTGGGTCGTTGGGCAGCACAGGCGGACCCATCACCATTCTCAACAACAACAACTTGGCGAAATCTGATTTTATGACAGGAGCTTTTCCGGCCGATTACGGTAATGCTTTGGCTGGTGCCTTCGATTTAAAACTGCGCCACGGTAACAACGAAAAATTTGAAGGAACGGGAATGCTTGGATTCAATGGCGTTGAGCTAGGCGTTGAGGGTCCGTTTAGCAAAAAAAGCAAAGCATCTTACATGGCAAATTACCGTTACTCTACGTTAGGAATATTTGATGCAGTGGGCATTTCTTTTGGAGTTGCAGCCATTCCTCAATACCAAGATTTAACTTTCAACATCGACATTCCTATGAATAAAAAATACGGAAAACTCGAGATGTTTGGTGTTGGAGGCTACAGCACCATTTCTATTTTGGCCGATGAAGCGAAAAAAGAAGGCGATGTTTCTTACACACAACAAGGCACCAACAACTATTTAATTTCACAAATGGGTGTTTCGGGCATTGGCCATACCTACTACTTCAACGAAAAAACACACATGAAATCGGTATTCGCTGTTTCGGGTATTTCGCAAACGGTGCATAGCGATTCACTGGATAAAGATTTCCAAAATCCGGGTTTAATTTACGACAATAAAACAGCCGAGATTAAATACTCTTTCAACTGGTACATCAATACCAAATTCAATGCACGAAACACTTGGAAAAGCGGAGTAATTCTAGATCTATACCATGTTAGATATTACGAGAAATTTCGTTCCAATTACCAATGGTTTACAGGCTACGATTTTACCGGAAATACCTATTTACTGCAAGCTTACTCTCAATGGCAACATAAATTTAGCGACAAGCTAAGAGCCAACATTGGCGCGCATTATCAGCAACTTACGCTCAACAATTCTTATGCTATAGAACCGCGCGGTGGCATCTCCTGGGACCTAGCTAAAAACAACACCATTTCCTTGGGCGCTGGTATGCATTCGCAAATACAACCCTTTAGTGTTTATTTGCTAGAAACAACGGTGGGCAATAACATGGTGCGCACCAACCAAAATTTAGATTTATCGCGAAGCAATCATTTGGTGTTGGGCTACAACCATTCTTTCAACCAACATACACGCGTAAAATTAGAAAGCTATTACCAGCAAGTATCGGGCATACCGGTTTTGCCTAACTCCTTCTTTAGCTTGGCCAATTTCGGCAGTGACTTTACCTTTCCTAGGGTTGACAGTTTACAAAATGATGGAACTGGAAAAAACATTGGTGTAGAACTTACCTTAGAAAGAAACTTTCACAAAGGATATTACTTCTTGTTTAGTGGATCTTTATACGATTCGAAATACCTTGGTGGCAATGGTGTTGAGTACAATACCGCATTTAGCGGTAACTATGCTGCCAACATCTTGGGAGGTGCCGAATTCAATTTAAGTAAAAAAGTAGTGTTGCAAATTGATGCTAAAATAACCTATGCTGGAGGAAAAAGATATATACCTATCGACCTAGCAAAATCACAATTGGCGGGTAAAGCAGTATTTGACGAAAGCAACATTTACAATGAAAGATTTCACGATTATTTTCGTGCCGATTTAAAAGCTGGCATACGCATCAACTCTAAAAAAATAACGCAAGAAATTTCATTCAACGTGCAAAATATTTTAGATACCAAGAATGTGTTTCAACAAGTTTACGACAACGTAAATAAAGATGTGAAAACAGAATATCAGCTGGGATTCTTCCCGGTGGGTAGTTATAAGATTATGTTTTAACTCTTCGTGAAAATTGTAAAAAACAGCTTGTCATTGAATACCACCGGCAGTCCTTGGAGAAGTTATTTGGACTAACAGAGCCATTAAAGGCATCTTTAGCATTCGTGGTTTTATAGCAAAAAGTTCTAAATCGGCTGACTAAAAAGTTGTTGCCCGTATTTTAAAAAAACCACAAGGCTGTCCCCTACACTAAGGGTAAAGGGGTTTTTTACTTTGTAAAATTTATTTCACAACTTTTACTGTACTTACAACACCATTTTCTTTTTCTATTTTGAATACATATATGCCTTCTGCAAAATGAGATGTATTAAAGCTAAAAGAGTTTTCTCCTTGTAAAGTTCCAACTAAACCAAAATACATTTCCTGGCCGCTTTCAGCATAAATTCTAAAGCGACTATAGCCCTGCTTGTCGGCGAAAAAACTCACTTTAACTTCTTCATTCATAGGGTTAGGAAACACTTTAATTTCAAAAGGTGCAGTAGCTATTTTCGAGACATCAATTGCTTTAAACGTTTCTTTGGTACCATCAAAATCAATTTGTGTTAATCGATAGTATTGCGTACCTAAAATTAAGGCATCATCAAAAAATGAATAATTCAAAACATTAGCAGAGTTTCCTGCTCCTTTTACTTCGCCTATTTGAAACCAATTGTTAGCATCAAAAGACTTTTCTACAATGAATTTTTCGTTGTTTATTTCCGATGCAGTTTGCCAACTTAAAAGCACATTATCTTCCATGAGTTCTCCGTTGAAATAGATGAGCTGAACTGGAAGAGGTGTAGATGCGCTGGCCGAACCTATGGTGATATATTTTGTTGAGTTTAAGGGAATCATTGAAGTACTAATTCCCTTTACTATGATAGAACCAAAAGCGAATGTTAAGCCATTGGCAGAACTGTATACTGTTGCGTTAGAAAAATCACCATCATCATCTACCAATAATCTTAAATCGGAAAGACTTACATTGCCTATACTATCCCACTCTACTTCTATCGAAAAATTATCGGCAAAATTGGTATTTACAAGCTTCCACTCTCTAGCCAATCTACTGGTAATACCAACAGGTTTTTCGTTATTAGAACCGTAGTTGGCCTTTAACTTAGCGCCATTGTGGCCCAGCGCGATAAAAGATTGATCGTTGGTGATCGTTCCTGCATTTGTTGAATTGTTAGCTGCCAAAGTAGATACGAAAACTCTTAATGAATCATCCCTTGTTTTTGCTTGTTTTTGCAAAAGGGCTGCATTATTGTCTTTACCTATCACCACTATTTCATTGCTGTAAGAGGTACTTAGCGACGCATTCCAATAGGCAGTGCCACTTGTAGACACATAATTACCCCCTACTGAAAAGGAGTATTTCGCCGCCAAATAAGTTTCTACCTTGGAAATTTCGGTTGCATCGAGGGCTTTATTGTAAATGATAAACTCACCTATTCTAGAATTAGTTCGCTCTCCAGACTGTACTCCCTGATTCAAATCCCAAACCAATCCTGATCCAGAATTTGTACCCGTAAATGTTTTTAACAATACTCCATTTACCCTAACAATAATATTACCAGTAGTGTTGTCTCGGCTATAGCAATATAAAGTTTGAGTTTGTGTGTTTGTGGTGGTGGCAATACCTGTATTATTGTATTCCCCGGGATTATTTTCCAAGTATATTCCGTTAGAGAATTGACCGTGATTTGCTAAAAGATTATTCCCTGTAGCGCCATCAATTAATCTTCCATTAGCATCCGAAGGCAAGAGTCGATGCACCGAAAACAGCGTCCAGCTAGTACCTATTGCAGCACCTGCAGGGCCATTAAAACCGCCACTTAAAATCTCAATGGCAGGGTTAAAATTAATATCATTTGAAATTACCGTTGGTCCACTTACAGTGGCATAATGGTTTGCATTGCAACCTTGATCTTGCCAAGATGTAGAAAGCGACGATGTTCCTGCATCGGCTTTTAACCAAACCAATAATTGATCGCTAACTCCACCAGGAGAAACACTAAGTGGAGCGCTTACCGTTACTTGTCTTGCCGATGTTGCCCATGTTCCTGTTCCGCAAGTAGGACTTCCGCCAGGAGTGACTAAACAAGCATAAGTTGTGCTAGAGGATATTCCTGAAGCCGGAGTGTAAGTTGCTGTATTTGCCCCGCCTGTAGTACCTAGACTAGTCCACCCTGCAGTAGATGATCCTGTTGGTGCAGTTACTATACCACTTTGTGAATACCACTGATAGGTGAAACTTCCCGAACCTACGGCTCCGCTTACACTCATAGAGCTAGGCGTAGCGCCGTTACATATCGTTTGATTGCCAGAGGCTACTGTACCGTAGTTTACTGCCGGACTTACTGTTACTATTGCTGTAGCACTATTTGCTGCTGCACAAGAACCGCTTGTTACTACTGCTCTATATGTAGTTGTTGCTATTAAGTTGGTCGCTGTTAATGTGGTGGTTGTATTGGCAATACTTGTTCCTGCAGTTGCAAAGTTGTCAAGTGATGATTCCCAACGTGTAATTGTTCCTGTATGACCGCTCAATGTTAGCGTAGTAGTATTTGTTCCTGTACATACAGTCGCGCTTCCTGCAACCGTTCCGCCAACTGATGTTGGGCTAACATTTACAGAGGTTGATGCACAAGATGTTGTATTACATCCACCTTTATAGCTAACGTAGTAATTGGTTGTAGACGTAGGAGATACGCTAAATGTTGACCCAGATCCTATAAATGCCTGCGTTGATAATGAAATAAAATCAATATCCATAGTTACGAATGGTGCTCTTGCACAATCAAAACGCCATCCTGTGATATTTCCACCCGTCTTGTATTGAGGATCAGTCCACATATCTAGTGATACTGTTCTCCATGTATTGTCACTAACTAAAATTTCAGACACTGATTCTCCGGCTACAGCATTGTTATGTGCTGTATTGAAGAAGAAAATCTCAAGGTCGTTTGCTGTTCCTGCAGTAACTCTATATCTGATATTAATATAACGGTATGTGCTAGGATCAAATGAACCCAAACCAGACATAGTAATCATAGGATCATCAGTAGTTGATGTAACGTTTAATACACCATTACTTAAAGAATTCTGAGTTGTATTTGTTAAAGTAAACGGTTGTGTTGCCCATTCCTGCGTATAGATATCTGTTGGACAAGCCGAAGAATACCACACATAATCTGCATCATATCCTGCTATGCCACCATTCGCAGTTAGAGTGGTACTCGATCCATTACAAATATCCGTTGTTCCACTTATTGATGTAGGTGCATCTGATTGTTGATTAACTGTAACGGTTCCTGTTGCACTATTTGCAGCAGCACATGAACCGCTTGTAATTACCGCTCTGTAGTAAGTGGTTGCTGTTAAGTTCGTCGCTGTTAATGTTGTTGTTGTATTAGCAATACTTGTAACTGCGGAAGCAAAAGTGCTTGAAGGTGAAGATTCCCAACGAGTAACATTTCCTGTATGACCGCTCAATGTTAATACAGTAGAGTTTGTTCCTGTACATACTGTTGCGCTACCTGCAATAGTTCCTCCTACAGATGCCGCACTTACAGTTACTGTTCGGGTAGCAGTAGCATTAGAACAACCTCCTGTTCCTGTTACGGTATATGTCATTGTAGCGGTTCCTGCTGCAACACCGCTTATTACTCCTGTTGATGCATTGATAGTGGCTATTCCTGTACTACCTGAACTCCAACTTCCTCCAGCTACTGTAGAACTAAAAGTACTTGAACCTGCAACACATATCCCTTGCGTACCACTTAATGTTCCTGCAGATGGGGCTGCGGTTACAGTAAACGCGCCCGAAGCATTACTTGTTGCCGTTGAACTATTACAACTTGATGTTACAACACATCTGTAGTACAATGTACCTGCAGATGTGTTTACTGGTGTGTAACTTGCACTGTTTGTTCCAACATTTGAAACCCCACTTGAAAAATTCGATTGCGCTGAAGACTGCCATTGATAGGACAATGTGGCTGAACCTGCACCAGTAACTGAAAGTGCAGAAAATGCTGTACCGTTTATACATCGTGAAGCGGCTGAAGTACTTGGGTGTGCGGAAATTGATGCGTTGGTGCAAGCAACTGCGCAAGTTCCCTGTAAAACCCACCTAGCAAAACTCCCTGGTAAACCATTGTGATTATACCATTGATATTCAGCACTTGCACCCTGGTACAAATTTCCACCGTAAACTACTCTACTTGGAGTGGCCCCGCCATATCCACCATTATATAAAGTTTGATTAGAACCATTCCAAACAACAAAAGCTGGAACTCCTGCACAAGATACTTGAGCTTTAAATTCATAAACGTTAAAAAATAA